>CAKOSO010000003.1 GCA_934102355.1 uncultured Bacilli bacterium
GGATTTACATATACAAATGGAGTATTCACATTAAAGAATGTAACAGGAAATGTAACGATAGAACTAGGAGAAAGTACCCTATATGATGGGCAAACATTTAGTAAAACAATAAAAGACTTTGTAAATGGAACGAATAATGCAACATATCAATTTGAAGATACAAAAATAACATATATAGGGTTTTATTCTGATGAAATACCAAGTGGATATACAGAAGAAGAATTCTTTAAATTACCATCAGTAATAGTGTCAGCAGATGGAAAAGTAAAAGCATATAACGATTCAGGAAAACTATACATTTACAGTAGAAATAAAATGTATGGAAATGAATCAATGTATTCAATGTTTAGATTCCATACATCCTTAAAAGAAGTGGATCTTTCTCAACTAGACACATCGAAAGCAACTAATATGTTTAGTTTGTTTAATGGTTGTACATCATTAATAACTCTAAACTTAAATGGTCTTAACACATCAAATGTAACCATAATGAGATCAATGTTTTATGATTGTAATTCATTAACAAATCTTGACCTATCAAGTTTAAATACAAAAAATGTAACAAATATGATGAACATTTTTGCTAATTGTAATTCATTAACATCACTTAATCTATCAAACTTTAATACATCAAATGTAACCACAATGAGATCAATGTTTCATAGTTGTAATTCATTAACAAGCCTAGATTTATCTGGTTTTGATACATCAAACGTAACAGATATGACATATATGTTTTATGGTTGCTCTAAATTGGCAACACTAAATTTAAGTAATTTTAATACGCAAAATGTAACAACAATGCAAAGTATGTTCAATAACTGCACATCACTGAAAACACTAAATTTAAATAATTTTAACACATCAAATGTAACAACAATGAGAGCAATGTTTTATAATTGCAATTCATTAACAACACTCGATTTATCTAGTTTTAATACATCAAAAGTAACAAATATGATGAATGTCTTTTATTTTTGCAGCTCACTAACAAGTATTGATTTATCAAATTTTAATACATTGAATGTAACCAGTATGGAGGGTATGTTTAAATATTGCAGTTCATTAACAAGCATTGATTTATCGAACTTTGATACATCAAACTTAACTAGCATGTTTGAAATGTTCTATGTTTGTTCTAATCTAAAAATAATAAACTTAAGCAGTTGGAATACAAGTAAAGTAACTGATATGTCAAAAGCTTTTGCTGAGGCAAGCTCATTAGAAAAAGTAACAGTAGGATCTGGTTGGACAACAGCAAATGCTGATACAACGAATATGTTTACAAACAGTAAAATTACTTCTGTTACATATGAATAAAAAATAAAATATTAAAAAGGAGTGCTATGTAATGAAATAAATTCATTCAGTTCTCCTTTTTTTAATGCTGTAATTTTGGTATAATTAAAATGGTGATATTATGAAAAAAGCAGTATTAATTGATGGAAATAACCTATTATTTAGAAGCTTCTATGCAACAGCTTATTCCGGCAGTATTTTAAGGAATTCTAAAGGATTTCCGACCAACGCATTATTTGGTTTTATTAATATGTTAAATAAAATTATCAAAGAAGAAAACCCATCATATATGATGATTGCATTTGATAAAGGGAGAACATTTAGACATGAAAAGTACAAGAACTACAAAGAAGGAAGAAGCGAAATACCAAAAGAATTAAAAGAACAATTTCCAGTAGCAAAAAAACTTGCTGCAGCAATGGGAATTAAATGTTTTGAAATAGATAACTATGAAGCTGATGATATAATTGGAACATTTGCAAAAGAAGTAGATAAAAATGAAGACTTTATTGCAACAATAATATCGAGTGATAAAGATCTACTACAATTAATATCAGATGATTGTTGTGTAAAATTATTAAAAAGTAATGACTACATAATGATGAATAAAGAAACATTCTTCTCAACCTATGGTATAACCCCAGAAAAAATGGTGGATTTAAAAGCATTAATGGGGGATTCAAGTGATAACATTCCTGGAGTAAAAGGAATTGGAGAAAAAACAGCACTAAGTCTTCTACAAAAATATAATTCATTAAATGGAATATATGAAAACATTGAAGATGTTAAAGGAAAAACTAAAGAAAAACTAGAAAATGATAAAGATAACGCTTATTTTTCTTATGAACTTGCTACTATATACAAAGAAGTTCCAATAGATACAGATTTAAATAAAATCAAATATAATGGCATAACAAATGAATATATTTCAATTCTTGAAGAATATGAGTTTTACTCAATAATAAAAAAAGAAAACTTCGAAAGAAAAGAAGAAAAACTAGAGTATAAGATAATAACAGACTTAGATCTTTTAAATAAAAATGAATATTCATTATATTTAGAAATATGTGGTAGCTATCATGATAAAAAAATAACTGGGTTAGCATTATATGATGGAACAAATGCATACTTCGTTGAAAAAGAAAACATAAAAAATATTAAAATTTTTAATAACAATAGTAAAAAATATACATATGATCTAAAAAAATTATTAGTAACACTAAAATATTTAAATATTAATTTTGATAAAAACTTTGAAGATATAATGCTTATATCTTATCTATTAAACTATAATATAAAAGATGATATTGAAAACTTAATGAACATATTTAATGAATCAGTGAGTGATACATCAAAACTATATAAAGATTATGAAAATAATAAAGATGAAATAATAGCAAACGCAGTAAAAAAAGCAGTTTTTATCTATAATAAAAAAGATAGTATCTTGGAAGAACTAAAAAATAAAGATATGTTAGAATTATATGAAAAGATAGAACTTCCTGTATCATATGTTTTAGCAGATATGGAATATACAGGAATTAACGTATCAAAAGAAATTCTAAATGATATGAAAGAAGAAATTCAAATAAAACTTGATATATTATCAAATGAAATCTACAACATGGCAGGATGTGAATTTAATATATTATCTCCAAAACAACTAGGAAAAATATTATTTGAAAAATTAGAAATACCGTATCCTAGAAGAATTAAAGATAATAATTATTCAACAAGTATTGATATATTAAATAAAGTAAAAGATTATCCAATTGTAAATAAAGTATTAGATTATAGAGCACTATCTAAACTTTATAGTAATTATTCAGTAGGGTTAATTGATTCAATAAAAGAAGATGGAAAGATTCATACAACATTCAATCAAACCTTAACTAGAACAGGAAGATTGTCATCTACTAATCCAAATTTGCAAAATATTCCAGCAAGAGAAGAATATGGAAGATTAGTAAGAAAAGCCTTCCTACCATCAAAAAAATCAGTTTTGATATCTAGCGATTACAGTCAAATAGAGTTAAGAGTGTTCGCACATATGTCAAATGCAGAAAACTTAATCAGCGCCTTCAAAAGTGGACTAGATATACATACTAAAACTGCAATGGATATATATCATGTTGACAGAGTACATGTAACACCACTTATGAGAAGAAATGCAAAAGCTGTAAACTTTGGAATACTTTACGGAATATCATCATTCGGTTTGTCAGAAGATTTAGGGATAAACGTATATGAAGCAAAGAAGTTTATTGATGATTATCTAAATACATATCCTGGAATAAAAGATTACATGAATAAAGAAATAGAAGAAGCAAAAGAAAAAGGTTATGTAAAAACTTTATTCGGAAGAGTAAGAGTAATAGATGAAATAAAAAGCAACAACTTCATGATAAGACAACAAGGTGAAAGAATGGCACTCAACACACCAATTCAAGGAACAAGTGCAGATATACTAAAAAAAGCCATGGTAGAAATATATGAAAAGTTTAATGAACTTAATTTAAAATCTAAAATAATTCTTCAAGTACACGATGAATTAATAATAGATGCCCCTTATGAAGAAAAAGAAATAGCAAAAAAAGTAATAAAAGACATAATGGAGAATACATATAAATTAAACGTACCATTAGAAGTTTCAGTAAGCGAGGGAAACAATTGGTACGAAGCAAAATAGGGGTGAAAAATGCAAAAAACAAAAGTCCTAATGATAAGTGCATTAGTTAATTTTTGTTTAATAATTCTAAAAATAGTTGGGGGTTTAGCTGGATCATCACAAACATTATTAAGTGATGGATTTCATTCAATGTCAGATTTAGTAGGAGATTTTGTTGCAATAGTCGGTGCCAAAGTATCTCAAAAACCAGCTGATAAAGAACATCCTTTTGGTCATGGGAAATTAGAAAATTTAATAAGCATGGTAATCGGAGCATTAATTGTTTTTGTAGGTATTACATTACTTAGAAGTACCTTTGGAAAAGAAGCAGCAACACCTTCAAAATATTTAATAATTCTAAGTGCCATAACAATAATAACAAAATATTTCTTATCAAAATACTTAGAAAAAAGAGGGTACTCTCTAAGCTCAGAAATAGTAATATCAAGTGCTAAGGAAAGTAAAATGGATGTAGTAACATCAGTATTTGGTTTAATTGCTATAGCACTTACTCAATTTTCAAATAGAGTTGCATGGTTAAAATACATGGATTTAGCTGGTGGTATAATGATAAGTACCATGATCATCTATGTTGGATTAAACATGATAAAAGATCAAACAGGTGAAATCCTAGTAAGAGAAGAACAAAATGATAATAAATACCAAAAAATAGAGTTATATGCAACTAACTTAGGAATGGATATAAAAGATATAAAATTCATAAAATTTGGTTCAAATTATTTGACGTTAATTCAATTACTAATTGATGATGATTTAACAGTAAAGCAATCAAATGAATTAGTAGAAAGCTTAAGGAAAAAAATAAAAACCATAAATAATATACAATATATTTTTATAGAAACAGTATCGAAGTAAAGGAGTAGTAAATATGCCAGAACTACCAGAAGTAGAAACAGTAAGAAAAAAACTTTTAACTAGACTTAAAAACAAAAAAATTAAAAGTGTAAATATAATATATCCAAATATCTTTTTTGGACAAGACATAGAAAAGATAAAAGAAAATATTAAAAATCAAACAATAAATGATATCAAAAGAAAAGGCAAATGGTTAATATTTGAACTTGATGATTACTACTTATTATCACATTTAAGAATGGAAGGGAAATACCTTTATAGAAATATTGACGAAAAAATAGAAAAACACGAACATGTCATTTTTAATATAAATGATGAATTTGAGTTGCGCTACAAAGACACAAGAAAATTCGGAAGAATGTATTTAGTTGATAAAACTAAAATAAATGAATCTCCATTAAAAGATGTTGGACCAGACCCATGGGATGAAAAATTAACTACAAATTATCTAAAGGAAAAATACAATAATAAAAAAATACCAATAAAAACTGCATTACTAGATCAATCTATAATTGCAGGAATTGGAAATATTTATGCTGATGAAATATTATTCTTATCAAAAATACATCCATTAAGAAAATGTGGTAGCTTAAATGATAAAGAATTAGAAAGTATTATTGAAAATACAAAAAAAGTACTAGAAAAAGCCATTGAAGAAGGTGGAACAACAATACGAAGTTACACATCAGAAGAAGGAGTAACAGGGTTATTTCAAAATGAATTATATGTCCATCAAAGAGAAAAAGAAGAGTGTAGAATTTGTAAAACAATAATAAAAAAAATAAGAGTAGGTCAAAGAGGAACATACTACTGTGAAAAGTGTCAAATAAATAAAGATAATAATTAGCAACATTTACATTTTATTTCATACTATTTATTAGGTGATATATAATGAAAAATGCATTCAAAATACTGGGTATATGTATATTAACTTGTTTTAGTTTTTATTACACAGATAAAATAATTTATATATCAAAATCAAAAGATCCAATCATGAAAGAAATAATGAATACTAAAGATGAATATAAAGTAGCAGCAGTAAATGCTGTAATAGAAAATGATTGTATTATAGCGGGAAAAAGTGGTACAGAAGTAGATGTTAATAAAAGCTATGAAAAAATGAAAAGATTAGGGGAATACAATAAAAATCTTCTAGTATTTATAAATGATCTTCCAGATATTTCTTTAAAAGATAATTATGACAAGTATATAATAAGTGGTAATAAAGAAAAAAGAGAAATATCTTTAGTATTTGAATTAAAAACAGATAATAATATTACAAATATCTTAAATATTCTAGATAAAAATAATGTGAAAGTAACATTTTTTATAAGTGATGAAATTGTAAATAATGATGAATATTTAAATAATATTTCTTCTAAAGAACATTATATAGCAAGTCTAGGAAATGAAAACAATAATTATAATAAAGCAACACTAAAATATGAAAAGGCAATGATAGAAAGAATAACTAAGAAAAGCGTTAAATACTGTTATGGAACTGAAAATAATAATGCAATAGATATTTGTAAAAAAGAAAAAATGTATACAATAAAACCATATACATTAAGTGAAAATTATCCATACAAAGAATTAAAAGAAACCCTAGCACCAGGAATAATTATTTCACTTAGTAACAATAATACAACCACATCAAATTTAAATTTAATGATAAATTACATAAAACAAAAAGGATATGAAATTGTACTATTAGATGAGTTATTGCAAGAATAAAAGGATTTTAAAAAATCATTGTTTTTAAAATCCTTTTTGTATTAGAAAAATTCTTTTTTGCAACTTTATCAAGTATTTCATTACCATACTTTGAAACAAGTTCTTGTCCAATTTTATCAACATTAGAACCAGACCCTTTAGGGATTGAAATATGATATAAATCAGATAATTTATCCATTTCTTTTAAAAATATATATCTAGAAATAACTGAAGAACAAGCAACAGCTAAATTCTTATCTTCTGCTTTAGTAATAAAAGTAATATTTTTAACAACATCAGTGGAATCTTTTAAGTATTCATAATATCTATTTTCACTAGCAAATTCATCTATAATAATATAATCTGGCTTTTCATTAATAGATTTAATTAAAGAACCTAAAGCTCTGTTATGCATAATAGCTTTAATTTTATTCATATTAATTTCTTTACTATATTTTTGATTATATTCTTCGTTTCCTATGATAATACTTTTGTAAGCAATTTTCTTAATTATAGAAGGTGCAATATTTAATATTTTTTCATCGGTTAATTTTTTAGAGTCACAAACACCAAGGCTTTCCAAATAAGGTATATCTTCTTTCTTAACAAAAGATGCAGTAACAACTATAGGACCAAAATAATCACCAGTTCCAACCTCGTCTGAACCAACAGCATTCGTATTATAATACTTATCTTTAATAGAAGAATCTTTACTAGTATCATCATTTGCTATAACAGATTGCCACATATTAGCATCTACAAAAGCACTAGTACCTTGAAACATTGCTTTGCCAGATGCATACAAAGTTATAATTGTATCTTCTTCTTGAGCTTGGAAAATAGCATAAGGTGGAGTTTTATCTCTCAACTTATCTTTATAATATTCAATCATTTTATTTTTTGTTTCTTCATTTACTTTAATTACCACATTCATTTAAAGCACCTCATAAATATTATAGCATATTTAACAAAAATAAGTTATACTAATATTAGTAAGGAGGGAATATGTTAGGAATAGTTGATGCAGTAATAATTGTATTATTACTTTTTGGGGGAGTATGTGGTTTTAAAAGTGGTTTTATAAAACAAACCGTATTTTTAATAGGTACCATTTTAACGTTTATAATAGCTTATTACTTAAAAGATTACTTAGCTAATTTCTTAAGCTATAATTTACCATTTTTTAAATTTGGTGGTGCAATAGAAGGGTTAACAAGTTTAAATATAGTCTTATATCAAATGATTGCATTTTTAACAATTCAAGCACTATTAGGACTAATACTAGGAATAATACTTAAAGTTGCAAACTTCTTTGAAAATGTATTAAAAGCAACAGTGATATTAAGTATACCATCAAAAATTTTAGGATTTATCCTAGGGGTAGTAGAAGCATATGTTATGATATTTATTGCTTTATTTTTCTTAAGTCAACCAGCATTCAATATAACGATTGTTAAAGAATCAAAACTTACACCAATAATAGTAAATTCATCTCCAGGACTTTCTAATATTGTAAAAGATACAACTAAGAGTGCAGATGAAATATATAGCTTAATTAAAACATATAATAATGATAAGGATAAAGATAAATTCAATAGAGATTCAATTGATATTATGTTAAAAAATAAACTAATTGAACCATCATATGTAGATAAACTAATTGACAAAGGAAAAATAAACATTGATGGTATAGAGATTGTTTTAGATAAATATAGATAGGAGATTAAAGATGATATTACATTTAAATAATGAAAACTTTGATGATGAAATAAAAAATGGAGTTGTTATAGTAGATTTCTATGCTTCATGGTGTGGTCCTTGCAAAATGTTAAGCCCTGTATTAGAAGAAATAGCTAATGAAAGAGGAGAAAACAAAATAATAAAAGTAGATGTTGATAAACACGAAGATTTAGCAAGAAGATATGGAATCATGTCTGTTCCACAAGTATTTATCTTCAAAGATGGAGAATTAAAAAAACAATTAGTAGGTTTCATGCCTAAATCAAAAATACTTGAAGAAATAAATAATATTTAAAAAATAAAAAGCAAAGATGAATAAATCCATCTTTGTTTTAGTTATAAGTAGGTATAAAATGAAAATTGAAATAATAAAAGTTAATTCAAAAGAAATGGCATTTAAGACAAATAATTACTTAACAAAATTGATCCACGACGAGAAAAAATATGATGAAAATATAAATGAAAAGTGTATAGTGAAATCATTATATGAGAGAGTTTACATGAATGATAATGTATGTATTTTGTTGGCAAAATATGATGATGAATATGCAGGATATCTATTTGGAAATATTATAGATACAAATGACGCATATATAAATGCTAAAGCAAAACTAGATGCAATATTCATAGATGAAAAATACAGAAAAAAACAAATAGGAAAGAAATTAATAAATGAATTTGAATATTGGGTTAAATCTAAAGGGTTAAAGTATATTGAATTAACAGTTTGCAAAGAAAATACTCCTGCAATTTGTTTGTATAAAAATTATGGTTTTAAAGATGTGAAAACAATAATGCAATATACAATAAATGATTAACGTTAAATATACCAAAAAAAGGTGATTGATTCACCTTTTTTATTTCATTATTTTTCAATTATCTTTTTAATACTACTTATTTTAAAATCAACATTTTTAATAATTGTTCTACAATATTCACATTTATTTCCAGTCACTATAGCACCACAATTTTGACACTTTTTAACATCTTCTTTTTCAAAATCTTTTCTAAATATAACTTCAAACTTTTCGGTAATTCTTGTATCTCTACTTCCTCTTATTATTCTTCCATCTTTATTAATTGTATAATTGATATAAGAAATTTTAATCATTGCTGAAACAACTTGCTTTGCAGTAGAAGTAAATGTTTCAAATATTGTCATTTCATCTTTTCTAATATTACTTATTATTCTTTTATTTCCTGCTTCTAGATCAAGTGTAATACCTGTATAATAATTTTGAAATAATTGCTTTGTACTTAGAGTTTTCAACATATTAAAATCAAGATTATTATAAGCAGTTTCAAAGTCTATAAATAAATTATAAAAATAATTTTTAAACGATTTTAAATCTTGAGTATTAAATTCCTCTAATTCTTTTTTAGTAATATCAGCATATCTATTCTTTTCATCTTGAAAACTTACATCTTGATAAATTTGATTATTTATTACATTATTTTTAAAGAAATTATGATTTATTTTTTTTCTAATACTATTTACAATCTTTAGAAAAACAAAATAAAAAGTAAAAATAAAAAATAAAGTTCTAAAAACAATAAGTAAATATTCCATAAACATCCTCCTATCTTTAAAGTAATTATAACTCATCAGTTTTTTTATACAAAGTATTTTCAAAAAGAAAATCAAGTATACAGTAAAGTACCAGAAGTAATTGAAACTAAAAAAAGGTGATCAATTCACCTTTATTTTTTTATCCAAATTATTTTTAAATTCTTCTTGTTTATCCTTTGAAACCCTAACAATATATTTTATGTTATCCTTAAATTCTTTTGATATAACATCAACATCTTTAGTACATTTATCAATTAATTTTTGATTATCATAAGAAGTTTCTAAAGTCATTTCTTCATATTCTACAAATGGTATAACATTTGTTTCCTTTAATGCTTGAGAAACAGATTTTGAATATGCTCTAACAAGACCTCCAGCACCAAGTTTTATGCCTCCAAAATATCTTATAACAATTGCAATAATATTCGTTAAATTATTCTTCTCTAATACATTAAGCATAGGAAGTCCAGCAGTTCCACTAGGTTCATTATCATCACTAAACTTTCTTTGATTATTAAGTATATATGCATAGCAATAATGGGTAGCATCTTTATAATCACCCTTAATTTTTTCAAAAACATTATTTATATCATCAATACTTTCTACATAAAATAAAAGGCATATAAACCTTGATTTTTTTATTTCAATTTCACATGAAACATTTTTATTAATAACTAGCACAAAATATCACCACCTAAATTATATAAATTTAAAGAGATATTTTCAATAAAAAGACATTATTTTACTATTTTGACAATTGACAAAATAAATAAAAATACTTATACTGAAACTATCAACAAAGAAGGAGAAAAGTAATATTAACAAACTTAAAAAAGCGAGTTAGGTTTGGTGAAAGCTAACAAGTCGGTTATTATGAAAAACACTCTGGAGTTGCCTACCGAATTAATAGTAGATTAGGCCGGATTATACCGTTATAATATACGAGTGATTATTATATAATAATTAGGGTGGTACCGCGGAATTAACTAGTTTTCGTCCCTTTGGGGATTAAACTAGTTTTTATTTTTAGAAAGGAAGAGAATTATGAAAGCAATTTATTTGAAAGATTTATTTGACAATATCAAAGATATGGAAGGGCAAGAAGTAACATTAAATGGCTGGATAAAAAATCATCGTAAACAAAAAGAATATGGATTCATAGATTTTTCTGATGGGACATGTTTTAAACATTTTCAAGTAGTTTATGACAACACTTTAAAAGATTTTGATGAAATTCAAAAATATCATATTGGAAGTGCCATTAAAGTAAAAGGATTGATCATAAAATCAGAAGGAAAAGGGCAAGATTATGAGTTAAAACTAAAAGAAATAGAATTACTTGGAGATTGTCCAGAAGATTATCCAATGCAACCAAAAAGACATACCATGGAATTCTTAAGAGAACAAGCTTATTTAAGACTTAGGACTAACATCTTTCAAGCAGTATTTAGAATAAGAAGTGTTGCTGCAATGGCAATTCATGAATATTTTCAAAGTAGAGGATATATTTATGCAAATACACCATTAATAACAACAGCAGATTGTGAAGGATCAGATCAAATGTTTAAGGTAACAACTCTAGATTTTGATAACCTTCCAAAAAAAGATGGGAAAGTAGATTTAAGCAAAGACTTGTTTGGTAAAAAAGCATTTATAACAGGTAGTGGTCAACTTCACGGAGAAGCATTTGCTATGGCATTTAACAAAATTTATACATTTGGTCCAACCTTTAGAACTGAAAAATCTAATACAAAAACACATGCAAATGAATTCTGGATGATAGAACCAGAAATAGCATTTTGTGATTTAAATGGTTTAATGGATATTGAAGAGGAAATGTTAAAATTTATCATTTCATATGTACTAGAAAAATGTCCAGATGAAATAGATTTCTGTGATAAATTTGTAGAAAATGGATTAAAAGAAAAATTAACTAAGCTTGTTAATAGTAAATTCACAAGAATAACACATCATGATGTTATAGATATTTTAAAAAAAGCAAATGTAAAATGGGAATTTGAACCATCTTATGATGAAGATATAGCTAAAGAACACGAAAAATATATAACAGAATACTTTAATGGACCGGTATTTGTAACTGATTGGCCAAAAGACATTAAAGCTTGGTATATGAAATTAAATGATGATAATAAAACAGTAGCAGCAGTAGACCTTGAAGTACCAGGAGCTGGTGAACTTATGGGAGGTTCACAACGTGAAGAAAATCTTGAAAAAATAGAAAAAAGAATTGAAGAATTTAAAGTTGATAAGGATACTATAGATTGGTATGTAAACTTAAGAAAGTATGGAGGATGTGTCCATTCAGGATTTGGAATGGGATTTGAAAGATTAATCATTTATCTAACAGGAGTTGAAAATATAAGAGATGTTATAGCATTCCCAAGAACTCCAGGAAGTTGTGAATATTAATGAATAAGTTATCAAATATACTAATGATATTAGGAATACTATTTTACATAGTAATAGTGATACTTGATAGAGCATTTAAAAATACAATACCAGATATCTTATATGTAATAGTTGCACTAATATCAATAGGGTTAATTATAATAAGTACTATAATAAAAAAACAAAATGATAAACATTGATTAAAATAGTTTGTTAAACTATAATATAATTAGGAGGTTAAAATGAAAAAACCAATAAAAATTATATTAATCATACTAGGAAGTTTAGCAGTAATTCTTCTAGCAATGTTTGTATTTGCAAAAATTCTTGGAGCAGAATTAAGATTATATACAAGTAAGAATAATTTAAAAAGTATATATGAATATATTCCTTTAGAAAATATAGATAACATAAATATTTATTCTAAATTTGCAGATATTAACATTAAATCAACAGAAGAAGAAAATTTAAAAGTTGTAAAATATTACACAAATAATGATAATAGCTACGAAAAAGAAATATCAGATAGCAATATATCTATATCTGACTTCAATAATTATAAATGCATAGGATTTTGTATCAATATGCCGCATTATGATATATTTATTCCTGCCTCTTATAAAGGAAATATAACAATAAAAACAGTAAGTGGTGATATTACTAGTTCTAAAGATTTAATAGCACCAGAACTTAATATAAAAACAACAAACGGCAACATTACGTTTGATAACACTATAAATACAAATACAATCAGTATTAATTCTGTAAGTGGAGATATAACTATAAATGATATAACAGCAGATCACTTAAATATAAGTACAACAAGTGGTGACTTAAACATAATAAACATTGATTCACCAACGAATATAATAACAACAGCTAGTGGTAATATAGCATTAAATAATTTAGTTGGTGGAATAGATATTAATTCTATATCAGGTGATGTAAATATAAATTTACAAGAACTAATACTAAATAGTGAAATCAAAACAATAAGTGGTAATGTAGATATTAATACAAATGGAGAAATGAATTTAGAAACCGATACAATAACTGGAAATGTTAAAATAAATGGATCACTAACAAGTGGTAAAAAACTATTTATAAAAACAACAAGTGGAGATATATCAGTTAAATAAAAAAGGAGAGGATAATAAAATATGGGAAAATATTGTACAAATTGTGGTAAAGAATTAAATGAAAATCAAGACGTATGTTTAAATTGTGGAGTAGCAACATCAAAAAGCACTGCTCAGAATAAAACAGGAAAATCAAAAGTAGCAGCAGGAATACTAGGAATACTTTTAGGATCATTTGGGGTACATAACTTTTATTTAGGATATACTGGAAAAGCAATAGCACAGCTTTTAATAAGTGTATTATCTTGCTTTACATTATCAGCAGTATCAGCAATTTGGGGATTAGTTGAAGGAATCTTAATTCTAACTGGATCAATAAATACTGATGCTGATGGAAAACCATTAAGTGACTAAGAAAAATAAAATATTAATACTATTTTTATACCTATTAATTGTATTAATATTTTTAATTTGCTTTAAATATAAAATTCCATGTGTCTTTAAAAAAATATTTAAAATACCTTGTCCAGCTTGTGGAATGACAAGAGCTTTTAAATCAATAATTATATTAGATTTTTATAGTGCTTTTAAGCATAACATTTTATCAATACCAATATTTATCTTATTAATTACTATACTTATACTAGATATCATTGATTTAGTATTTAAAAAAGACTATATAACAAAACTATTTAATATTATAAAGAAAAATTATCTAATAATAATCATATTATTGATCACAAGTTGGATAGTCAATTTATTAAAATAAAAGAGATTCACAATCTTATTCCTTGATATGAGTCTCTTTTTTTCATTTCTTTATCAATTTCATTTAATACAACAAACTTTTTAACAAGCCATTTCGGTTCAATTAAATCATCAATCTTTGGGTCACCAGTTATTCTATTAACAACAATCTTTTCATTCAAATATTCTAGTTGATCACAAACAATGTCAACATATTCATCACGTGTTAATATATGAAAATGATCATTCTCATAAAGTTTAGCAAGAGGAGTATCTTTTAATATATGTAACATATGAATTTTAATCCCATCAATATTTAAATTATTTAAATACTTAACTGTATCAATCATCATTTCTTTTGTTTCAAAAGGAAGTCCATTAATAATATGAACAACTACTTTAATATTAGCATCCTTTAGTTTTCTATACATTGTAGAAAACTCATCTAAAGAATGTCCTCTGTTAATAAGTTTTGAAGTTTTGTCATGAATAGTTTGAAGACCAAGTTCTACAACTAAATCAGTCCTCATATTTAGTGTTTTTAAATACTCTAAACACTCATCACTAATAGCATCGCATCTTGTAGCAATATTAATTCCAACAACACCATCATAAGTTAAAACTTCTTCGTAACATTTTTTTAAATAATCTAAATTGCCATAAGTATTAGTGCCAGCTTGAAAATAAGCAATATATTTAGCGTCAGGCCATTTTTTTAACATAATATTTTTAACACTACTGAATTGTCCCTTTAAAGAAGAATTCTTATCACCAGCAAAATCACCACTAGCATTCTTACAATAAATGCATCCACCATACGATTTTGTACCATCAATATTTGGACATGAACAACCAATATTTAAACTAACTTTAAAAACTTTACATCCATATCTCATTTTATAATAGTAGTCCAAAGTATGGTATCTTTTATTTGAATTAGAATATTTAAACATTACTACCACCTAGGTAAACATTATAGCATTTAAATTTAAATAAGTAAAAATATTAAATACATTCCCATAAATTTATTGAATAAATATATTAAAAATATTATAATAACTTTATAAAAAGGAGTGGTTTATATGCCAAAATATGTATTGTTAATAATTGAATTTTTAGTAGCTTTTATACTTGTATATTCTTATCATAGATTAATAATTATAAGAAAATATAAAAAATATAAAAGTGATAAACTGAAAAATAAAGATAAATATAAAATCCCATCAGAACTGATTTTATTTGGTCATATGATAGGAAAAGACTTAAGAGAAGGGAATGCAACATCAACATTGAATACACTTGCAATAGTAAATTCAATCGATGTTGGTTTGATACTCGTTTTAACAGAAGTAACTAAATCTGTAACACTAAAGCTCATAATAGCACTAGTATCATGTTTAGTACTTGTTGTATTTAGTTATAAACTATTAAGTAAATATTACACCAAGAAAGAAAGGAAAAAATAAAATGAATTATAGCGAAATAGAAAAAAAATGGCAAAATTATTGGGAGGAAAATGAATGCTTTAAAGCAGTAAATGGAAGCAATAAAAAACCATATTATATATTAGTAGAATTCCCATATCCATCAGGATCAGGACTTCATGTAGGACATGTAAGAAGCTATACAGCTCAAGATGCAAAAGCAAGAATGAAAAGAATGCAAGGATATAATGTTTTATATCCAATGGGATGGGATGCTTTCGGAGCTCCAGCTGAACAATACGCAATAAAAAATCATATTCATCCAAAAGAAGCTGTAAAAGAAAATATTAAAACATTTAAAAGACAAATGAAGACGCTAGGTTTTTCATTCGATTGGGATAGAGAGTTTTCAACAACAGATCCAGATTATTATAAATGGACACAATGGCAATTTCTAAAATTTTATGAAAACAACATGGCTTATAAAGCCACTGTACCTGTTAACTGGTGTCCAAATTGCAAAACAGTGTTGTCAAATGAAGATGCTGCTGGTGGAGTTTGTGAAAGATGCGGAAGCTCTGTTATTCAAAAAGAAAAAAGTCAATGGATGCTTAAGATGAGTGAATATGCAGAAGACTTATTAAAAGGTCTTGATGATACAAACTTTGCAGAAAAAGTAAAAATAGGACAAATAAACTGGATAGGAAAAAGTACCGGTGTTGAAGTAGATGTAGATATTGTAGATGGAGGAAAGTTTTCGATATTTACTACATGCATCGAAACAATATATGGAGTCACATTCTTTGTAATAGCACCAGATGGTAAATTAGTAAAAGAATTAATGCCAAGAGTAGAGAATAAAGATGAAGTATTAAAATACATAAAAGAAACACAAAAGAAATCTAATATGGACAGAACACAGCTTAATAAAGAAAAAAGCGGTTGCATATTAAAAGGAATAGAAGCAATAAACCCAGTTAATGGTAAAAAAGTTCCAGTATTTATTGGAGATTTTGTTCTTGGAACTTATGGAACTGGTGCTGTAATGGCTGTACCATCACATGATCAAAGAGATTTTGAATACGCAAAAGCACATAATATAGACATGATTCAAGTAATATCTGGTAAAGATGTATCTGAACAAGCTTATGAAAAAGATGAATATTTAAAAACTAATCCAACTTTAATTAATTCAGAGGAATTTACGGGTTTGACTGTTTTAGAAGCAAAAGAAAGTATCACAAAAAAATTAGTTTCAAAAGGAATTGCAAGAGTTGTAAATAACTATAAAATGCGTGATTGGATATTCTCAAGACAAAGATTCTGGGGAGAACCAATTCCAATGATAAATTGTCCAAAATGTGGTTGGGTCCCAGTTCCAGAAAATGAACTTCCAATATTACTTCCAGATGTAGCTGAATATGAACCAACTGATGATGGAGAAAGTCCACTTGCAAAAATTACCGATTGGGTAAATTGTAAATGTCCAAAATGTGGAATGGATGCAAAAAGAGAAACTGATACAATGCCTAACTGGGCAGGATCAAGTTGGTATTTCTTAAGATTTATGGATCCACATAATGAAAAAGAGTTTGCATCAATGGATGCTATGAAATATTGGAACAGAGTAGATTGGTATAATGGCGGAATGGAACACACAGCAAGACATCTATTATACGCAAGATTCTGGATACAATTCTTATATAATATAGGACTAGTTCCAAATAAAGAAATGATTTGGACAAGAGTATCTCATGGAATGGTTTTAGGTTCAAACAATGAGAAAATGAGCAAGAGTAAAGGCAATGTAATTAACCCAGATGACATAGTTTCAGAATATGGAGCAGACGCTTTAAGATTATATGAAATGTTTATGGGTGATTATGAACAAGACGCCCCTTGGAGTACAGATTCATTAAAAGGATGTAAAAGATTCATAGATAAAATAATAAGAATAAAAGATGAAATAAATGATAAAGAAGGATATACAAAATCATTAGAAAAAATCCAAAATCAAACCATAAAAAAAGTAACATACGATTTAGAAAATATGAACTATAATACAGCAGTATCTGCCTTAATGATACTTGCAAATGCATATGTAGAAGAAAAATCAATTACAAAAGATGATTTTACATTACTACTTACACTTTTAAACCCAATTGCACCACATATAACTGAAGAGTTAAATGAAATGATTGGAAATAACCCAATCGTAACATATTCATGGCCAGTATATGATGAGAGCAAGATGGAAGATAGTGAAGTAAAAATTGCTGTTTCAGTAAATGGTAAATTAAGAGCAACAATAAATGTTGAAAAAGATGCTGAAGAAGATACAGTAAAATCTATTGCATTAGAAAATGATAATATTAAAAAACATATTGAAGGAAAAGAAATCGTAAAGATAATTTTTGTTAAAAATAAAATAATAAATATTGTTGTAAAATAAAGACATAAGTGAAACTAGCTTATGTCTTTTTTCGACAGTAAAAATTAACTTAAAATATTATTATTTTCATGGAGGTATTTATGAAAGTAAAAGTATTTGATGAAGAAAGCGAAAAGGATTTAGAAGAAGAATTAAACGACTTTTTAGAAGACCATGAAAACATAATAGATATAAAATATCAGGTCAGCGTATCAGTATTTTCAGAAGAACAAATCTATTGTTTTTCTGCACTAGTAATGTACAAATAAAAAAGAAAGAATTAACTTTCTTTTTTTATTTTACTTTTCTATATTGTAATTTAACTTGATATTTAAGTTCTGGAATATTATCAATATCACTTAAACTATTAATATTATAATTATTATTCTTAGCAAAAGTAATTAACTCATCAAATGTCATATAATCATTAGACATATCAATATATGTTATGTCATTATTAGTATTTGAATCGTTTAACACTAAAATCAACTTATTTCTTTGTTCTATTTCTCTTGATGATTCACTAGCAGGTTTTGATGTAGAATAATTTGACCATTCAGACATTTTCTTGTCATTTTCATTTTTTATTGACCCTACCATAGGAGAAGATTTTGCATAACCTAAATCTTTTGTTACAACCTTATACCATTTATAAGCAACAGTTTTAGTAGATCCATCTTTTTTAGCATTATTAACAGGTGATTCCTTATAATAAATAATTTCATCATTAACATTTGAAGATTTAGAAGGATAATAAACTTTTTTTGAATTAGTATACCATTTATAACTAGAAATAGAATAATGATAACCAAGAGTAGATCTACAATTATCAGAATCAGTTATATCACATTTAGTAGTTGAGTAATCTGACCATTTATCTCCAATTTTTGTTTGATATAAAGTTGCACTTTCTCTTTTAGTATAGCTATTAATTGGAATAGATAAATCAGTTGTATAAATATGTGTAATTTTTTCTTCACCTTTAACTGGATAATTCAAATCAGGACAAGTAGAATGAAATTCTCCATTATTATAAACTTTACTTTCATAAACATACCATTTATAAACTGTATCTTCGCTATCTTTATTTTTATATTGATCATTTGGAGAAGAAGTGTAATATTCACTAACTTTATATTTATTGGTTAAATCATTTGTTCCATTTTTTTGATAATAATAATTATTAGTAATAGAATACCTATAAAGTAAATCTCTATATCTGTAGAAAGTTTGTTTATCTACTACAGAATACTTTTTATCTTCATTTTTAAATTCATCTTCCCATACTTCATTAGAAGAATTTTTATCAATACTACCATTTAATTTTTGAAGCATGTATAAATATCTTACTTCAGCAGTATCATCAAGATCTCTTTCATCTCCATTAATCCAATCACCGTAATTTACATTTAAATTTTTATTTGAACAAGCAAATGTAGTTTGATAATGATAATTTCCATTATTTAATTTACAAACACTTACATACGTTTTATCTTGATCACAAGTATTATCAAAATCTCCAACAACCAAACCTTTATCATTTAATTCTTTTAATGTAACGTTTTTACACATTCCAACTGAGCTTGGAAGCATAGATTCATCAACAAAATAAGTCTTGGCATAGCTTATTAAATCCTGATTATACTTTTTATAATCACTACTTATAATAGGAGTGTCATTAATAGGGGGATCATTAGGTTTATTTCTAAACACAAAGAAATATAAAAGAGCACCTGCTACTAAAATTATTAAAACTGCAATTATTATAATTATTGGTAATTTACTTTTTTTTCTACCATTATTATCATCTTGAAAAGAGTCATTATAATTTAAGTCTTGATAATTATCATTTACTGGTTGATAAAAATTTTGTTGTGGTTGATTAAATGATTCATTATTATAATTATTTCCAAGTGCAGTTTGATTATCATAATAATTAGAATTATTTTGACTTAAATCACCTTGATAATTACTAAAATCAGAATTTTGTCCGTTTACATCATTGTTCATAAAACCACCTTATCTTTACTATGAATACAAATACATGATAACATTATTTAATTCTTTTATCAATAATAAATACTAAACAACAACCGTTTTAATATTGCAATAAAAATACCAAATTGATATAATAAAAAGTGTAAATTAAAGTACGAGAGTATGAGGTAAAATATGAAAAATAAAATAAGTACCAAATTCATAGTAACTGTGGGAGTAGTTATGGTTTGCTGTGGAATATTCATACTAAGTTATGACTATTTTAAATCCAAAAAAACATCAGTATATGAAACAATGAATTTTGCTCTAACTGATCAACCAACATATTATGATTACGATGACACAAATAAAGAAGAAATAAAAAACGATACAGAAGAAACTGAAAATGGAGAAGTATTTGTAAATCAACCTTATTTTATCGGAAGACTTGAAATACCAAAAATAAACCTAATAAAAGGATTAGCTAGCAAAGAATCTAAATACAATGATGTATCAAAAAATGTAGCAATAATGAGTCAAAGTACATATCCAGATGTAGAAAAAGGAAACTTCGTATTAGCAGCACATGCTGGAAATGCTTGGAATAGTTTCTTTGCCAATCTATATCAATTACAAATAGGTGATAATGCCTATGTATACTATAAAGGAATTAAATACACATATACACTTGTTAATGTATATAATCAAGATAAAACAGGATACATTAAATTATATAGAGATAAAGAAAAAAATGTTTTAACACTTGTAACTTGTACAAGAGGGAACTTAAAATATCAACAAACAGTTTATATATTTGAACTTGTATCAAAAGAAGCAGAGTAAGAATAAAAAGAAAATAATAAAAAAGAATAAAAAGGAGGAGTTTATATTATGGAAGATTTGTCTATATTTGAAAAACTAAAGATAATATTTAAAATGATAATAGATTCTCCTCTTTTTTTAGCACTATTTATAATATTTATACTAACACTAATCATAATAATCATAGGAAATAAAGTAAAAAATAAATTAGTAAAAATAGTAAGTCTATTTGGATATTTATCAATATTAGCATTCCTAATAATTCAATATGGTGAAAAAGTATTACTACTATGTGATAATTTTATGGAAAAAGTATTTACTGCTATATACTTTCCAAGTCTTATATCGTATATATGCATGATGATAATATCAGCATTAATTGTAGTAATAACAATACTGGGTAAGAAAATGGATAAATTTATAAGATGTTTCAATATGATAGTATTCATAATTATTGAATTCTTATTTATATTAACAGTAGATAAAATAGTATCACAAAACATAGATATATATGCTAAAACAGCTATATTTTCTAATAACGATTTATTAGTTTTAATTCAAACAAGTATGGCAGTATTTGCAATATGGTTAATAATATTAGTTATTGCAATAATAGTATCAGTAATCACTAAATCAATAACAGGTGATAAAGTAAAAGAAAACAAAAAAATAATAAGTAAAGAAAATGTAATAGTTAAAGATACTAAAGTTAAAGAAAATAAAGTAACAGATGAACGACAACTTAATACAATAAACAACATTGAAGCAATAAAAGAACCTATTAATAATAATCAAATAAAAACAGAAGAACAACCAGCTGTAAATGAAGAACTTACAAAAGAAGTTAAACATGAAAATAAATTTGATAATACGCAAAACGATTTCAAGCCACTTTCAGAAGAAGCCTTTGCTGAAAGTTATAATAATAAAAAGAAAGATAATAAATACAAAAAATATTTTGATTATCTTACATATGAAGATAAGTACAAATAAAAAATGCATATAAATGCATTTATAACATATGAAGACTAGATTGATAAGGAGAATCATTATTAATATTAAGTTTTTTCTCTAATCTTTCTACTCGTGATTGTAATTCATTAATCTTTTGCTCTAAAGTTCCTAAGTTTTGATTAGGCATATTATTAAACATATTCTGATTAGGCATTTCTCCAAAAGGATTATAATAATTCATCATATTTGGATTTGGCCCAAAAGGTATACCGTTATTCATATTTCCTCCTTATTATAATTTATGAATTAATACAGTGTTTATGAAATAAAATATTTGAGTTTTTTACTATTTATAGTATAATTTTTAAAGGTGATTGCAAATGAGACTTAGAAATATTAGAAATAAATATGAAATATTACAAAGTAGTGAAATATATATAGAAAATCCAAAAGATTATAAAGGCAAATGGAATGAATTATTTAAAAATGATAATCCAATTCATATAGAAATAGGTACTGGAAAATGTAAGTATATTAAAGAAATGGCAAACACTTATCCAGATATAAACTTTATAGGTATAGAAAGATCTCCAAGTATTCTAGCAATAGGAACAAAAAGATTAAAAGAAGAAGTAAAAGGAAATAATATAAAACTAATTAATATTGATGCTAAAGAACTAGGTGAAGTATTTGATCATGAAATAGAAACTATTTATTTAAACTTCTCAGACCCATGGCCAAAGAAAAAGCATTCTAAAAGAAGATTAACAAGTGAAACATTCTTAAATGTATATGATCAATTATTTAAGGGCAATCCGAAAATTATTCAAAAAACAGATAATATGAAATTATTTGAATTCTCTATAGTTTCACTATCTAAAAATGGATATACATTAGAAGATATTTCACTAGATTTGCATAATAGCGATAATAATGATAATATAAAAACAGAATACGAAGAAAAATTCTCAAAACAAGGTTATCCAATTTATATGTTAAAAGCAATAAAAAATATTTCCAAATAATATTTTTAATGCTATAATTAAAGAGGTGAATATGAGAAAAAAAATATTAGGAGCAACCCTTTTAATACTATTATTAACTGGATGTTGTAATATAAATAGCTTAAATTATGAATCAATCATTGAAGAATCAATGAAAGAAAAAAGCAAACCAAATGTTGCAGTAAGAGGATATAACATTTTCTTACCAAGAGGAATGTCTATAGCAGATAGTAGTGAAGATAATATAAAAATAACTTCAAATAAAGACACTTATTATTTATATATCGATACTGTTGGATATTATAATAAAGAAGAAAATAAACAAGGTATTGAAGCTGATAATATCTATAAAAAGACAATTAATGTGGATGGAAAAACATTACAAGTTTCAATAAGCAAATACAAAACTAGATACTTTTTAGAAGTATCATATAATTACGGAAAAATAGAAGTAATAACAAGTAATGTAAAAGAAGCTTTATCAAAATCAATAATAATTTTAAAAAATACTGAATTTAATGATGTGATTCTTGAATCGTTAATAGGAAAAAGTAGTTTCGACTATAATGAAACAGAATTCAACTTAGAAAAACCAAATTCAGATAATAACAAAGAAGTTTTACAATTTGATGAAAATTATGGTATATATGAAGATATATTAAATGAACTTCCAGATGAAGACAAAATAAAAGTAGAGAAAGCAGAATAAAGAGGTGGATTATGAAGCTATTAGATAAATTAAAAAATGCATTATTCGAAGAAGAGGAAGATGAACAAGAAGAGGAAATCGTAAAACAGGTTGATGTTAAAAAAACAATAGAAAATAAACCAGAAGAAAAACCTGTAAGAAAAAGTAGAAGTGAAGAAAAAAACTATGAAGAAATAGTAGAAGAACCTGTAGCAGAAGAAGAATTTGTAAGTGCTTTTGACTTTTCAAAAGAAGTCCCTAAAAAATCTCCGGTTATTTTTGATGAAGAAGATTTTATAAGTGATACAAGAGAATATGATTTCAACAAGGTTCCAAAAAGAGAAGAAAAAATTCTTTATCGTGGACATGAAATTAAAGAAGAAAAAACAAAAGATAAGTTTAAACCTTCACCAATAATATCACCAGTATATGGAATATTAGACGAAAGCGAAATACAAAAGAAGGATATTGATATCAGTGAATTTACTACAACACATTCATATGTTGAAAAGAAAAAAGAATCTGTTTTAGATTTTGATACAGTAAGACAAAAAGCTTTTGGTGAAGTAAAAGAAGAACCAGAAGAAGATTTATTATGTGATATGACATCAGAAGAGAATAAACCAGAAATAAATAAAATAACTCTAGGAGATGCTGAAGAATATTTTAATGATTTAGGGTTAGAATATAATGTAGATTACAAAGATAAAGAAAAAACTGTTAAAAAAGAAATGACAAGAGAGCAAAAAAATGCTGAAGAAAAAGATACAGAGGCAGAAGAAAAAAACTTATATGATTTAATTGACCTAATGTATGATAGAAAGGAAGATTAATTTATGGGATTTAATGATATTTTGTTAGCTATTTTATTATCATTAACATCAATATTAGTTATTGTGTTGATAATTGTATGCATAAAAATGTTATATACAGCAAAAAAGATGGATATAATATTAACAGATGTTGAAAAAAAACTTAAAAGTGTAAATGGTGTGTTTTCAGCAATTGATTATGTAACAGATGCACTTTCAACCATGAGTAATACAGTTGTTAATAAGTTTTCAAATCTAATATCTAAAGTATTTAAAAAGAAAAGGAGAATAGATGATTATGAAGAAGACAGGTAATTTTTTATTAGGACTAGGAGTAGGTGTAGGATTAGGACTTTTATTTGCACCTAAAAGTGGCAAAGAAACAAGAAAAGATATAAAAGATGCAACAAATAAAATGATTACAAAAGTAAAAGAAATTGATGTAAAAGAAGTTAAAAAAAGCATTGATAAAAAAATTGATCAAATCAAAAAAGAATTAGAAGATTTGGATAAAGAAAAAGCTTTAAAACTTGCAAAAGAAAAAAGCGAAAAGATAATGAAAGATATCAAAAACTTAGCAAAACAAGCTAAAGATAAAGCTACTCCAGTAGTTGAAGATGCAGTAGAAGCATTAAGACAAAAAGCAATAAAAGTAACTGAGGGAGTACTAAAAAAATTAGAATCAAAAGAAAGCTAAAAATACATTTTTTTCGGTTGACAATTTAGTCAAAACATATTAGGATTAAAATGCGTGGTGAGACACCCGCACTGCTTTTTACGATTATGTGAAGAGTAGTATTCAACCAAAACCCCCTGAAGAGAGCATTTAACCGTGCTCTCATTTTTTGTGCCCATTTTATAAGGGTTTGCGAGGCATCGGTATTGTTAAAATAATTTTAGGTACAATTTAGGTACAAAAAAATTGAGTTTTAAAATAATTCATTGAAGAAAACTGCCGAAAGTGGCAAAAATCTTCAATGGATTTTTTAATTACTTTAGATCTCATTGATAAAAAGTGGCAAAAGTGGCAAAAATTCTCAATGAAATTTTTGTAGTGATACGGACAATGTTGATTCCATTCGTATGATTGTAGTATTATCATACCGCAAACGGTAGGATATATTTAATATAAAATCATGATATAATATATCAAGAGGAGATTACTTATGGAAAAGAAAAAAGAAATAATTTGTAATAAAATTAAATGTAAAAAATGTGGAGATATCATAGAGTCAAAAAGTACTAATGATTATAAAAGATGTTCATGTGGAGTAGTAGCAATTGATGGAGGCAAGGATTACTTAAAAAGAATCGGTAACGAAGAAGACCACGAAGAATTATCTATAATTAAAAATGTATCATGTAAATGATTTTGCATATAATATTAAAGAAATGCTTGATTTTTTGAAAAAAACAAGGTATTATATACATCAAAATTACAAAAAAATCAAAAAAAATGTTTTTTTGAGAAAAAATGTATGTTATAATTAACATAGAATAAGGAGGATGAAAAATGAAACTATTAAGAGTTGTTGCCAACAATTTTAAGTTGTGCGAAGAAAATTTTACAATATCTTTTGTACCAACTGGAAATAAAACTGCAGCTGATAAGGAATTTGAATTACAAGAAATAGCTGATGATTTATATGTTTTCAGTACATTAGGTATAATAGGAAAGAATGCATCCGGAAAAACTACAGTAGTAGAACTATTATCAATAATATATGATATTTTCTCTAATTATAGAATTAATAGTTCAAAGAATATTTTTAAATTCATTGATAAATCATTGAATTTAGATATTACTTTTTATCATGAAGGAGCAATTTATAGATATTTAACAGATCTATATAAAAATGCAAATTCAGTGGATAATACATCTGTCTTCTTTAAAAACGAAAAACTATATAAAAGAGAATACAAGAAAGCACATGTAAGAGAATTATTTAATTATGAAAAATTTGAAGAAGTAAAACCAGAAGTAAAACTACCAGAAGATACCTCAATGATATATTCATTATTAAAAGATATTTCATTAAGAGGAATATATTGCTCAAGCGATGATTATATTTATAGAGATTATGCTCAAGCATTCAATGTATATAAACTTTTAGATAATAATTTAAAAGTTATCACTTCATTATTAAAAATTTTTGATGAACATTTAGATAATATAAAAATGATAAATGAAAATAAATATAGAATCATTTATACAAATGGAACTACTAAAGAAGTATCAAACTCTGAACTATATGAAATATTATCAAGTGGTACAACAAAAGGATTTGGTTTATTCACATTTGTAGTATATTCATTAAGAACAGGATCAGATTTAATAATTGATGAAATTGAAAATCACTTCCATAAGACATTAGTTGAAAACTTGGTTAATCTTTATAAAGATAAATCAGTTAATAAAAAGAATGCAACATTAATATTTACTACTCATTATTGTGAAATACTTGATTTATTTAGTAGAAGCGATAATATCTATATAAGTAAATATGATGATGCAATTAAATTAGAAAATATGCATACAAATTATAAATTCAGATCAGAATTGTCTAAGAGTAATAAATTTTATAGTAATGAATTCAATACAAATGTAAGTTATGATGCATTAATGGATTTCAAAAAGGAATTAATGTAATGAGAATACTATTAATGTGTGAAGGTCAAAATGAGGAAGTGCTATTAAATAGCTTATTAGATGCTGATGCTCTTTGTTTTACAAGAGATGATTTAATAGGCCGTAGGCCATATCCAATTAGACAATTAAGTAATCCAACAATTAAATCTGAATTAAAACATTATGGCTTACCAGTAAAAATATATAGAGTAGGCGATAAGCAAAATGATAAATTATCTATTCCTAAAGATTTGAAAGGTATTGTATCAAGCAGAGAAATATATAAATATTGTACAAAGCCAGAATTAGAAATGCTTTTAATATTAAATGAGAGTTTCGAAAAAGAATATGAAAAAGTAAAAAGTTTTCAATCACCAAAAACGTTTGCTAAGAAAAACATTAGATATAATGGAAAGAAATATGATCAATCATCTGAATTTTTAGAAGAATACTATGGAGGCTCTAATGTTAAAAATCTAATTGATAATATAAAAAAATATAAAACATATAAACGACAACATGATAGAGATGAATTGTATTTAGCGGATATATTGAAAAGTGATAAATAGTAAATATTTTTCACTTTTTTTGAGAGGAGTATAAATATGGGATCTATAATTACTTTAGGAATAAAAAAATTTGAAATTGATTGGGGAAAAAACTTTTCTTTTAATAACCATTCAAAATTATATACAAAAAAAGATTTTGAATCTAAAGCGAAGTATTACTACGTATCAGATGAAGATAAACTTATTGTTGAAGAAAAAGAGGGAGCAAGTTCTAAACTAAAAAATGTAAAAGAAAGACTAAATTTGCTTGGCTATAATATGTATAATTTGAAAAACATGTATGATGTAGGGCTTAAAGATTATATTTATTACAATGGAGATGTTTGTGTATTAAGTTATGAGGATTTTTACGAGTTCATTATAAGTTTAGATTTGAAAAAGATAGATATAACTAAGGTTATTATTCATTCAGAGTATGATGTGGATGATGGATTTGATATGGGAGAATATTTTTCTAAGTGTATATCTAAAGATAAAGAAATAAGCACAAGATTAAAAAACATAATTAAAAAAGTGAGTTCTCCAGATTTTATTATTGGAGATTATTTTGAGGCAATTGATCCCTATGTGACATTAAGAATCTTAGCAGAAAATAAAAAAAATTTAGATTATGATGTGGAGTGGCGTTATGCAGATGTAGTAGAAGGTGGATGGGTAAGAAAAAAAGAACTATATGAGGGATTAAATAATAGTGATAGAATAACTATCGTTACTGAGGGAAGTACAGATTCATTTATTCTAAAAAAAACAATTTCTGAGTTATATCCAAACATATCTGACTTTTTTACATTCATTGATATGAAGGAAAACTATCCATTTACTGGAGTTGGAAATCTGTGTAACTTTTGCCAAGGATTAGATAAAATAAATGTAATTAATAATATAATGGTTATTTTTGATAATGATACAGCAGGGCTTATTTCATTCGAAAAAGCAATAAAAAATTGTAAATCAAAAAATATTTGTATTACTCATTTACCAAACTTGGATGATTATAAACGAATTAAAGCATGTGGACCTAACGGAGAGATTTATTGTGATATTAATGGTAAAGCTGTTGCTATTGAATGTTTTTTGGATTTTAAGTCGGTTAGTTTTGATCCATGTATAAGGTGGTCTACTTTCTATGAGAATGTTAATAAATATCAGGGTTCTTTAATTAATAAAGATGCATATACAAAAGAATTTAAGAAAGCAAAACTTACAAATAATAGTTATGATATTAAAAAATTATTATTTTTAATTGATTATTTAATAGATGAATTTCAAAAAACGACAATAAAAAAATAGCTTAGTCATCTTCTAAGCTATCTATAACAGAAACAACAGAGTCGAGGGCAGTACTAAACATATGTGAATATGTATTTAGTGTTTCCTCGATTTTTGTATGTCCTAAATATTTGGCAACCAATGTAACATTAGCACCATTGTTAATAAGTAACGATGCACATGAATGTCTAAAATCATGAATCCTAATAACCTTTAAACCAGCAAGATTTGCTAGCTTAGTTCTTCTAAGGTATATATTAGAATCAGCTATAGGTTTAGCATCAGATACAACAAAGAAATCATCATTAAATCCATAGTAATCTTTTTTATTCTGCTCATAAAGCATTTTAAGGTCATTTAACAAGACTTTAGTAATAGGTACTATTCTTCTACTATCTCTTGTCTTAGTATCCGAGAATTCAAACTTTACACGGTTATTTCTTTGTGTTATTTGTTTATTAACTGATAATACTTTTTTATCAAAATAAATATCTTTCCAAGTAAGGCCTTTTAATTCTCCTTTACGAAGCCCACAATAATATAGTATTTCAAATACACATTTCCATCTTAAGTCTTCTTCATTAGAAATAAATTTTTTAAATTCGTCATAAGTATAATAAGCCATTTCTTTTCTGCGCTCATTAGGATCTTGGAACTTTGTCATTTTATTATACACTGCTTGAAAGTTCAAATTATGCCATTTAACACCAAAGTTTAATATAGATTTAAGAAATTTATAAATATCATTTTTATATCTAAGAGATATATTAAGTTTATTTATTTCTCGTTTCCATTGCTCAAATTGCATAATATTAAAATCTTTTAATTTAACAGTAAAGAAGCATTCTATAAACTTTTCTTTATTATCATAATCATACATAGTAATGACAGGAAATATTTAGAGTAATGTATAGATCATGTTCAGTTTGCGGTAGAATACATCCTGAAGATAAAATGTGTAAAAGAGTATATAAGAAGAATACTAAAGAAAGTCAATTTAGAAATACTAATGCTTGGATAAAGAAAAGAAATCAAATAAAGAAAAGAGATAGGTATTTATGCCGGTTATGTTTAAAAGATAATATATATGATAACTTACAAGTATACCATATCATACCATTAGCAAAAGATTATAATAAAAAGCTTGATAGTGATAATTTAATTACATTATGTAGAATGCATCATGAACAAGCAGAAAAAGGAATAATATCAAAAGAAGAATTATATGAATTATTAGAGGTCCCCAGGAGGGTAGGTAATCCCAAAATATAATTTTTTCCACACCCACAGCCCACCTACATTTACACAAACTTAAATATTCCGTGAGTTTTTTGGAAAACAAAAAGAGTATTAGGGCAAAAACTAATGCTCAATTTTTTTAAAATCTAATGGATCTTCACTAATAATTTCTAAAGAATACTTCATTCTTAATAACTTAATTACCTCAGCTTTAATACTTTCATAATCTTCATCATCACTAACATTAAAAGTATCTTTAGCTGAATTATAATGTTGGTAAAATGTTGCTTCCCACATAGCATTCCCACTAAAAGAACTAGCTATATAGAAAGCAATTACTTCTGGCAAAACATACGTAATAATATATTCATCAAAATTCTTATAAAAAGGATCTATAACCTTTTCACATTCCTCATCACTTATATCTTCATCAGTACTTGGTCGAATCATAAATATACCTCCGTAGTATTAAACACTCTAAATTTGAAAAAATACAACAATTTATCTCATAAAATGCATTTTTTTTAGGAAAAAAAGAATTTATATGTTATAATTATACATGAATAGTACTTTTTAAAATAGATATCGGGAGTATTGTAAGAAAGAGGCAGATTAAAAATGAAAGACATTGATAAGCAAATCAGTGAAATTGACACTAAATTAGCGGAACTTGAAAAAGAAGAAACAAGTTATGAAGAACGACCAAAAAGAACGCAAATAGATCAAACAAAAGAAGCTATTGAAACTATTAGAGAATGTGTTAACGAAGTTTTAGAAATTGATGATCTTAAAGCAAGCAGAGAAGCAAATCAAAAACTTCACGATAATAGAATGTTAACTATTGTTTCTTGGTTTAATTATTTAAAAAGAGAAAAACAAGATACAAAAGAATTTGAAGAAGCAAAAGATTTAGTTTTGAGCATTGGTAATAAACATCAAAGACTTGCTGAATGGTGTGAAGATTTAGTAAATAGACCATTACCTGAGCCACCAGTTTCATTATGGTGTGCTGAATTAAATGTTGATAAAACAAATGAATTTATTATTGAAGATGGAGCCAAAATTGTAGTTGATTCTGAAAAAGCAAAACAGATTATTGATACTGAATGGCTAATTGGAACAAAAGAATATAATGATTTAAAATTTGAATATAAAGTAATTGTTAATGAAAAGGAATATGATTGTTTATATCATATAGTTAATTATATTCCTAAATGTGAACGCCCAGAAGATTGCCCTTATATAGTTTCATTAACAGATTGGGAAAAGAATTCCAACGGCGAAAGAGTATTAAATTTTAATATTTTAGAGCTTGGACCAATTATAAAGAAATAAAAATACAACGGAGGTATTTATGGATCAAATAGAAGAAAAAGAAATAGAAATTAGCAAAGAGTTTGACTATTCAAACTCTGTTCCAGAAATTGAACTCATTTTATTTTTAGCCCAATATTGCGAATCTTACTACAGACAATTAGTAAAAATGTGTGAGGAAGATGAAGAAAGAAATTCAAAACTGAAGTATGAATATAAAGATTTTCAATATAAAAAATCATATAATGCAAAATATGAAGTTGCTATAAGAGAAAAAGGTGGTAGCTTTCCAGGTTTGTCATGTAAAACTTATGAGTCACTTGTTGAATCAACTAATGCAGGACACTTAAATAATGTTGAAAGTGTTACTATCACATTAGATTTATCCTTTAGAAGAGGAAAAGATATGAATACAAAAGAACATGAAAATCTATTCAGAATAACCTTTAAACCATATGATATTGTATTTATTCGCAAATCAAATTATGTAGATCAAAATATGGATGAAATTGAAAATGTAATTAATGCAATCATGAAAAAGTTTAGAAAACAAAATACAATATTCTGTACCAAATGATAAATTATTAGCAATAGGGAGGCAATAAAAGATGTATAATGATACAATTAAAGCTGAAAATAAAATAATCAGTAGTGATGATTTAACACAAATATTTCAATTAATGGGTGAAACATTAAAAAAATATCTTAAAATTTCACAACAAGAAGAAATGAGAAACAGAATGCTTGATATACCTTATCAAAATTATACTTTTAAAGATGAAGGAAGCAAGATGAAAGTTGCTGTCGATTTTTATGATAACACTAATATTACCTTTGATAATTTCGATAGTTTTATGGGAATATTTTATAGCAGAGTTGATGAGATAAAAACCATGGATGTACATTATACATTAAGCTATACAGTTATTACACCTGAACCAAATAGAAGTAGAAATTTCTATTCACAATCAATTCAAATGCATATTAGTGAAAACAAGTTAAACATTACATTAAATTTAAAAAGTGAAGACCCTAAACTTGATGATATATATAATCTTATAAAAAATAAAATTCTAAATGCACCACAAAAATACGATGAAGTAATTAGAAAAAAAAGTAAAATTATAAATACAGTATCTTTTGGTGTTGGATTAATACCAGGAATGATTATAGCTGCTTTACTACTATTCATCCCAGTTGTTAATAATATATTTTTTAAAGGTTACGTAGTATATCCAATTGTTGCATTGCTTCTAGCATATATAATAGGTAATATAATATCTTCATCTAAATTGGATAAGTATTATAATCCAATAATGCCTAGTAAAAAATATGCTGGTTATGACACTACTAATTATAAAAGTATTTATAAAGATGATATAGATTCATTTGTTGGAACAAGTGAAATATTGATAGGTAAAAAAGTTAATAATTTAGAAAATCGTAGAATGATTAGAACAGAATACGAAAAATATAAAGCTCTTATTCCAAAAGAATTAATTGCGTTATTAATTGCTACTGTAATTGTTATAATTATTGGATTCTTTATATAAGTATTTGAAGATTATAGTAATGTATAGTTGCTATAATCTTTTTTCTTTATATGATAAAAACGGAGGGTATTTTAATGAATGATTTACTATTAATAATAGACTTACAAGAAAATTTTATAAACGAACATACAAAAAATGTACCTAATAATATAAAAAAACTTATAAATAATAAGGTTGCTAATAATATTGTATTTACAAAATTTATTAATGATGAAAATAGTAATTTTTATAAAGTTTTAAATTATAAAGGTTGTATGAATGAAAAAGATAGAAGTATTGTTGTTGATACAAAAGGATACAAAATAATAGAAAAAAGGATTTATTCTGCTTTAAACGAAGAATTAAAACTATATATTGATACTGATAATATTAAAACAATATATTTGTGTGGAATTGATACGGACGCTTGTGTATTAAAAACAGCGCTTGATCTGTTTGAAAATAATTATGATGTTAAAGTAATTGAAGATTGTTCTATGAGCCATTCTGGAATTGAATATCACAACTCTGCAATTAATATGTTAAAAAAGCTCATTGGAAATCAAAATGTAATTAAGATGTTAGGAAGTGTTAACAATGACTGAATATGAAGAATTATTTAAAAATTTTTCTAAATTGGGATTAGATGAAAAAAGAAATAAGTATAGTGAAGAAATGATTAAAGTAGCATTATTAATAAAATCATTTTTAAATCAAAGAAATCTTGATTTAATTGATATGCCATATAACTATAAAAGCGGTGAAGATAAGAAAATGTCAGAATCTGACTTATTAAATATCAATTTTAGAGATTTATATATATTAAAAACAGAATTATTAATGCTTATTAATTATATTAATGAAGATAGAAAGTAGGTGCTATAATGGACGAATATGTATCAGGATTAAAAAGTAAGTTCGGATATAGTGATGAATTAACTAATTTTTTAAATCAATTAATTCCTAATTTAATTAAGTATTATGGTGAAGAATATAAAGATGTGATACTTTCTGCTTTATCAAATTGTGAGATACATTTTCAAAGTAAAGATGAAGATCCAAAAACTTTTTTAAACTCATATTTTGATGTTAATAAGGAATGGGAAATGCCAGATCTTGGTGGTGCATTTTACCATAATGAGATAAAAGTAAAAGATAATCAAGTTGTAGCTAAACCTATTGTTTATTTAAAAAGAGTTTATTTTGGAATGTATAAGCCATTTGATTTTAATGATGATAAACAAGTTAATACATTAATTCACGAAATATGCCATATGATTAAAGGATATGGAAAAATAAAAATTGAAAATGGAAAAATAATTGATTCAACAGGTTTGACGAGAGATACCTATTCATATAGTCAAGAAAATGGCGTTGTTGAAGAAAAAAATGATATGGTAGGAATAGAAGAAGCTTTAAATGATGTAGAAACAGCACAAATATTAGAAATGATGACTGGAAGAAAACAAGAAGTTGATGGATATAAGGCCGCTGGATATTCTGCTACACGATTACTACAACATAGTGATCTGGCAAGAGTTATAAGAATTTCACAATTTCGTGGAGATAATAGTTGGATTCAATATCTTGGCGAAGAACAAAGTAAAATATTAATTGAAAATTTTGATGTTTTAGTAAATGCAATGTATGTTTCTTTTAGTGATATTAATACCAAAGCAAAAAGAGAAGCCTTTTATAACAAAATGGGAGTAGCTCAAGATGTTATAGATGATTTTGTTGATAATTACTGTTCTAAAGAAGATGTAGAAGCATTTATTCAATCATTAGCAGTAGCGGATAAAAAAACTATTGAAATGATACAGCAAATGGTAGTTGTTAATCAAAATACAGAAGAAGTTTCTTCATCAATAAAGAGGTGATAAAAAATGAAAATTCAAGTTATTGGATCTGGTAGTATGTGGACTAAATATAATAGTGCTTGCTATCTAATTGACAATAAAATTATGGTTGATTTTCCAAATGGTGCTTGTAAGTATTTATATAGATTAAATATTATTCCTAATACTATTGATAATATTGTTTTAACTCATTTTCACGGAGACCATTATTTTGATATGCCATTTTATTTATTAAATAAATCAAAAAGCGAAAATAAGAATGTTAATATATTTTGTTCCAAAGAAGGAAAATCAAAAATCAATAAAATTGGTAATTTAGCATTTCCAAATTCATTTAAAGACGCTTGTAATTCTCTTAACTTAAAATATTGTTCTAACGTTAATTTTATAATTGATGAATACAAAGTTAAAAGATTATTAGTAGATCACGGAAGAATGAAGCCAGCTTTTGGTTATATTTTTACAAAAGATGATGTATGTGTTGGTTTTACTGGTGATACTTCTTTATGTGAAAGTGTTGAGCTATTATCAGCAAAATGTAGTTATTTATTTTGTGATTGTATGCTTATAAATGGTAATAGTAAACATCAAGGAATAGATAATTTAGAATATTTATCAAAAAAATATCCAAATTGTACTTTTGTTGTTAGTCATTTAGAAGATGATACAAGAAAAAAACTAGAAAAAATGAAAATAAAGAATGTCATAGTACCAGATGACGCACAAGTTATAAGGGTGAAATAATTATGAACATAGATAATATAGCAATTGTTAGAGCTACAAATGTTATTCCTTTTGACGGTGTTGTAAGGCCTTTAAGCAATGTCCCTTATCTATGCAAAAACATTGGATTAGAATTTTCAGCACGGATAAGTGATTTATTACACGAATTAGGTGTAATACCACCTATGGATCAATCAAGAATGTTTGAAGAAGACTATTACGACGAAATGGTTGCTTTATCTTCAAAAATATTAAAAGAATATTTACCTTATGTTTCTGATTATAATTCAATGGTATTATTTTCTTTAAATGGTATTTGTCCTGATGATAACGAACACGGATTTGCAAATAATACTTTTTCTAACAAAAGTGTTGCAATTATAGCACCATTATCAGAACATATAGATTAAGTAATATCATTAGTACCTTCTGACACAGCAATTAAAGGAAATGTAGAGTTATCTAACAATGCAATAGTTTTAATTGAAGAAAATGTTTATGAATCATTAAATGATATGCAAAAAGCATTATTACATAACAATAGATTTTCTTAAAAACTTTTACTGGATCATTAAAAGAAGCTATCAGAAACGAACTACAAAATAGTGGTAGATATATACCGGAGACATTAAGCTTATCTGTTAGTACAGGTGGATTTATGCCGTCTGATACAAGCGAATTACAAAAAGAATGTATTAATAATATTGCAAGTAGTTATGGATTATCTCAAATGAAATATTTTAATTTAATTACTTCAAGAGATACTTCTATGCCTAAATATGATGAAGTATGTGATGAATTTGATAAAGCTATGGAAGTACAAGATTTTTATACAACAGCTTTTCTACACGAATTGTTAGTTTATGCAACTGCTTCAGAAGATACGATAAATAATATATCAAAAAATATTCACAGCTTTTATGGACGAATTTGTTAAATTGAATATAGATCAAAAGAATAATGAAATAATTGAAAAGCAAAAAGTTATATTAGCATTTCTGTTAAAATTTGCTGCTGAAAGAGGAATACAATTTGAATTCTTAAAAAGTAAGGAAATAACTGACATTGAGGACAATAAAGGAACAAATGAAGATTATTTAGAAGCAATGATGGTTTATTCACAAAATATTGAAGAATTAATTGGACTAATATTAGGAAGGATGCAATAAGGTAATGTAAAAATGGGATTATTTAATAATAAATTAAAAAGAAAAGAAATAGCTAATAAACTATATGAATATCGCAAAAATAATGATGGAAATTTAGAAATTTATACTTATAATAAAGGTTTTATTGAAATTATTGAAAAATATATAAATAAATCAACTTTTGAGTCTGATAAGGATTTTATATTTGGTGGTAGAAAAAAAATTTTATATAATGAATTTTATGATTATTTAGATAATAAAGAAAAACATAAATCAGAAAATCCAGTTCGTTTTACTATTGGAAATTTAGAAGAATTTATTTGCCACAATAATTATATTGTTCCTGAAGATGTTGATAAAAGTAGATGGAAGGACGGAAAAATAATTGACGGAAAAGATATTGTAGAATTAAGAAATAAGAATGATAGATATTCTGCAACAGGATATATTTGTTTAGAAGAAAAAGAATATATCGTTGAAATGCTTAATAGATTAAAGAAGGAACTATTTAGATCTGATAGATTTACTTATCAAGAGGGCGATATTAAAATAGTTAATTCTCTATGCGAATTATGTTCTTATTATAATAACGGAAAAAGAAGTGATGAATGTCCTAAAGATTTACTCAATAAAATTTTAAATAATGAACTAAAGTGTCCGAATTTTGAAAACGAGCATTCTTTTGAAAAAACTATGAGTCGTATTAATTCAGAAAATGAAAGAAGTTTAACAAGAGATGAAATAGATAATTATTTTAATGAAATATACGCTAAAAATGAAGAAGGAAGATACAAAACTCTAAAATTTCAAGACTATAAAAGTGAAATAGATTATAGAGGAAAAAAAGATGATGAACTTGATATTGATGAAATAGTACGCTTAAAACAATCATATCATCATTTACACGAGATTTTTGATAGCTTAAATATTTCTGATATAGAAGCGATTAAATTGATTTCAAAAGTGCTACAAACACCTTTTAATGAGATTATATTTTATACAAGTAAAATAGAAAACAATTTACTATACACATCTATTCCGGTTCGTGGTGGTGGTAGCGTAATTATTGATCCTAAAACTAAAGAATATTTGTTTGCAGGATCTATTATAGACTTTGATACTCATTTAAAAGAATTTAAAAATGGTAAAAGAACACCAAGTATTAATTAAAAAAATATAGGAGGATTTAGAAAATGGAAATAATAGTACAAGGAAAAGGAACAGAATTTTTTACACCAAATGAGGTAATATTAAATATAGGATTTAATACCAAAGGACAAAGTTATGAGGAAGTGTTGTCGGAGGGAGTAAAAAGCGTCCAAAAATTTGTTAATGAATTATTATTACAAAATGGATTTACAACAGAGGATATGAAAACGAGAAATTTTGTAGTTAGAGAGGATCAAAAATATGATGAAGTTACAAGAACTTACTTATTTGATGGATTCTCATTTAATCAAAATGCAACTTTAAAATTTGATTATAATAAAGAAAGAATGGCTAAGATAATGGAGGATTTATCTATATTAGATAATGCACCTACTTGCCAAATTAATTTTGGAGTGAAAGACGCTAAAGAATGTAAAAGAAAAATACTTTCAAAAGCATATAAGGAAGCAGAATCACAAGCACAAGCTATTGCTGAAGCGGCAGGTAAAAGTTTAAAGCAATGCGTAAAAGTTGATTTTAAACCATTTACAACAGAATATGTATCACAAACTACTTTTGATTCAGATATGATGTATGCTAAAAGCGCAAGACTTGGAGCTACACCAGCAATAATTAATACATTCACACCAGAAGATATTGAACTTTCTGAAACATTATATTGTTTGTGGATTACTGAATAAATTGTATAATCCTATTAATCGATAAATTATTAAAAAAGACGATCACCAAATGCTTGATTTTAATGCTTAATAGAGGGTGAATTAATTATAATGGCACATAATGATATGATTTTTAGGTACCACTTAATACAATATTGAAATATTTGTGTACCATTTAGGTACCAATACACTAAAATAGATGGGTAAATGGGTGAATAGTTGACAAAAATAGGGCATATTTAATGCCTTTTATAGTGGCTTAATACCGATAAATACACATTTTTGTTGCCCCTGAAGAGAATTAAAGTTCTCATTTTTGTTTATTTTATAAGGCTTTCTTTATCAAATTTATCAGAGTTTTTAATTATGTTTTGAACTTTTTCAAAGTTCCCTTCAATTATATAAATAGTAGAGTACCAAGAATCAGCTTTTTTATATCTTTTTATAGTTTCAGTTAAGGCATTTTAGATGTATCAGGGAAATAGCCTATAATAATATTTACTAATTTTTCATTAGTATGACTAAAAGCATAGGCTAAACCCTTTTGGATTATTTATTTAAGAATAGCTTTCTAAATAATTTTTTCTAGTCATAAATATTGTGCATGGGACCTCACTACCAAGTTCACCTAAAAAAGTGACAACATATCCATATCTTTGTTTTTTTAGTTGTAAAATTGAAAAACAGTGGTTATCCAAGGGGCACCTCTAAAAATAATTTGTTAGTTTTTATAAATAAAAGGATTAATCTTTTTTAAATACAGAAAATGAATGTTAAAAAATGCATAAAATTGCTATATTTCTATGGAAAAAAATAAAAAACATGGTAAAATCAATAATAGAGAGGGTAGTGTGATAAATATGAATCAAGAACAAAATAACTTGAATCCAAATAATTTTAATGTGCAAGGTAATAATGAAATGCCAAATAATCAACCATTAAATAATCAAAATTTTAATAATACAGTTAATCAAAATGTAGCTCAAAATACAAATACTAATCAAACAACATTTAATCAACAACCAATTAACCAACAAACACAATCAACATATAGTTTTCAAAAACTAATGAATCAAGACTCTGCGCTACAATCTATGAATTCATTTGAAAGCAATAATACTTTTAATCAAAATCAAGTTGGAGTTCAGCAACCAGTACAAAAAAATTTAACACCAACTTTGAATGCTCAAAATAATAGTGGTAATAATAAAAAGAAACTTTTGTATTTAATTATAGCAGGTATAGCAGTTTTACTAGTTTTAGTCTTGCTAGTTTTAGTTATTAAAAATTTAAAAAGTAACGATAAATCAGGTGAATATATATCGTTAAATATGCCTTTGAGTTCAGATCTTTTATTAGAAAATAATTACATTGAAAAGACTATATATACCTTTGTATATGATTCTAATAGAATTGTAAGAAGAATAATTTTTACAGATGTATATTATTTAAATGATACAGCAGCTTCAGATTATAATACTTATTTAAATAATAACAATTATGATAATGATTGGAATATGCCTAAAAGAATTTTGAAAATAAAGAATAACGAATTAACTTATGAATACAATAGTGATATTACTGAAGAATATTATTCTGATTTTATTGGTACAAAAATAGATGACATTATAGATGAATATGGTGAAGATAAAGTTTTAGATAACTTTGTTCCTAATCTTACAAAAAAAGAATTATTATATTTGCCAGATGAACCTTCTAATAACGAAGATAAAGATAATGCGTCGTCAAATGTCAACTTTGAATTAATGGCTACTCAAGCAGAAAAAAAATTAGGTGAAACATTTACTACTAATTATACTGAAGCATTTAATGTTAACTATCAATATTATGCAACTGTTGATAAAGAAAGTATTAAATATACAAATGAATACTCAAATGGTGATTATTATTATATTATGGTTGGAACAGTTAGAAACTCTTCAACTAATATTGCTGTTGGAAAATACCTTATTAGATGTAAATGGGATAAATCAACAAATGAAATAGTAGATTATGGGGATAATTCAAAAATAATGATAATGTTAAATATATATGAAAAAGCAATATCAAAAGTAACTGATGGAGTGGGAACTTTTTATATAGATAAAAATCAATATAAAAATGAAATTTTATGGGATACTACAAAATTAGATAAAACTGATTTTAATACTATATTTAATGAAGTAGATAAAGTAAATTATTATTATTGTGAGTATTCAGATAAAAAAGATGAAGAATATTTTAACCAAATGAAACAAAATCAAAATGATATTATCAAAAAATTATTAAATTCAAAAGAAATAACAATCTATGTTGTTCAAATAGTAACTAATAATGAATTAGAATCAGCTACATCACTAACGAAATATATTAATTCAAATTTATATATTGCAGATGATACTAATTTTAATAATTTAATAGACTATTCAAAGAATTTAGGATTATTTTACGAAGAAACATTGAATTTAAATAATTAAAAAAGAAAAAAGACATGATTTTAAAAAAATATGAAGTTGTAAGATAAAAGTAGACATAAAAAAGATATGTTTACTTTTTCTTTGGTATAATTTAGTAAAGCAGAAAAAGGTTATAAAGATATTACATCTATTTTTTGGTGATATTTAAAATTAATAAAAAAATAATAATTAAAGCCAAAATTCACAGAAAAATATTATTGATTAAATGGGTAACCATAATATAAAATATAGTAGAAAAAATAATTTTAAAGGAGCACCATCATGTATAAAAAGGTATATGTAGAAATAACAAACAATTGTAATTTATCTTGTGATTTTTGTCCTCATAATTCTAGAAAAAATGAATTTATAACACTAGACAATTTCAAAACCATTTTAGATAAATTAGAAAATTATACAAAATATTTATATTTACATGTTTTAGGTGAACCTTTATTACATCCGGATATAAATACATTAATAGATGTAGCTTCAAAAAGATACAAAATAAATATAACTACAAATGGATATTTAATAAATAAGATTAAAAGCAATAAAAACATTAGACAAATAAATATTTCTTTACATAGTTTTAATGGAAATATAACATTAAAAGAATATATGGATAATGTTTTAAATAGTATTAACGAATTATCCAAATATTCATATATTTCTCTAAGACTTTGGACGAAAAACAAATATAGTAAAGAAATAATTAATTATATAAATAAATATTTTAATTTAAATATCGAAAAAATAGAAAAATGTAAAATAAAAGAAAATATATTCTTAGACATAGATGAGGAATTCATCTGGCCAGATTTAAATAATAAAATCTATAACGATACTGGTACGTGTTATGCGCTAAAAGATCATATTGGAGTACTCGTCGATGGAACAATTATACCTTGTTGCTTAGATAGTAAGGGAATAATAAACTTAGGTAACATTTATTCTAATGATTTAAATGATATTATAAATAGTAAAAGATACAAAAAAATGTTAAATGGTTTTAATAAATACAAAAAGTGCGAAGAACTGTGTAAACATTGTGATTTCAATAAAGTTAAAAAATAGATAAAAAATAAAACTCAACCATGCGTTGAGTTTTTTCAACTGCAAGATTATTTGAATATTTTTTTATAAATGTTAAACTTAATTCAAGGAGGAAAAAATGAAAAAAGATATAAATACAATTATAACAATAATAGTAAGTACACTTATAGGTTTAGTAATAGGGTACTTCTTATTTACACATGAATGCAAAACAAGACTTATTACATTACCAAAACCAGAAATAACAGGAGGAGAAAGAGGGCAACTTGGAATTGATAAAAACATCAATGAACAAACAATAGATAAATATTTAGAAAGAGAAGACTCAGTATATCGTGACATGAGAATGTTAGTGGATCCAGGAAACTATGAAGCAATAGGTGGTGATTCATATCTTTCTGGAACTATAAAGGGATTTGAAGTTGTACCTTATCCATTATTAACAGAAGTAAAAGGACTACCTGAAGCAGTAGGGGATAGTTATAAAGGAAAAACATTATTCACAGAAAATGAAGATGGTACATATAAAGCAAACTACGAAGAATCATTAGAATTTCTTGAATACTACTTCCCTAAAGATAAAAATATATTTTTAATGTGTGGCGGTGGTGGATACGCTGGAATGACTAAGAAACTTTTAGTATCTCTTGGTTGGGATGAAAACAAAATATATAATATCGGAGGATATTGGTATTATAATGGTAAGAATAATATCAATCTTAAAAAAACTATAAATGGTAAAACAACCTATGATTTCTGGAAAGTAAATTATCATGATATAGATTTTGACAACTTAACAGAGGTTAAATAATGAAGAAAGTAGTAGTATTAGTATTATGTTTAATAGTATTATTAACAACAGCATGCTCATCAAATAGAACTAATCAAGATGACGACATAGAAAGAATTTACCTGACAGAAAAATATTATAACAAAGGTGAATTCAAGGAAATAACTAGTAAAGAACTATCAAAACTAAATAAAGAGAATTACGTACTATTTACATATAATAACTATTGTATTTTATCAATACCATGTGATAAAATATTTGAAGAATTTATGAAAAAGTACAAAATAGACTTTTTATCAATTCCTTTTGAAGAATTTAAAAATACTAAGTTTTATGAAACGGTAAAATATGCTCCATCAGCAATTATAGTAAACAACGGGGAAATAGTAGCATATTTAGATGCTAACTCAGATGAAGATTTAGCAAAATACCAAGATTCAAAAGAATTTGAAAAATGGTTAAATAATTATATATACTTTACTAAAAAATAAATTAAAATCCTTTGTCTTGAATTTATAAAAATAGAATAGTATAATAAATATAACATCTTATAAAGAGTGGTCGAGGGACTAGCCCTATGACGCCACACCAACCTATTGAATTAGGTGGTAAAGCTAGAACGATAAGATAACTTTAACACTCAAGAAGTTATCTTGGGTGTTTTTTATGAGATGAAAAGGAGGAATGAAAAAATGAGTGAAAAAGTAAATCCTAGTCATCCAGACAAGATAGCAGACAGAATAGCAGGAGCAATGGTTGATCTAGCATATCAAAAAAATGAAAACTGTAAAATAGCAACAGAGGTATTAATTGGACATGGAAAATGTCACATAATTGTTGAAACTTCAGAGATTTTTACACCTGATGAAGTAGAACAAATTGTAAAAAGAATAGCGGGAGATTTATCACTTGATTTAAATGTAGTAAAACAAGATATACACCTAGCAAAAAACCAAAAAGAAAAAATTAGATGTGGTGATAATGGAATATTTAAAGGAGTACCATTAACTAACGAACAAAAAGAATTATCAAATATAGCGAGAAACATATATAGCAAATTTAAAAGTGATGGTAAATATATTTTAGATAATAATAGATTAATTATCTGTCAAAGTAATGCATCCTATAAAGATCTAAAAAAGCTTTATAAAAATGCCGAAATTAATCCATTAGGTGATTGGACTGGAGGATTAGATGTAGATACAGGTGCAACAAATAGAAAACTAGGAAGTGATATGGCTGATAGTATCACTGGAGGAGGCATTCATGGAAAAGACTTATCAAAAGCTGATGTATCTATAAATATTTATGCATTTAATAAAGCACAAAAATTAAATAAAGAAATAAACCTTAGCTGTGCAATCGGTGATGAAATAATAGATGGGAAACCATATGAAGAAATAGTAAAAGAAGCAAAAGCATATATAGATAAAATAGGAGGTTTTGAAAAATTAGCTGAATGGGGTCTTTACTAGTATTATTGACTAATTCATCGAAATACTGTATAATATCTGAAAATTTATGAAAGGGGAAATAATTATGATAACTAGTAAAAATATTTTAACAAACTTAGAATCGGATAAACTTAGTGTAGAACAAAAAGAAGCATTATCTAGAAAAAAAGAAAAAGCTTTAAATAAAGCAATTAGTAGTTTAAGTGCTAAAAGAATAATTTATTATTTATTTGAATCAAATATCCCCAAATCAGTAAAAAAAATAATATCAGATAAAGTAGATGAACTAGGAAAAGATTACAATGATAAAAAATTAAAGAAAATAAAAGAAATTTTTAAACAATCAAATTTATTTAAATCAGAATTTTTATATAAAAACTATTATCCAAAAGAATTAAAAAAAGAAATAGTAGAAAATATATACCAAGACAATGTAATTGAATTAATTATAAAAAAATCAATACCATTTGAAATTATAAAAATCATTATAGATGTAAAACTTAGTGATCATCAGTTAATAGATCTATTAAGAAAAAATATAGATCCAAAAACAAGAGATTATATAACAACAAACGGTTTTAAAACAGCTTATGGAATTTACTGTGCTTTATGTAATGATGAAATAAGCCAGTTTGATAAGGATAAAATAATCGTAAACAGAATAAATTCTAAAAACTTATTTGATGTATTAGATAATAAAAATTTAAAACCTTATACAAGACAAAACATAGTAGATAAAAAATCTGAAGAAATAGAAAGTTTTATAGATAGTTTAAATGAAGATAATATACTAAATAAAATTAACGATTATAAAATACCAGAAGAAATTGTAAGAAAGATATTTTTAACAAAAATAGATGCAATTAACTCTGCAATCAAAAGATTAAAAATATATGAAATAAAGTTTTTTATAATAATTGCAAAAAATGAAGAATTAATAAGAAGTATAATAGAAAAGAATCCAAAGAAATCAAGACTTGCAATAAGAACATTATCTGATTATGAAACCTTAGTAGTTTTAAATAGAGAATATGTACCAAAAGAATTAAAAAATCTTATCATTGAAAAAAAGTCTAATGCAATAAAAAGAAAAATTGAAAAATTGGATTATTCAAGTATTAAATATACATATTTAGCAGAAAGTTCACACCTACCATTAAGTATACAAAAAGAAATTCTAAAACAAAAAGAAAGTTTATTAGAAAAAGAAATGAAAAAAGACAATGCTTACACATTAATAAACGAATTATTATTTGGTTCATCTGGAACAGAAGCTAAAAGACTAATGATTAGATTAGGGATAAATGAAAACAATATATTTAAAACTCTTTATGAATGTAGAACTAATAATAATGCAATAAACTTAATTCTAGATGAAAAAAAAGATTTAATTGAAAACTATCTAAGTCATTTAAATGTACTTGATCTACTAACATTAAAATCAATCAAAGATCAAAATGTAAAAGATGAAATAGTTATTAGAAATTATGATAAAATTCTTGAAATATTAAAAAAAGAAAAAAAGGATATGTTATATAAATATATAGATAATGAAGACATATCTGAATATATGAAAACAATTATAATTGAATTAAATGGAATTGAAAAAGATAATTTAGAAAACTTTAAGCAATTAATTAAATATAATGATAGTAAAAAAGTGCTAAAATATTTTGAATCAATAAAAGACTTTATAATAAAAAATAATATTAACTTTGAGTCATTTATCCAATATGGAAGTGGTACTAATACATACGAAGATTGGATAGATAACATAATAAAAATAATTAAGAATAAAAAAACAGATGATTTTATAAATGTGAATAATTATTTATTAGGAAACTACTATGAAGACAATCAAGAAGAAAACGCAGTTCAAAGAATTAATAATTTTTTGCAAACATTATCTAATTTTAATACTAATTATAAATTATTATCATCGTTACCAAAAATAGATAGAAGACTTAGTGAAAAAGAAAAAGATAATTTATATTTCTTGTTTAACACAAATGAAAAGGACAAATTCATTGTTGATTCATTAGATAAAATTGATAAATATAGAAATGAACTTTATGATAGTTATAAATATATAGTAAATACAAAAAGTGTAACTGTAGAAGAATTAAAAGATATATATAATAAAGTTGTATTTTGTAAATCAACTATTGTAATAGAAAATATTGGAGGAACAAAAACATTACTGGCGTTAAAAGAACAAAACCATAATTCTAAGTCATTCTGTGATTTAACTGATGTACTCATTCATTATTCAAAAACAATTGAAAAAGTAAATTGTTCGAATAGTGTAGAAGGATTAAGGAGCGGTTTAAAGTATTTACTTAATAACAAAGAAGCTTTAAATAAAATTCAGAATTCATGTTCTGATATTGAAAGAAAGATTCGTAAACTATTTGAGCTAGACTCTATAATAAACTTAACAAAACTATCTAGTGTTGAGGAAGATGTTATCCTAAACAAGGAGCTATCAGATAGATATGGAGGAAAAGTCTTTGATCTTTCAGATAAAAACTATATATTATATGGACATGTTTTAAGTTCATCTGAAAATATTAAAGATTTAGTTGAGGGAAAATCAAATGGAAAAAATAACTTCATATCAGTAAGTCCAATTAGTTATAGGGAACAAAAATATTACTATGACAGATATAGTTCAATTATTGCATTCGATACAATTCCTAAAGGAAGTTTTGTTTGCAGTTCGATTAATAACATGGGAAGCAACTATAGCATAAGTGGCAATTCATCAGAAGTAAAAGAAATAACAAGAGACCAAAGGGGAATTCTAGAAACAAGTGTAGCTGGAAAAAGTAATTCTGAAGTACTTTTATATCGTGAAGGATTAATACCATGCGGAATTATTTTACCAAACGGGAAAGAACCTAATATAGTTGAATTAGAATACCATAAAAAATATAATCTTCCATTCATTATAACTCAGAAGAAAAATACGACAATTGAAAATCCAAAAAATATATTTGGTCAAAATAATGATATAACCATAAATATGGAAGAAAATAAAGCTATAAATACATTAGAAAAAATCAGCAATCTATCAATAATAGAAAAACAAGATGAAAAATATACAGGAAGAGAAATAGCAATAATTACCGATTGTCATTCAATGTATGAACCAACACTTGCTGTACTAGAATCGATTAGAAGAAATGGAATTACTGAGATATACTCTTTAGGAGATAATGTAGGATTTGGTCCAAACCCAGCTGAAATAGTAGATATGTTAGAAGATTATAAAGTTAAATCTGTAGCAGGAAATAGTGAATATTACAATATTTTAGGAACAAAAATATTCCCTTATTTAGATAAAGAAAGACTTGAAAATCAAGATTGGACAAAAGATAAACTTGGAAGTTCAAGAATTGAGAAACTAAAACTATATAAACCATCAATTGATCTAGATCTTGGAAATAAAAAAATAGCACTTTGCCATTTTGCTAATGATGTAAGATGGGACTTTACAAAAAATAGTACATGGACATATCAAAGTAATTTTATTCCTGGAGAATCAAGCAGACAGTTTTTGTATACAAATAGTAAAGAGGCAAACGAAAGAATAGAAAACTATATAAAACATAATAGAATATTTAATACAGTTAAAGAAAAACCACTATTTGAAGGCAAAAAAATAACAGATTATGATGCGGTTTTCCAAGGACATGTTCACTTTGAAATGAATGATTGTTTAAATAATACAGAAATACATACTTTAAGAGCATTAGGAATGGGTAATAAAGATGGCGAAAATGGTGCATGTTACTACGTATTAAAAGAAAGAAAAGATGGGGGCTTTGATACATTTAGAATAATAGTTAATTTTAATAAAAGGGACTTAGTTTCAAATATTAAATCAAGTAGTATACCACATAAACAAAAAGTACTTAGTTTTTTTAACTAGTGCTTTTTATATTATTGAAATAACAACAATAGTAAGATAAAATAATACAGTAAAGCTACCAAGGAGGTAAATAAAATGAAAGAATTAAAACATTTAGGAGCATATGGAATCATAATAAAAGATGATCAAATTTTACTTATTAAAAAGGTAAGTGGTCCATATGACGGAAAACTTGATTTACCAGGAGGAACAATTGAATTTAAAGAAACCCCAGAAGAAGCAGTAAAAAGAGAATTAAAAGAAGAAACAGGACTTGAAATAACAGAATATAATTTATTTGATGCAAACTCAGTAACTGTAAACTGGAAATATAAAAATGAAGATATTATTACTCATCATATAGGAATATTTTACAAAATAACAAAATACAAAAATAAAATAAAAGAAAATATTGATATTGATGAAATAAATGATGATTCATTGGGAGCCGGCTTTTATAAAATCAGTGAATTAACAAAAAAAGATCTATCTTCTATAACAATCTTAGAATTAGAAAAATTAGGTTACAAAATAAATACTCCTTGACAATTTTTAAAAAAAGTATTACTATATACTAACACAAATTGGAGGAGAAATAATGAAAAATAAGAACAACAGTAATAATAATGCAAGAATAATGACAAAGGAAGGATATAATGAGCTTTTATTAGAATATGCAAAATTAAAGGTAGAACTAGCAGAAATAAGAGAAGAAATGAATGAAAACATTCTAAAAGGTGCAGATGAACAAAGTCCATCATTACAATCATTACAAGCAAGATATAATATTAAATCTGGTGAATTACTAAGAATATCAAGAAAACTAGAAAATATAACTATTGTAAATAAAATTGAAAATGACAACCTAATTGATATTAATGATATTTTAACAGTTAGCTTAGAAACAAATGGTGAAGAAGAAGTAATAACAGTTAAAATTGTAGAGGTATTAAATGATTTAGGGAATGATGATATTGAACCAGTTTTAACTAATAGTCCTATGGGGAGGGCTTTATACGGGCAAGCACTTAGTGAAAAAAGAGAATTCCAAGTTAATGGAAATACAATGTATGTAACAGCTTTATCAAAAGTTGAAGTAAAAGAAAAAAATAAAAAGAATAACCCAGTAAGAGAAAGAGCTTTAAACACTCAAAATAAATAATAAAATAAGTAGCTTTTTACTTATTTTTTTTATAGTTTTGACAAATTTTAAAAATATGATATAATAATAACGCAAAAAAGGAGTGATGGTTGTGGTATACACATGTTCGATTAAAAATTATAAACCTAATGATTATAGAACAATGATAATTTCAAATGATATAAAACTTGATAGAGCAAATAACTTAGATGAATTAGCACCTACAGAAGAAATAAACAGTGAATGGAGAAAAAATATAGATAATATTTCAGAAGTTGAAAATACTAAACGTTACATAAAACAATATTACAATAAAGTCTTATCAAAACTAGACCCAGAAAGTATTTATAGATATGCATATTCAGGTGTCCTATTATGTGATGACATAGATACAAATCCAAATCTTAGACACATTATAGCAGCATGGTTAGAAATATTTCTTGAAACTGAAATACCAGATATTAAATTTAATGGAAAACATATGGAAAAGTTAGAAAGACCAACATATATTAAAGACCTGTTAGAAAGACAAGTGAAAAAGCAAACTGATATGAAAGGATTTACATCTTTAATGGCAGTAAGACTATTTGAAGAAGGTAATAAACTAGAAATTAAAGCAGAAAAGTTAGAAAAAATTGGAAAAGATAGCAACTGGATAAGACAACAAGCATCATACTTAAGAAGTGAAGCAGATTACGTTGAAGCAAGAAGCCAAACAAGAAAAAGAGCATAAATTAAATAAAGGAATAAAAATGGAAAGAAAAGAAGAAATAGAAAGAAGTATCATAAAGAGATTTAGAAAAGAAATCTGGAGAAACTTTATAAAAGCAGTACAAGAATACGAATTAATTAAAGAAAATGATAACATAATGGTTTGCATAAGTGGTGGAAAAGATTCATTTTTACTAGCAAAATGTATTCAAGAACTACAACGCCATGGAAAATATCCATTTAAAGCAGAATTTGTAGTAATGAATCCAGGATACAAAAAAGAAAATGTAGATAAAATAATAGAAAACTCAAAAATTTTAGGAATACCTATAAAAATGTTTGAAAGCGATATTTTTGAAGTAGTTTCTAATATAGAAAAAAGCCCTTGTTACCTGTGTGCAAGAATGAGAAGGGGTTTTCTATATAGTAAAGCTAAAGAATTGGGGTGCAACAAAATAGCACTTGGACATCATTTTGATGATGTGATAGAAACAACTTTATTATCAATGTTTTATGGTTCCGAAATAAAAACAATGATGCCTAAATTAAAAAGTGAAAATTTTGAAGGATTAGAACTTATAAGACCACTATATTTAATAAAAGAAGAATCAGTTATAGCTTGGAAAAAATTCAACAACTTAGAATTTATAAACTGTGCCTGTAGATTTACTGAAAGAAACTACCAAGAAGTAAATGACAACAGTAAAAGAAAAGAAATAAAAGATTTAATAAAACAATTAAAAAAGATTAATCCTAATATCGATAAAAACATATTTAAAAGCTTAGATAATGTAAATATGAATTGTATACTAACATATACAAAAGATGGAAACAGACATAGTTTTTTAGAAGAATACGATAAACAGTAACTAAAATCACGTAGTTTAATATCATAAACTAGGTGATTTTATTATGATTAAAATTAAAACAGATTCAAGAAAAATAGAAAAAGGAGATACTTTTATAGCAATAAAAGGATTATATAGAGATGGGCACGATTATATAGAAGATGCAATAGAAAATGGTGCAACTACTATAGTAGCACAACATGGTAACTACGATGTTGAAACCATAATTGTAAAAGATACAAGAGAGTATTTAATAGAGTACTTATATAATAAATACAAAAAAATATTAAACAGAATAACATTTATTGGTATAACAGGAACAAATGGTAAAACAACAACAAGTTATTTTATTCATCAAATATTAAATGAGTTAAATATTCCCTGTGCATATATAGGAACAATTGGTTTCTTTTTAGATAAAAAAGAAAAAGAATTACCAAATACATCACAAGACATATTAACACTTTATAATTTAATTTTATATACGTATGAAAAAGGATATAGATACATAATATTAGAAGCTAGTAGTGAAGCATTAGTAGAAAAAAGATTTGGTAAAATACCATTTGAAATAGCATTACTAACAAATATAACAAGGGATCACTTAGATTACCATAAGACAAAAGAAAATTATATAAATGCTAAAAAAATATTATTTGAAAATCTAGTAAATAAAAAAATAGCTATTATAAATAATGATGAAGAAAATAAAAGTAATTTTTTATTAAAAGAAAATAAAAATATAACTTATGGAATAAAAAATGGAGATTATAAAATAATTAAATATAATATAAAAAATAATGCCAAATTTACTTATAGTTATAATAATAAAAAATATAAAATAAAAACAAATATAACAGGATTACATAATATATATAACCTTTTAGGTAGCATTGCATTAATAAATAGTTTAGGAATAAATCTAAGAAATATAAATAAAAAAGTTAAGACACTAAGTTTACCAGATGGAAGAATGGATATTATAAAATACAAAAGTAATAAAATAATAATTGATTATGCACATACACCAGATGCAATTGATAAAATAATTTCTTCAGCTAGAAAAATAACTAAAAACAATATTTATGTGGTATTTGGTTGTACTGGTAATAGAGATAAAGAAAAAAGACCACTCATGACAAACATAGTATTATCAAACGTAAAAAAAGCAATAATAACAAATGATGACTTACATAATGAAGATGAAAAAGAGATATTAAATGATATGTTAAAAGAAAATGATAAATCAAATTATGAAGTATGCTTTGATAGAAAAGAAGCAATAGAAAAAGGTATAGATTTACTAAGTAGAAAAGATACTTTATTAATACTTGGAAAAGGTCATGAAAAATACATGATAATAAAGAACAAAAAAATACCATTTAACGATAAAAAAACAGTATTAGAATACATAAAAAGATAGTTTTAATTAGTTAAATATGTTAAAATTAATGTATAAATAGGAGGATATGATGGAATATACAAAAGAATTAGAAGAAATGTATTGTGTAAATAAAGGTGTAAATCATGGACCATCTCCAATACCAGAAGAAGGAAAATGGGTAGATGCAAAAGAAATAAAAGATATATCTGGATTAACACATGGAGTAGGTTGGTGTGCTCCACAACAAGGTGCATGCAAATTAACATTAAATGTTAAAAATGGAATAATAGAAGAAGCTCTAATTGAAACAGTTGGTTGTTCTGGAATGACTCACAGTGCTGCAATGGCAGGAGAAATATTAGTAGGAAAAACAATTCTTGAAGCATTAAATACTGATTTAGTTTGTGACGCTATAAATACAGCAATGAGAGAATTATTCTTACAAATAGTATATGGAAGAAGTCAATCAGCATATTCAGAAAATGGTTTAGCAATAGGATCAGGTATGGAAGATTTAGGTGGAACTAAATCTAGTCAATTAGGAACAGTTTATTCAACTAAATTAAAAGGGCCAAGATATTTATCATTAACAGAAGGATATATATTAGAAGAAGCATTAGATGAAAATGATAATATTATTGGTTATAAATATTGTAACACCAATAAAATGATGAAATATATAAAAGAAGGTATGGATCCAAAAGAAGCAATAGATAAATCAACTGGAACATATGGAAGGTATAATGAAGCTTCAAAATATATAGATCCAAGAGAGGATTAAAACTATGAATATTGAAAACTATGATCAAAGAGAAGAAGAAATTAAAAAAATCTTAAAAAAATATAATATAAAAGATTTAAATGAAGCACAAAGATTATCTAAAGATTTAAGTATTGATATTTATAAAATGGTAAAAGATATTCAAAAAATATGTTTTGAAGATGCTTGTTGGGCATATATTCTTGGTGCTGCAATAGCAATTAAAGAAAATATAAAAACAGCAAGTGAAGCTGCTGAAAAAATTGGTGAAGGATTACAAGCATTTTGTATAAAAGGATCAGTAGCAGATGAAAGAAAAGTAGGGTTAGGTCATGGCCTTTTAGCATCAATGCTTTTAAGTGAAGAAACAGAGTGTTTTGCATTTTTAGCAGGGCATGAGTCATTTGCAGCAGCAGAAGGTGCAATAGCAATAGCAAATAATGCCAATAAAATAAGAAAAAAACCATTAAGAGTAATTCTAAATGGTTTAGGAAAAGATGCTGCACAAATAATATCAAGAATAAATGGATTTACATATGTAAAAACAAATTATGATTATGAAACTGGAAAGCTTAACATTGTAGAAGAAATAAAATACTCAGACTCAGAAAGGGGAAAAGTAAAATGTTATGGTGCTAACGATGTAAGAGAAGGAGTTAGCATAATGCATCATGAAAATGTTGATATATCAATAACAGGAAACTCAACAAATCCAACAAGATTCCAACATCCAACAGCAGGTATATACAAAAAAGAAAGAATAGAAGCAGGAAAAAAATACTTTTCAGTTGCATCAGGTGGAGGAACAGGAAGAACATTACACCCAGACAATATGGCAGCAGGACCAGCAAGCTATGGTATGACAGATACTATGGGAAGAATGCATTCCGATGCTCAATTTGCAGGTTCATCATCAGTTCCAGCACATGTTGAAATGATGGGATTTATTGGAATGGGTAACAATCCAATGGTTGGAGCAACTGTATCAGTAGCAGTAGCAGTTTCAAAAGCATTAAATAAAAATTAAAAAAACATGTATAAAACAAAATAAACTACATAATATAATAATGTCATAAGAAATTATGACTGAATATAGAGAAATCCCAGCAAGACTGGGATTTTTTTTGCAGCTTCAAAAGATTTATGGTAAAATAAAGATACTTATTATTTAAGAGGTGAATTTAAATGAAAAAGAAAAAGCCGTTTAAATTAAGTGAAAATATAAAACCTTATATCAAAATATGTTTAATGTCATTATCTATGATATTAATCATATTAGTAATAGTTCTACTGGTATATCAATACAACCGTGAACACGGAAGATATAAAGTAAACAGATTACCAATAGAAATAAGAGATGAATATAAGCAAATAAGTTTTGAAGCTACAAGAGATGATCAAAAAGTATTTAAAGAAATAGTTTTTAATAATATGACTGAAGATGAATTGATTGAACAAATTAATAAGTCATTATCATCAACACTTACTAATACTGGAGAAATATTCGTAAGAAGATCTTTAGAATTAGGAATAGATCCATATATCGCTGTAGCTATTTCACTATATGAAACTGGATGTAAATGGGGTTGCAGTTATTTAACAAGAGAATGTTATAATATTGGTGGTATCAAAGGATCTCCTGGTTGCAATGGAGGATCATTTAAAAGATTTGATAGTTTAGAAGAAGGAATAAATTCTTATCTAAATTTAATTGCAGGATATTATAAAAATGGTATGGATACACCAGAAAAAATGGAATATAGGTATGCAGGTGGTTCTACAACCTGGGCATCAAAGGTTAATGCATACATTGAATCAATAAAAAGTAAATAAGGAGAAATAATATGTTTGAATCATTAAGTGATAGATTACAAAACGCTATTAAAAATATAAAGGGATATGGAAAAATAACTGAAGAAAATATAGATCCTATGCTAAGAGAAGTACGTCTTGCACTTCTTGAAGCTGATGTAAATTATAAAGTAGTAAAAGAATTTACAACAACAGTAAAAGAAAAAGCATTAGGAGAACAGGTAAAAAAATCTTTAACACCAGGAGAAATGTTTGTAGGTATAATAAGAGATGAACTAGAACAGTTATTAGGGGGAGAGCAAGCGCCACTTAATACAAATAGTAATCCAGCAATACTAATGCTTGTGGGTTTACAAGGTAGTGGTAAAACAACAACAATTGGAAAACTTGCTAATCTTTTAAGAAAAAAACATAATAAAAAGCCATTATTAGTAGCGTGTGACGTTTACAGACCAGCAGCAATTGATCAGTTAAAACAAATTGCTAAAGAATTAAATATGGATATCTATGAAGAAGGTAAAAAAGATCCAAGAGAAATAGTAAAAAATGCACTTGATTTTGCAAAAGAAAATAAAAATGACTATGTCCTAATAGATACAGCAGGAAGACTTCATATTGATGAAGAATTAATGAAAGAACTACAAGACATTAAAGAAATAGCAAAACCACAAGAAATTCTATTAGTAATAGATGCCATGATGGGACAAGATGCAATTAATGTTATAACAGGTTTTAATGATAACTTAGAATTAACAGGTGTAATCTTAACAAAAATGGACGGTGATACAAGAGGTGGTGTAGCGCTATCAGTAAGACACTTAACAAATGTTCCAATAAAATTTATAGGTGTTTCTGAAAAACTAGATGGAATAGATTATTTTTATCCTGATAGAATTGCAAGTAGAATAATTGGAATGGGAGATATCCTATCGATTGTTGATAAAGCAAATGAAGTAATAGATGAAAAAGAAGCTGAAAACTCATTCAAAAGAATGCAAAGCGGTAAATATGATTTAGAGGATTTCTTAAAACAAATGAAACAAATAAAAAAACTTGGGTCACTTGAATCAATCCTAAAGTTACTTCCAGGAGCTAGAAAAATGGGACTTAATAATATCAAAATAGATCCAAAAGATTTAGCACACATAGAAGCAATAGTACTTTCTATGACACCAAAAGAAAGAAAAAATCCAGAAATATTAAAAGCAAGTCGTAAAGAAAGAATAGCAAAAGGTTCTGGAAGAAGTGTAACAGAAGTAAACAGTTTATTAAAGAAATTTGAAGAATCAAAAAAGATGATGAAAATGATGGCAAATGGTAATATGAAAATGCCATTTTAAGAAAATAAATAAAATATAAAAATAGACATTTTACATATACAATAAAGAGAAATCCTCATATCATAAAAATAGATAGGGGGATTTATAATGTTTAACAGAAGATTTGAAAGACAAACACCTTTCATGAACATGCCAGCTCAAGATGGTTTCATAGATATTGATAACAATACAGGAAATATTGATATTGATTTCATGCAAGCTCAATCAACAAATACAAATGTAAACCAAGCAGCACCTCAAATGCAAATGGGAATGAGCCAATCACCAATAATGGAACCAGTAAGAGAAAGAGTGGTACATAAAAATATTGAACACATCGTACCACATGTTTGTCCAGTTAGAACAAGAATAGTAAATCATCACATTTACAAACATACATATCAACCAAGTTATAGTTGCTGTGAAGAAAATGTTTGTGAAAACGTTCAATGTGGTTCTTGTTGCAACTTCTAAAATAATCAAAAGGAGTAGTTTTTCTACTCTTTTTTATTAAAAAAATATTGACCAAAGTATAAACAATGTATATACTTTTATCAAAGGAGATGTTGATATGGAAGCAAGACTACAAAAATGGGGTAATTCAGCAGGTATTAGAATACCAAAAAGTATACTTAATTCTTTGAATATAAAAATAAATGATATCTTAGATATAGAACAAAATGATGAAAAGATAATTATCAGTATATCAAAAAAGAAAAAAATCTCATTAGAAGAAAGATTTAAAAATTATAATGGGAAAAATTTATCAAAAGATTTTTCATGGGATGAAAGAAAAGGAAAAGAAATATGGTAAAAAAATACATTCCAGAGCAAGGAGATATTGTTTACTTGGATTTAAACCCTACAAAAGGTCATGAACAAAAAGGTTCAAGACCAGCAATAGTAATAAGTAATAATATATTTAATAAAAACACAAAAATGGCAATTGTATGTCCAATTACTTCTAATATGAAAGAATTCCCAACACATTATATCTTAGAAGATACCAAAAAAATATACGGATCAGTATTATGTGAACATATAAGAAGCATTGACTATGAAATAAGGAACTTAGAATTAATAGAAAAAGCAAGTGAAAATGATTTACTTAGTGTAATCATGTTGACAAATGCCTGTATTGAAAATTAGATATTAAAAGGAGTAGTTTTTCTACTCTTTTTTATTGTATAATGTAATTGGTGGTAAAAATGAAAAGAGCATTAGTATTATCTGGTGGTGGATCAAAAGGATCATATCAAATTGGAGTATATAAAGCATTAAAAAAAATGCACATTAAAATAGATATAATAACAGGTACATCAATTGGTGCAATAAATGGAGCTCTTTTTACAGAAAAAAAATATGCTTTAGCAAAGAGAATGTGGGAAAATGTAACAAGTGAAGATTTATTCGGCGAAAACCTAAATGATAGAGATATTAACACATATAAAATTTTTGCAAAATCATTTTTTAGAACAGGTGGTTTATCAAATAAAACCATGGAAAAATATTTAAGAGAAATAATAAATGAAAAAAAGGTAAGAAATTCAAGAATAGAATATGGACTTGTAACATATTCATATAAGAATAAAAAACCACTTCTTTTAACAAAAGAAAGTATCCCAAGAGGAGAATTAATAGATTATATCATTGCATCTGCATCTTGTTTCCCGGTGCTAGAAACAAAAAAAATTAATGGAGATGTATTAATCGATGGTGGTTACTATGACAATCTTCCAGTAAATTTAGCAATTGAAATGGGAGCTGATGAAATAATAGCAGTTGATCTAAATGCAGTAGGTTTTAGAAAAGAACATAATAATAAACTTGTCAAAACTAGTTTGATTAAATGTAAAGATAAAAGTCCATTTACAATTTCATTTACAAAAGAAGATGCTAAAAAGAATATAGCACTTGGTTATAATGATACAATGAAACACTATAATCAATTAGATGGAAATAACTTTACATTCCGTAAAAAAGACTTAATCAAAAATTATAAAAATATTAAAATTTACTATGTAGATTTAATTGAAACAATATTAGAAAATGATAAACAAGATTTGATTTCCAATAAAATCTTTAAAATAAATAATTACAATAACATCATAAAAAATGATAAAGAATACTTTAATATTGTTAATGATTCACTAGAATACTTAGGGAATATATTAGATATTGACAATACTAAAATATATAACATAGATAATTATAATAAATTAATACTTAAAAACATAATAAAATTAAATTATTTAAAGATTAACAAAAAACTAAAAGGTAAAATGTTAGTAGGGTATATATATAACAAATACATGTCAGAGCAAAATAAAGAAAAACTTTTAAAAGAATTATTTAATATAGCATTATTATTCAAAAAAGAATTCTTAGCTACAATATACTTAATATCTATATCAGAAAAGTACCAAAAATAAAAAAGTGTAAAATTGTGTAAAATTTTGTCAGTTTGGTTGTAAATTTAAATGTGTTGCTATATTCTTAATATAGGGAGTGTGATACAAATGATTTATCCTTCAATTGATAAATTATTACAAATGGTAGACTCAAAATATCGCCTAGTCCACATTGCTTCTGAAAGAAGTCATGAAATGTCAGAAAAAGGTTTATGGCAAAAACGCGAAGAAGAATACCACAATAAAAAGAATATAGGAAGAGCTCTAGAAGAAGTAGCTGAAGGACTAATCATAATTAAAAAAGATTAGTCTTTTATTTTGACTAATCTTAATAATTCTTTTTCTTTTTATTAGCTTTAAAACTTATAAATTCATTATAAGCCTTATCCTCTAAATCAAGATTGAAATCTTTAAATTCAAAATCTTGATTTTTTTGTTTAATTAAATTAATAGTAATATATTTTAATAATTCTGGATTTCTAACTAAAACTGGACCAATTAACTGAATAGCGTAAAAGTTTTTGTAATTAAAACCATAATTCTTAAAAATACCTTCATCACATTGAATGGTTCCATGACAATTTAAAAAACCATAAATATCTTTATCAAATAAATCACATTTAAAGTTTACTTCGTCAACAAATCTTTTATCTTTATTAATGACTTTATAATCAAAATATCCAAAATCATCTTTATCAAATAAAGATATTGCATCACCAGTAACCATAAAGAATTTATCATTATTAACATAATCAATTAATTCATCTTTATATTTATTTAAATGATTAAGTACAATTTTTTTACTACTTTCCATTCCGCTACCAATATATATAAAATCAAATTTATCAAAACTGATTTTATTATCTATTGATATATTTTTAATTTCAACATCAACGCTTTGAGATTCTAAAGCATTTTTAAGGGTCATTACATTTCCAATTTCGCCATATAAATTCATTAAATCATAATATAAATGTCCAATTACAATTTTCATTATTTCACCTCCATTATATTATTAAAAGGAACAACATAATCAAAATTTAAAATAGCATAAATATCATTTTTATATGAATTAATCTCATCCTTAGCCTTATATAGATCATCATATATCTTAATATTTTTAGTGCTTATTCCTGCAAGTTTAAGTCTTACTGCTATATCATATTTTTGAGGTCCAGTAACAACAAATTTATCAACATTAGCATTCTTTAAAAGTTCAAAATCAATATCATATAACCAAGATAAATCATCAAATTCATATCTTCTTGATATCTCTTTCCAACCTAAAACAACCATTTTCTTATTTTTATTTCTTAATGTATAAAGAATTGATTGATTATATGTTTGAGCATTTTCACATTTATTATTCAAAACATAAATATTTTTATTCCCTTTTTTAAAAGTATCAAAAATCTTTTTATCTTTATTCAAAGAATTAATAGATTTAGTAATTTTCTTTTCATCAATACCACAAATACTTAAAACTGAGAAAGCTGCTAAAGTATTATAGAAACTATAAAGCATATCATTATTTACCTTGATCTTATACTTATCATTTATAAAAATCATTTTTTTACCATAGTTTATTTTAGTAACTTTATATAAACTTTCTGGGTGTTTAAAAGAACAAGATTCACAGTAGTAATCACCAAGTGTTTCAATATTATAATAATTATATTTTAAGACACTATTACATTTAGGGCATCTATAAGTATTTAAAGTATTAAACATATTATTTTTATAAGAATATTCATTTTCACTAATACTATAATATTTTGTTTTATATCCATCATCTTCAAATGACATCAAGAAAGGATCATCACCATTTACAATAAGTTCAATACCTTTATTTAAACTTTTAGATATTTCTTCCTTAATAAACTCTATATTTGATTGTCTAGGAGGTTGATCACGTGTAATATTAGTAATTACAACATAGTTTGGAGAAAAATAAGGGAATACATATTTCGCATATCTTTCATCCATTTCAAATACAAAAGCATCAACTTTAGTTTTTCCAGTAATAGTTGCATTTTCTAAAATTGTAGTAATAACAGCACCACGTTCATTAGAACCTTTAGAGTTATAACCAACTTTATATCCATTATCTCTTAATACATGAGTAACTATTTTAGAAGTAGAACCTTTACCACTTGAACCAGTAACAGCAATAACTAATTTTGGCTTTTCTAACTTAGTTAATATTTTCTTATCTAATTTGTAAGCAAAATCTCCTGGAAAAGAACTGCCTCTTTTTAATAACTTACACATAAATAATGCAAGTTTTCCACCTAGTATACTTAATAATTTCATAATATCACCAAAAAAATTATACCATGATTAGTCATAAACATAAAGAAATAAAGAATAAAAATACAATATTAATGCCATAAAACATAGAAAAATGTTTACATATTTGCTATAATGTTAAAGACGGAGGGATGTTATGGATAAACTAACAAAAGAAGAAGTTTTACATGTTGCAAAACTTGCAAAATTAAGACTTAATGAAGATGAGATTGAAAGCTATAGCATAAAATTAAAAGGAATATTAAATGAAATAGAAAAAATAAATGATATAGATATTGATGAAGAAACACCAATTATGATTAGTTCAGTAGAAGATGAATGTAAATTAAGAGATGAAAATCTTGAAACTAATGAATATAAGGATGAAATGCTAAAGAATGCACCTTCAACTTATTTGAATTATGTAGAAGTAAGAGGTGTTTTCAATGACTAATTATTTAGAATTAAGTTTAAAAGAAATAAATGAACTTTTAAAATCAAAAAAGATTAAACCAATAGATTTAGTAGAAGAATCAATATCAAGAATAGAAAGTAATAAAGATTTAAATTGCTTTATAACAACTAACTTTGATGAAGCAAGAAAAAAAGCAAAAGAATTAGAAAATAAAGAAGTTGATAACATCCTATTTGGAATACCTATAGCTATAAAAGATAATATTGTGACAAAAGGTTTAAGAACAACAGCAGCATCAAAAATGCTTGAAAATTTTATACCAGTATATAATGCTCATGTAATAGATTTAATTGAAGAAAAAAACATGATTATAATGGGAAAACTAAATATGGACGAGTTTGCTATGGGTTCATCTAACCAAACAAGTTATTTTGGACCAGTAAAAAATCCTTGGAATGAAAAGTTAGTAGCAGGTGGATCATCTGGAGGATCAGCAGCAGCAGTATCAAAAAGACTTATACCATTTGCATTAGGAAGTGATACAGGCGGATCAGTAAGGCAGCCAAGTGCATTCTGTGGAACTGTTGGACTAAAACCAACTTATGGAAGAATATCAAGATATGGCTTAATATCATTTGCATCAAGTATAGATCAAATTGGACCAATTACAAGAAACGTATATGAAAATGCAGAACTTTTAAATATTTTATGTAAAAAAGATGAACGTGATTTAACAAATTCTGGAATAGAAGAAGATTTCACAAAACTAATAGGTGAGGACATAAAAGGTATGAAAATCGCTATTCCAAAATTTTACATAAGTGAATTTATAGATAAAGAAATACTAGAGAACTTCTATAAAATAAAAGAAATGTTAGAAGAAAATGGTGCCATAGTAGATATGGTTGATATAAAATATATAAATTATTCTGTGCCATTATACCAAATAATAGCATTAGGAGAAGCAAGTAGTAACTTAGCTCGTTTTGATGGAGTAAAATATGGATACTCAAGTAAAGATGCAACATCAATTGAAGAACTATATCAAAAAACAAGATCTGAAGGATTTGGTCAAGAAGTAAAAAGAAGAATCATGATAGGTTCATACCTTTTAAGTGGAAAGAACGCTAAAATATATTATGATAGAGCATTAAAAATAAGAAAACTTATTGAACTAGAATTTGCAAAAGTATTTAAAGACTATGATTTAATTATAGGACCAACTACAACAACATTACCATATGAAATAGGAAGCTCTTTAGAAGATCCAAATCAAAACTTTTTAGACGATTTGTTAACAATACCTGTTAATATGGCAGGACTTCCTGGTATGTCTATGCCTATTGCGCTATCAGATAAAAAACTTCCAATAGGTATGCAAATAATAGGAAATAGGTTTGATGAAAAAACCATTTATAAATTAGCATCATATATTGAAAAAAAAGTAAATTTATTTGGAGGTGAAAGATAATGTATACACCAACAATAGGAATTGAAGTACATGTTGAATTAAAAACTAAAAGAAAAGTTTTTTCAGCATCAACAAATAACTATAATGATTCAGCTAATACAAATGTAAATGAAGTTGATTTTGCATATCCTGGAACACTTCCTACACTAAACAAAGAAGTAATAGATAAATCTTTACTTGCAGCGCTAGGCCTTAATTTTGAAATAACAAAGAAAATGCATTTTGATAGAAAGAATTATTTTTATCCAGATTTACCAAAAGGATATCAAATAACACAAGAAAGAACCCCAATTGGAAGACATGGATATATAACATTATCAAGTGGTAAAAAAATTACAATCGAAAGAATGCATATAGAAGAAGACACTTGTAAAAGTATTCACGAAGATGGAAGAACATTACTAAATTATAACCGTGCCGGAGTTCCATTAATAGAAATAGTATCTGATCCAGTCATAGCATCGAAAGAAGAGGCAATGGAATACTTAAATAGATTAAGAGAATTATTATTTTATCTAAATGTAAGTGATTGCAAAATAGAAGAAGGATCAATGAGAGCAGATGTTAATGTTTCTATATCAAAAACAGATAAATTAGGAACAAAAGTAGAAGTAAAAAACATTGGATCAATAAAAGATGTAGGAATAGCAATAGATTATGAAATTAAAAGACAACAAGAAATACTAGACAATAATGGAACAATCGAAGAAGAAACAAGAAGATTCGATTCAAAAACAAATACAACTATTTTAATGAGAAAAAAAGAAATAGGAAATGAATATCGTTATCTTCCAGAACCAGATATTCCATATGTATATATAACAGATGAAGAAATAGAAAATACAAAACAAAAATTACAAATGCTTCCAGATGAAAGAAGAAGACTCTATATTGAAAGAGGAATTTCACCAGTAAATGTTGAAAAAATAATAAATAATAAAGCTTTATCAGATTACTTGAATAAATTTATTAATACAAGTATTGATTTTAGAATAGCAAGCAATTTACTCCTTGGAGATATATCTTCATATTTAAATAGAAAAAATATTAAAATTGAAGATACTAAGTTAACAAAAGAAACATTTATTGAAGTAGTTAATATGTTAGAAAGTAAAGAAATAAATAATAATAACTTTAAAGCAATACTAGATGATCTTATGGAAACAGATAATAATATAAAAGAAATCTTAAAATCTCATGACATCTCAAATATGGATACAAATGCTTTAGAAGACATAATTAAGAAAGTCTTAAATGATAACATGGAATCAGTAAATGATTACAAGAATGGTAAAACTAATGCAGCTAAGTATTTAATGGGAATGGCAATGAAAGAAACTAAAGGCAAAGCTAATCCTAAAGATGTAAATGACATGTTAAATTCTTTACTAAATAAAATGTAAATTGATTATAGATATGTATTAATGTATAATATTATAATAAGGAAGTGTGAAAATGGAAAAGTTTAAAAAAATACTTAAAAACAATAGGTATACAGTTATTGCAATTGTATTATTTGCTGTACTTGTAGTAATTGGACTTATATTATCAAAATCTTTATTTCCTAATTCAGGTGCACCAGTTTATGGTAATAGATTAGATGGTATTGAAGAAGTAAAAATATCGAATGAAAATCTTAAAGAATTAGAATCTAAAATCAAAGAAAAAGAATTTGTTACTGAAGTTAATGCTACAATTAAGGGTAAGATTGTAAATGTTATTGTAACTGTTAAAAAAGAAACAAATGCAAATGATGCTAAAGCGTTATCATCAATAATGACTGATTATTTTCCAAAAGAACAAACAGATTATTATGATTTTCAAATATTTATAAAAAATGAAGATGGAGAGCAAGGAGGCTACCCAATAATAGGATATAAAAATAATGGTAGCAGTGCATTTTCATATTCAAATGCAAAATAGGAGTTTGATTTATTATGAAAAGTAAGAAGAAAAAGAAAAAGTTTGGAATAACTAAATTACTTCTAATTTTTTCTTTTGTGGCAATAGTAGCAATTGGAATATATTTACTACTTACTGCTAAAGATTCTAATACAGGACTTACATTAGTAGAAAAACAATGGATAGAAAAAAATAAGGATACATTAATTGACTTTAGTGTACCTAATAACTTAAGTATACTAGGAAGAGATGGAGAAGGTGTATTATACGACTTAGTAGATAACATAAAAGAAGATACATCATTATCATTTAATATTGTAACTTATAATTATCCAGAAGAAATAACTAGTGAATTCGGAATAGCTGTATTAAAAAATACTGATAAAATGCTTGATGATGATCTTTTAATAGCAGAAGATAGTTATATTTTAATTGGAAAAGAAGATGAATATATTTCAGATATATCGAAAGTTAATGGAGTAACAGTAGGAACATTAAATGATGATAGTCAAATCATAAAAGATTATTTTGATGAAAAAAATGTAACTGTTAAATCATATTCAACATTAAGCGAAATAATTAAAGCTATAACTGATGGAGAAATAGTATATGCAGCTGTACCTAGATATTTAACGCTAAGTTTAACAGTAAAAGAAGAAAATATTTATACTAATTATGCTTTAAATAACATAACTAATAAAGTTGTTTTAAGAACATCAAATAGTAATAGTAGATTAAGTAATATATTAACAAAATATGTTGAAAAGTTTAAAGAAACTAAATTAAGAAATTCACTTGAAGAATCATTAATGAATTTCTATGATCAAAATATTGGTATATCATCACTTGAAAAAGCAAATTTAACAAGTAAGACATTTAAATATGGTTATGTTGATAACAGTGTTTATAATGTAAAGAAAAATAAAAAGATATATGGTATAGCAGGTGAATATATCAACACATTATCAAATATGGCAAATATCGAATTTGAATATATACCATATAAAACAAAAGCAGACTTAGTTAAAGCAATTGAAAATAAAAAAGTAGATATTGCTTTTATAGATTTTGACTATGAAAACGAAGACGCGCTAAGTACAAAAACACCATTCATATTAAAAATGGTTGCATTATCCAAAGAATATCAAAATGTCAGTGATAGATTTGGACTTGCAAATAGAAAAGTATATTTACTAAAAGATGATTTCTTAAGTACTTATATTACAGGAAATAACAATAGTTTTGTAAACAAAATAGAAAAAATTAGTAGTAATATTCCATCTGATGGTATTTTAGTAATAGATGAGAATGAATACTTATATTATAAAGATACTGAACTATCAAATTATAAAGCATTATTTACTGATTATTACAAAGGAAATGTTCGTTTCGATATAATATCAGATGACGAAGTATTATATAAATTAACAAACTTTGTTTTAGATAATACAGATTATAACGAATATAAAAATATTGGTATAAATAATTTATTTAATTCAATATCACGAGAAAGTAACTTTAAAAATATTTATTTAGTAATTTTACTTATCGTTTTAATACCAATTTTAGTTTCAATAATAATAACAATTATCAAGAAATTAACAGTAAAAATAACTAAATATACTAAAGAAGACATATTAAAATATAATGATATGTTAACTTCTTTGAAAAATAGAAATTACCTAAATTCAAACATGGATAATTGGAATAACACTAAAATATATCCAAAAACAATTATCATAATAGATTTAAATAATTTGAAGTACGTTAATGATAATTACGGAACAAGAAAAGGTAATGAACTTATTAAAAAAGCTGCTGCTATATTAATAAATACTCAACTAGAAAAATCAGAAATGGTAAGAAGTGATGGAAATGAATTCCTAATATATTTAATAGGTTATAGTAAAACTCAAATTAATTCATATGTACAAAAATTATCAAGAGAATTAGAAAAACTGCCATATGGATTTGGAGCAGCATTTGGTTACAGTATGATTGATGATGAAATTAAAACTATTGATGATGCAATAAATGAAGCAACAATAAATATGAGAAAAGATAAGGAACAAAACTATAAATAATGAAAAAAAAGTTAAAAAAAGTGGTTAAAAATTTTTTGAAAGTATTAAAAAGGCCAGAGATGTCTATTCTTCCTGGCCATCTTGCGTTTTACTTTTTAATGTCTTTGGTGCCAATAATAGCATTAGCTGCACTTTTTGCATCAAAGCTTACTATAAATTTAGATTTATTAAGCTTTGTAAATGATGTTATTCCAGCATCCTTCATGAGCATAATAAATAGCCTTATAGAAAGTGCAACATCATATAATAATTTATTGCTGTTGTTATTCTTCTACATATTACTAGGTTCAAAAGGACCAGCGGCAATAATAGCAGCATCAGATACATTATATGGAATAAAGCAAAGAGGATACTTAGAAACAAAGATTAAGTCAATGATCATGACTATGATTATGGTGGTACTAATCTTATTCATAGTTATAATACCAGTATTTGGTGATTCATTGATAAAACTACTTATAAAAAACTTTTCATTCTTCCAAGGACTTACACAATATGCATTCTTATATGAAATAATTAAAATAGTTACATCGTTCTTTGTAATTTATATCAATGTTAAACTTTTATATACAATGGCTCCAGATAAAGATATAAAAAGTAGAAATACAACATTTGGAGCAATGTTTACAACTCTAAGCTGGATGCTTGCAACAGAGTGTTTCTCATTTTACATAACAAAAGTAGCAAAGTATAATTTATTATATGGAAACTTTGCAAACGTATTAGTATTACTATTGTGGGTATATTTATTAGCGTTCTTATTCGTTGTAGGAATAGCGATAAATGTAAATTTATATGAAGATAAGGAAAAAGAAATAGGAAGTGATAATAGTGAAACAAAAACTACTAACGATGACGTCAAAGATAAAGAAAAAATTGTCTAACTTTATTATTTTAACAAAAGAAATAATATTAAGAGAAAAACTACCTATTTTATATGTAATAGGTACAACTATTAATGGTATTCTATTAAGAATTTTAACATTAAAAAATTTCTTTAGTTTTTCTGCACTTATTGCTGATATAACAGTTTCTTTATTCTTTGTATCATTCTATTACCTTATAAAACCAAAGTATAGAAAAATATATTTATGGTTTCTAATTGTTTTAACAACTATTTTATGTATTGCAAATGTGGTTTACTACTCATATTATGATTCATTTATATCAGTAACGTTCATATCATTTGCTCTTACAAATACTGAAACAGGTGGATCAAATGTATTAGGGGATTTATTAAAAGTAAAATATTTTGTAATGTTATGGTTTCCTATTTTTATGGCAATTGTACAACATAAACTCAAAAAAGCTGATAAACCAATATTAAAACGTGAAAAAAGAGTAATAAAAACTATATATTTATGGATTTTATTGTTAGTAAGCGTATTTCTATTTTCACTAAAACCAATTGATTATTCAAGATTCTACAATCAATGGAACAGGGAATACTTAGTATCAAGATTTGGTGTATATTTATATCAAGCAAATGATGTAATAAAAAGTATTGAACCAAGAATGGCAAGTTTATTTGGGGCAGATAAAGCAACTAAAAAAGTAAATGATTTCTATACTGAAAGAAATAATACTAAAGTAAAAAATGAATATTCAGATATTTTTAAAGGAAAAAATGTTATAGCGGTCCATGCTGAAAGTATGCAAAATATAAACTTATCATTATCATTTAATGGAGTAGATGTAGCACCTAATTTAAAAAGATTATCAAGTGAAGGATTATATTTTAGTAATTTCTATTCACAAGTAAGTTTTGGTACTTCAAGCGATACAGAATTCACTTATGCAACATCACTTCTTCCTGTAAGTAGTGGAACTGTATTTATCAATTATTCTGATGGAACATATAACACAATATATAAAGCATTAAAAGAAAAAGGTTATTACACATTTAGTATGCATGCCAATACCGGAGATTTCTGGAACAGAAATATAATGTATAAAGCTTTAGGATATGATGACTTTTATGAAAAATCATCGTATAATATAGATGAGCAGATAGGATTTGGATTATCCGATAGATCATTCATTACTCAATCAGTTGAAAAAATAAAGAAAATAGCAAGTGAACATGAAAACTTTTATGGAACAATAATAACTCTAAGTAACCATACACCTTTTGATGAAATTGAATCTTATGGTGAATATGATGTTTCTAAAACAATTGATGGAGTAAAATATGATTATCTAGAAGGAACAAAACTAGGAAATTATATGAAATCAGTACATTATGCTGATCAACAAATTGGATTATTAATAGAACTTCTTGACAAAGAAGGATTGCTTGATAATACGGTAGTTGTAATATATGGTGACCATGATGCTAGAATTTCTAAATCAGAATGGAACCTAATGTATAACTATAATCCAGAAACAAATAGTGCTCTAAGCGAAGATGATCCTAACTATAAAGATGTTGATTATTATTGGTATGAACAAAATAGAAAAGTACCATTCATTATATGGAGCAAAGATGAAAACTTCAAAAACAATTATGCAAAAGAAGTAACAACAGTAATGGGAATGTATGATGCATCTCCAACACTTGGTAACATGTTAGGAGTTTACAATAAATATGCATTAGGTACAGATATATTTAATGTAAAAGATGACCATCTAGTACCATTCAGTAATGGTAATTATGTTACTAACTATGTATATTACAGTGATAGTAAAGGAGAATATAAAGCTCTAAAAGACGTGCCACTTGATGAAAATTATATCAATGATAATAAAGAAAAATCTGAACAATTATTAGATGTATCTGATGATATAATAATTTATAATTATATGAAAAGAATTGAATCTAATGATGAATATATGGAGGAATAAAAATGGAAAAAAAAGAAAAAGTTGAAAAGCCAGCAAAAACAAAAAAGAAAATGAGACCTAATAAAAGATTTAAACTAATAATCTTAATACTAATAGCAATAATTGTACTAATGTTATCGTTCATTCTCTTGAAAAAATTTGTATTTAAACCAAGTGGTAATGGAAATGCTGGAGTAGTAGATGAGATTAAGACTCATGGTTATACATTAAAAGAAAATAGTCCAGCAGAGTATAAAAAAATGTACAAAGAGTTAGAAAAAATCTTATCAAGTGACGAAATAGATGAAGAAGCATATGCTAAACAAATAGCAAGAATGTTAGTATTTGATTTCTATAATATTGATTCTAAAATATCTAAAAACGATATTGGTGGAGCACAATTCATTTTAGAAAAATATAGAAATAACTTTATTTTAGAAGCAAGTGAAACAGTATATAAATATGTTGAACATAATATTTATGGAGATAGAACTCAAGAATTACCAGTTGTAACATCAACTGAGGTAACAGATATTAAAAAATCTACTTATTCCTATGATGATATAGTAGATGACAATTGTTATGTAATTAATGTTGCAGTAACATATAAAAAGGATTTAGGGTATCCAACAGAGGTTACTGTAAAATTAGTTCACAATGGAGATAAATTAGAAGCGTTCTATATGAAATAGATAATATTAAAGGGCAATAAATCAAATGATTATTGTCCTTTTTAATATGAAAATAAAATAGATAACTGATTATTAAAATTTTTAGAAAAATCATTAATATAACGTTGAAAATAAAACAAATGTTTGCTAAACTGATATTGAGTTGTTAAAACAAAAAATAATAACTAATAAAGCATCAAAGGAGGTAATAAGTTGAAAGAAGAAAAAATGCATTTAGTAAACAAAATATTTAACAATGAAACTATTAGAACTGTTTGGGATAAGGAACAAGAAAAATACTTTATAAGTATTGTTGATTTGATTGGGGTACTAACAGAAAGCAATAGACCAAGAAAATACTGGAGTGACTTAAAAAGAAAATTAAAACAAGAAGGAAATGAAGTGTCCGAAAAAATCGGACAATTGAAATTAAAATCACAAGATGGTAAATATAGATTAACTGATATTTGTGACATTGAAGAAATGTTTAGAATAATTGAATCAATACCAAGTAAAAATGCAGAACCAATTAAACAATGGTTAGCAAGATTAGGTAGTGAAAGAATAGATGAAACATTCGATCCATCTCTTACTGTACAAAGAGCAATAGATTTGTATAGAAAAAAAGGATACGACGAACAATGGATTTCAAAACGTATCAGAAGCATTCAGAATAGAAAACAGTTAACTGATGTATGGAAAGAAGGAGGAATAAAAGAAGCTAATGAATATGGTATTCTAACAAATGAAATATATAAAACATGGAGTGGAATGACTGCAAAAGAATATAAAGATTTTAAAGGACTTAGAAAAGAATCATTAAGAGATAATATGAGTGATATTGAAGTAGCTCTTGCTGATTTAGGAGAACTAGCAACAAGAGAAATTGCAAAAAAGAAAAATCCTAAAGGATTAAAAGAGAATCTTGAAATAGCAAAGCATGGTGGAAATATCGCTGCTAACACTAGACGTGATTTAGAAAATGAAATTGGTGAAAGTGTAGTAACCAATAGTAATGCATTAAATTATGAATATATAGACACCAAAAGAATTGAATTTATAAAAGATAACAATTTAAACAATTAAATAATTGAAAAATTATTACCGTAACAAAATAGTGCACATATAAAAAAGGTGCTATTTTTATTTGCGTTAATATTCGTTTAACAACTTCATTTACTAATAGTTTATTTTATTGCTATTAAGTATAAAAGATGATAAAATATTTATATGATAAGTAAAAGAGGTGTAATATGAGCAAAGATGAAACTTTAGTATTTAATGTAAGTGATTTAGAGAATTTCATGATAAAAGAAACATTATCACATACTGAAAAAGCTTTAACTGAAAAAGGATATAACAGTATTAATCAAATAGTAGGATACCTTATGAGTGGAGATTTAGCATATATTTCTAGTTATAAAGATGCTAGAAAAAAAATGTCTTCATTAGATAGAGAAAAAATATTAGAAGCTTTGCTTGTTAGCTATTTAAAAGGTGAATAATGCGTTATTTAGGACTTGATTTAGGAACAAGAAGTTTAGGAGTAGCATTGTCTGATAAGCTAGGGCTAGTAGCATCATTTTATGAAAATATAAGATATGAAAATGAAGACGAATTAATAAAGAAAATATCTAATATCATAAATGAAAATAATGTCGAAAAAGTAGTTTTAGGTCTTCCAAAAAACATGAATAACACACTAGGAGATAGAGCAACAGATACAATAAGATTTAAAGAAAAATTAGAAAATGAAGTGCAAAAAGAAGTAATTTTAGAAGATGAAAGATTGACAACAAAAGTAGCTGAAGGAATTTTAATAGATGCAGACCTATCAAGAAAAAAAAGAAAAAAATATGTTGATGGATTATCTGCTGTAGTTATATTACAATCATACTTAGATAAAAGGAGAAATTAAATATGCCAAAAAAAGAATTAGAAGATACAATTGAAAAAATTAAAAGTGAAATAAATGAAGATGAATTAACACCTGATATGTTTATTGGTTTTAATGAAAAGGGAGAAAAACAAGTATTTTATAAGCTACTAGAATTTGATTCTAAAGATACAAAAGAACATTATTTAGCATATACAGATAATACAACTGATGAACATGGCAATACTAAAGCTTATGGATCAAAAGTTGTAATGGATGAAAATGGTTTAATGAAATTAGAGCCAATTACTTCAGAAAAAGAATGGAAAGTAATAGAAATGACTTTAAAAGTATTACAAGATAGATTAAAAGAGAATAAAGAGGAATAAAATGAAAAAATTTAAAAAAATATTTTTAATAATTATTATATTGATATTAATTTTAATAATAGCAGCAATGTCATATGTTATCTATAATATGTCTCCTGTTAATAATGATGATAAAACATATAAAGAAGTTGTTGTTTCATCAGGAATGGGAAGAAGAGAAATTGCAGATTTATTATATGAAGAAAAAATAATAAAAAATGCTGACTTTTTCTATCATTACATGAAAATAAAAAAAGCAGATTTAATATATGCTGCATCTTATAGTTTTAGTCCAAGTATGAAGGCTAGTGAAGTATTAAAAACATTATTAGATGGCGGTAAAAATACTAATACAGTCATGATAACTTTTAAAGAAGGAGTTAACATGCGTTCTATAGCTAATACTATATCAGAAAAAACCAATAATACTTATGACGATGTAATGAACAAAATAAAAGACGAAGATTATCTAAATTCTCTTATTGAAAAATATTGGTTTATAACAGATGATATTAAAAATAATGATATATATTATTCATTAGAAGGATACTTATTTCCTGATACATATGAATTTGCAAGCGCTGATGTAAGTGTTGAAGAAATATTTGAAGTTATGCTTGATAAAATGGATGATGTTCTTAGTGGGTACAAAAAACAAATTGAAAAGAGTAAATATAATATACATGAATTATTAACATTAGCATCAGTAACACAATTAGAAGGTTTTACATCACAAGATTTCAAAAATATTGCAAGCACTTTCTATAATAGATTAGATAGTGGAATGAGTCTAGGGAGCTGTGTAACATCATACTATGGAGTAAAAAAAGATATGACTAGCGAGCTATATCAAAGCGAAATAGATGCAGTAAATCCATATAATACAAGATCAGGAAAGATGGATGGCAAATTACCAGCTGGACCACTTGGAAGTCCTTCAAGTGATGCAATCGATGCAGTAATGAATCCAGTTAAAACAAATTATTATTATTTTGTTTCAGATAAAAATAATAAATTATATTTTAACAAAACATATGAACAACATGAACAAACAATAAGTGAATTACAAAATAAAGGTTTGTGGTATGAATGGTAGATGTAGTAGAAGAAATAAAAAAAATTAAAATTTATGCAAGAGAAAATAATGTTCCAATAATTGAAGATGACAGTTTACAATTCTTAACAACATATATTTTAAAAAACAGAGTTAAAAAAGTCCTAGAAGTAGGAACTGCTATTGGTTACTCTGCAATAATGATGGCATTAACTGATAAAGATATTTCAGTAGTAACAATAGAAAGAGATAAAGAAAGATACTTTGAAGCAATAAAAAACATAAAAAAATTTGGACTTGAAGATAGAATTACTTTAGTATACAATGATTGCTTTGAAGTTAATTTAAATGAAAAATTTGACTTAATTTTTATAGATGCAGCAAAGAGTAAAAATAAACAAATCTTTGAACATTTTGAGGGTAATTTAAGTCCAAATGGAAAAATAATAACAGACAATTTAAATTTCCATGGTTGTGTAAAAAAAGACCTTGATAAAATAGAAAGTAAAAATGTCAGAGGTTTAGTAATTAAAATAAGAGATTACATTGAATTTTTAAAGAATAATCCTAGATACACTACAACATTCTATGAAATAGGGGATGGACTTTCTGTATCTGAAAGGAATGATCTGATATGAAAATGGTTGTAAAACCTACAACGAAGTGTTTAGATGAATATATAAATGCGGGTGCAAACGCATTTATTTTTGCGATTGAAAAATTATCAAGTAATAAAAGTATCAATTTCAGTATAAATGAAATAAAAAAAATCAAAAATAATTACCCAAATATAACTATATATGCCTTAGTAGATAAAAATATATTTAATAAAGAAATAGAAACATTAGAAAAAGCACTTTTAGAAATAGATAAAATAAATATTGAGGGAATAATTTTTTATGATTTAGCAGTTTATGAAATAGTAAAGGAAAAGAATATTAATACACCACTTATTCTAAATAAAAATTACTTGGTAAACAACTATAAAACTTGCAATTATTATTATGATAAAGGTATAACAAGTATAATATTACCATCAGAAATAACAAAAGAAGAAATACTTGAAATAAGAAAAAATACTAAAGCAGAACTATTTATAAATATATTTGGATATCAAGTAATGGCATTTTCTGAAAGAAAACTTATAACCAATTATTTTAAATATATAGATGAAAAAAATAGTAAAAATAATAATTACATTTTAAAAGAAGGTAATAAATACCATATAATTGAAAATAAAGAAGCAACAATAATAATGTGTCCATATATTCTAAATGGTATTAAATATTTAAATGAATTTAAAAATATTGACTATATAATTTTAGATGAAATTGATCTTCCACATACAAAATTTATAAAAGTTATAAAAACATTTAACGAAGTAATAAACAATAAAATAAGTGTTGATACTGGATCAGATAGAATTAGTAAGTTATTTACTACAAGTTTAGGTTTCTTTGATACTAAAACTATATATAAGGTGAAAAAATGAAAAAGATAGAATTATTATCTCCAGCTGGAGACTTAGAAAGATTAAAAATAGCGTACTTATATGGAGCTGATGCTTGCTATATTGGTGGAACATCCTACAGCTTAAGAGCTAATGCTAATAACTTTACTATTGATGAAATAAAAGAAGCTAGAAAGATTGCATCAAAACTAAAAAAGAAACTTTATGTAACTGTAAATATTTCATTTCATAATGATGATTTAGAAGGTATAGAAAAATACTTAAAAGAGTTAGACAAAACAAAAATAGATGCGGTTATCATATCAGATCCGTTATTAATACCAATAATAAAAAAGAACTGCAAACATTTAGAAATACATTTAAGTACTCAAGAATCAACAACAAATTACTTATCAGTTAAATATTGGTTAAAAGAAGGAGCAACAAGAGTGGTACTAGCAAGAGAAGTATCAAAAGATGAAATAAAAGAAATTTATAACAAAACCAAAGCACAATTAGAAGTATTCCTTCATGGAGCAATGTGTACATGCATAAGTGGAAGATGCGTGTTATCAAATTATTTTACAAATAGAGACTCAAACAGGGGAGGATGTGCACAAGTTTGTAGATTTAATTTTGATCTAGATAAAAAAAGAAAAACAGATTTTCAAATCGCAACTTGTGATCTAAACCTTTCTAATTACATTAAAGATTTAATTGAAGCAAATGTCGCATCACTAAAAGTAGAAGGAAGAATGAGGAGTACATATTATATAGCAACAGTAATTAGTAGTTATCGTAAATTAATTGATGCATATTATAATAATACAATGACTAAAGAGTTACTAAAAAGTACAAATAAATCATTAGAAAGGGTAGCAAACAGAATATCAACATCGCATTTCTTCGATAAGAAAGCAAATTATAAAGATCAATACTATTTAGGTAGAAATGAAATATCAAATCAAGACTTTTTAGCACAAGTAATCGATTATGATAAAAAGAATAAATTAGTTATTGTAGAACAAAGAAATTACTTTAAAAAAGGAGACACAGTAAATATCTTTGGACCTTCTGGTTTTGAAAAGGACCTGAAAATAGAAAAAATATATAATGAAAACATGGAAGAAATAGAAATAGCTAATCATCCAAAAGAAATATTGAAGATAAAAACGGACTATTTTATTCCAGCTAATTCAATGATGAGAGTTAAATTTTAAGTTTAATGAACTTGACAAATTAATGAATTTGTAGTATCCTTTTATGGTATAAATTTTTTTATGAGGTGATTTACATGTCAGACAAAAAACCAATATATCTAACTAAAGAAGGATATGAAGATATTAAACAAGAATTAGACCATTTAATTAATGTTGCAAGACCTGCAAACATTATTGCTATAAAAGAAGCACGTGCATTAGGAGACTTATCTGAAAATGCCGATTATGATGCTGCTAGAAATGAACAAGCAGAGCTTGAAGATAGAATTAAGAAATTACAAGCAATTGTTGATAACGTTACTATTATTGATACTGTAACTACTGATAAAGTAGGGGTAGGTAACACAGTTACAATCTCATATTTAGATGATGAAGATGAAAAAGATGAATACAAAATAGTTGGCTCTCAAGAGGCAGATCCATTTGAAAGTAAAATCTCTAATGAATCTCCAATTGCAAAAGCATTATTAGGCCATAAAGTAGGAGACGTTGTTTCTGTATCAAGTCCTAATGGAAGTTATGAAATTAAAGTAATAGAAATAAAATAAATGAGTTTTATAAACTCATTTTTTAATTATAAAAAGAGTCTTATGACTCTTTTACTATTGGATTAAACTTATCTATAGCACTAACTAATTTTGGATGTCTTATTACAAAGTGTATCACTGGGTTAGAACTTTTAGATATTATTACATAATTATTTTTAAATATTGATATATTTATATTTTTAAATGTCTTATAATCACTTGTTAATTGATAATTTTTATTTTTATAACCTTTAGTACTTTTTAAATGTTCTAAGTATTCATCATAATTATATTTAATTCTTTTTTTAACAAATACATTTTCTAATGATAAAAATATTTCATCATTTTCATTTTGGATACATATATTATCTACTATTTTATTCTTTCTTAATATTTCTTTAATATTAATTTCTTCTTCTTTTTTGTATTCAATTATGCTATCAATATCTGTATTTGAAAGCTTATTTCTCTTTAAGATTTTTAGTAAAAGTTCATTATTTATTGTAAATAATGGTAATGATGAAAAATATCTTTTTATATCACAATTATTTTTTAATTCATTTTTTAAAAACAATTTATAATCATTAATATTTTCTTCTCTATAAATATTCATAAGAGGATTTGCCTTCTTTAATAACAAGTCTGCTTTCTCTTTAAAATATTCTATTTCTTTCTTATTATTTGTTATATAATATTTTCCCTTGCTATGAGAACCTTTTACACATTCACCAGTCAGTGCTGAAACCCCAGATACATAGTTTAAATGTTGATAAATATTATTATTTGTATTGTTTAAGTAATATGGAGATATTTGACCTGTCATATAAATAGGTATCCAGCTTTCAAGACCTAACATCATTTCATTAAAAGGCCTATCCAAATTATGAATAATATTTAAATGAAGTCCTTTTTTTAGACTCATAGCAATAGCAAACATCCACTTTTTACCAAATTCTATATCTTGTGCCATATCTTCCATTGGCATATCACTACACATAAAAATATCAGAATTTGATTTTGATAGAACAGTTGCTTTAAAGAAATCAAGTTCACCTTGTTTCATTTCTTCAAGTCCATAATAGTTTTTATTTTTTCCTTTATAAAACGGTATATTTGGAACTTTTAATTGATCAAATTTTATTGCTTTTATATAATCACTTAAATTAAAGTTATCAAGTTTATCCAAAAAGTTATTTATCTCGTTACTTTCTTCTTTTTTATTTGTAACAATCCATGTTTTAATATTCTCATATGAAATATCACTTATATTACAATTAATTAAGTTGGCTAATGCATTGCTATATTGATCTGTTGTATACTTTTTATAAATGTAATTTGCTAATTCGTTGATAAATATCTGTTTATTAGAAGGGATTCTTTCACCTTTTCTAATTCTTGAAAGGTAAGAAGAATCAAAATTTAAATACTTTGCTAATTTACTTACATTTATTTCAAATGTAGTTATTAAAACATTTAGATTATTTTTAACAATCTCAAAATCTATATCTAAATCAAGATTATTTGAACATCTATAAAAATCATCTAATATATCCTTTTCTTCATATTTATTATTAGAAATAGTTGCAAAAGCTTTACTAATCTTTTTAATATTATCATTTGATGGAATTCTACTCCCGTTCTTATATCTACTTAATATAGATTCTGAAAGATTAGAGCTTTCCGCCAACTCTTTTGAAGTACAACCAGTTAAAGCAATATATTTGATAATTATTTCGTTAATTTTCATACAAAGTCACCTCAAATATAATTTACCAAATCATTTGCCAAACTGTCAATGACAAATAGGGAAAAAGCTATATTTAGATAAAGTATTATATTATACTTAAATAAAAGGAGAGTGATTTAGTTGGCTTTAATAAAATGCCCAGAATGTAAAAACGATATCAGTGATCAAGCTTTAGTTTGCCCAAAATGTGGATATGATTTGAATAATAAAGAAGAAACAAATAAAAAAGAAAAATTAGACAATATAAAAAGTAAATGGAATAATAAATATTTAATAGCACTAGTAATAATTATTGGATTAGTAGTTTTTATGTTTGTGAAAAATAATAATACCAATAATGGAGGTACTACTGGTGGAGGAGAAGTAACACCATCCACAAATAATGGATACTCAATTTACACTGATTCTAATCTTGGTATAAGTTTTGAAGTTCCAAGCAATTACAAAGTTGCAACAGGTAAAGATGGTTTTATTTACGTAGGTAAAAACTTTAGCACTAATGGTGCTTCAATACCTTACATAATTGTTGGGAGATATAATAACTTTAATAATGCTGTTCAATTTTTAAATAAATTCACAGATTATATGAGAGGTGAATATAGTGACCTTACAATTGTAATTGATTTATTATCTGGTAATATTGGAAATAAATTAGTGTATGGATTAGCTTATAATTACTATGTTAGTAATCGTTTGATTGTTGATAATAGATACGCATTTGAAATAAATAACAGAGTATATATGGTTGGTACAAAAGAAGTAGATACTAACTCTGAAGAAATTAATAATGTAGCAAAACATATTATGGAAACTTTAGTTGAAGGAGGTGCATAAAAATGGCACTAATTAAATGTAGCGAATGTGGAGAAAGCATTTCATCCACTGCAAAGACTTGTCCACATTGTGGTTATAAAAATGAATTAAAGGCATGTCCAGAATGTGGTGAAAAACTTAAAGGTGACGAATCGACTTGTCCGGGATGTGGATTTCCTCTTACTAAGAAAAAAACTAATAACGTTATAACTGAAAATCTAGATAAAATTACTGGCGCTAAATCTGAAAGTTATGTAACTTTTAAGGATTTATTTAAAAACACTTTTAAGAAACATAGTGAAAAAGATTTAGATGATGTATTCGTTTGTGGAAGTGATAAAACAACACCAGATGTAAAAGATATAGACCCTAAAAAAGCAAGTGCCTGGGTATACTTTAAAATCTTAATATTCTTTGTAATAGCTTATATTCCTACTCGTATAGGCTTTATAACTTATGGTAACATTAATTTTTTACCAGCAATGATTATGCTTGGAGCCTTTGCTATTCCAGTTACAATTTTAATTTTCTTCTACGAAATAAACTTGTTTCGTAATATTCCTTTCTATAAAGTTGTAAAATACTTTATTCTTGGTGGAGGACTAAGCTTAATAGTAGCAATACTTTTCTTCTCACTAGATTTTAATACTGATATATCAACATATACAGGAGCATTAATGGTTGGAGTTATTGAAGAAGTAGCAAAAACTGTTATTGTTGCTATATTCCTATTTAGAGATAAAAAATGTAATTATATCTTAAATGGATTATTAATTGGTGCAGCAGTTGGTGCTGGTTTTGCAGCATTTGAAACAGCTGGATATATATTAAAATTTGGACTTAATGAAGGACTTCAATCAATGCTTTCAATTATTAAATTGCGTGGTTTACTTGCTCCAGGAGGACACGTTGCATGGGCTGCAATTGAAGGTGCTGCACTTATGTATGTAAAAGGATTTGATAAACTCGATAAAAAACATTTAAATGATAAGAGATTCTTATTAGTATGTTTAATTCCAATATTGCTTCATGGAATTTGGGACATGCCAATTAACACACCTTATTGTCTACTACAGATAGCCTTGACAGTTGCAGCATGGATTGTAATAATCTATTTCATAAATTTAGGTTTAAAACAAATAGATGATGCAAAAAGATTAAATAATAAAAAAGAAGATAAATAAAAAGTATGATTAATTTCATACTTTTTTTATGTCAAAAACAAAACAAAAAGTGACATAGAATTAGAAAAAAGGCTTGCTAATATATATATATATAATTGTAGGTGAGATAAAAAATAGAAAGGATAAAAGCATGAGAAAAGAAAAAAATAGTAAATTAATCCAAATATCATTAACAATAACAATGCTACTAATGCTTTTATTTGCGGGCTATGGATACGCCCTATATGATAGTGAATTAGATATAGAAGGGGAAGCCTATATAAGA
>CAKOSO010000004.1 GCA_934102355.1 uncultured Bacilli bacterium
TCTTATATAGGCTTCCCCTTCTATATCTAATTCACTATCATATAGGGCGTATCCATAGCCCGCAAATAAAAGCATTAAAATTGCTATTGTTGTTAATAATATCCTAATTGTTTTATTTTTTTTCTCTTTATTCATGCTTTTATCCTTTCTATTTTACATTATAATTATATATAATTTTATTATCTTTAACAAGTATTTTAAATTAAAAACTCTTATCAAGTTTTATGATAAGAGTTTTACTTTTTCTTTATATCAATGTATAAATCAATTCCATTTATATCAAGTTTATTTTCATTTATATCTTTTTTCTCTACATTTACTGATAATGTTTCTGATTTAATATAATCTAAGTAATCATTAAATACTTTATCAATTGTTTCATTACCATTATAGAATAGTTCAATTCTATCTGCTATATCAAATTCTTTTTCTTTACGTAAGTTTTGTACTTTAGAAATTATCTCTCTTGCATGTCCTTCATTTATTAAGTCTTCTGTTAATGTAGTATTTAAAATAACAAAGTTATTATTTTCTAATGCAACGTCAAATCCTTCTTTTGAACTTACTCTTATATCTACTAAAGCAGGATCAATATTTATTCCATCAAATGTAATAGATTCATTATTTCTTAGTTTACTTATTTCTTCTTCACTTAGGTTAGATAAGAATGCTACAAATTCTTTCATTTTTGGACCAATTACTTTTCCTGCTTCTTTAAAGTTTGGTTTAACATTAAAGTTCATGTATTCACTTAAATCTTTTGCATATGTTATTTGTTTAACATTTAATTCTTCTTTTATTAAGTCTTTTAAGTTTTCTAGTACTTTTTCATTTTTACCATCAAGGATTACTTCACTTATTGGTTGTCTAACTTTTATTTTTGTTTCTTCTCTAGCATTTCTTCCAAGTGATATTAATGTTCTTACTAAGTCCATTTTATTTTCAAGTTTTTCATCAAGTTTTGATAAGTCATATTTAGGAAAATCGCTTAAATGTACAGATTCTTCACCAGTTAGATTTACATATACTTCTTCTGATATATAAGGTGCAATTGGTGCTAAAACTTGTGATAGCCCCACTAATACTTCATATGTTGTTTGGTATACGCTCTTTTTAGATGTATTAAGTTCGCTACCCCAGAATCTGTCACGGTTACGTCTTATATACCAATTTGATAAATCTTCTGATACAAAACTTGTTAATGCTTTTACTACTTTATTTAAGTCATATTCTTCATAAGCATCTGTTACATTCTTTAGTAATTTGTTATATTTTGATAATAACCATTTATCTATTTCTTCTAAGTCTTCATATTTTACATCAAAGTCTTTAGTACTTACTTTGTCAATGTTTGCATATGTTGAGAAGAAATTATAGGTGTTTTTTAGTGGGTTAAAGAATTTAGAGTGAACTTCTTTTAACCCATCTACTGAAAATCTAAGTGGTGTCCATACTGGTGACACATATAGCATGTAAAGTCTTACTACATCTGCACCATACTTAGTCATTATTTCTACTGGATCAATTATGTTTCCAGTACTTTTGCTCATTTTCTTTCCATATTGATCTAGCATCATGTCATTTACTACTACGTTTTTAAAACTTGATTCTCCTGATATGATTGTTGAAATAACGAGTAATACATAGAACCATCCACGTGTTTGATCTACACCTTCTGCTATAAAGTCTGCTGGAAACTGACTTTTCCATAGTTCTTTATTTTCAAATGGATAATGGAATTGAGCATATGGCATTGAACCAGAGTCAAACCATACATCCATTACATCTAAAACACGTGACATTACTTTACCACATTTTTCACATTTAATATGAAGTTCATCAATGTAAGGACGATGTAGTTCCATATTATAAACATCTTTATCTTCTATAATTAATTTTTGTAATTCATCAAGTGAACCAACAACATGGAAGTGACCACATTCACACATCCAAATAGGCATTGGACATCCCCAATATCTATTACGAGATATACCCCAATCAATCATATTCTCAAGCCAGTTATTGAAACGTTTTTTACCAATATAATCTGGATACCAATTAATATTTTTATTTGCTTCAATTATCTTATCTTTATATGCTGTATTATTTATATACCATGCTGGTTTAGCATAATAAATTAGTGGTGATTTGCATCTCCAACAATGTGGATAATCATGTGTTATTTTTATCTTTTTAAATAGTTTATCATTTTCTTTTAACCATTTAATAATTTCTATTTCTAGATCTTTAGATGTTACTAAAGTCCCTTTCCAAGGTCCTTCTAAATAGCATCCATCTTTTCCTACTGGATTTGTAAAACCGATTTTATTTTCACGACATACTCTGTTATCGTCTTCACCATAAGCTGGAGCGATATGTACTATTCCAGTACCATCACTATCAGTTACATATTCATCACTTACAACTTCAAAGCATTTTCCTTCTACTTTAACAAATGGCATTAGTTGTTCATATTTTATACCTTTTAAGCTTGATCCTTTGCATGATGATATAATTTTTATTTCGTTATCAGTACCTAAAACCTTTTCCATTAGTGACTCTGCTACAATAAATTTATATCCCATTGATTCAACTTTTACATAAGTAAGATTTGGATTAACACATAACGCTACATTTGCCATTAATGTCCATGGAGTTGTTGTCCATACTAGAAAATAGCAATCTTCATCTTTAATTTTAAATGGAACTATAACAGTATTAACACTATCCTCTTGATATCCTTGGGATACTTCATGAGTTGCAAGTTCTGTTCCACATCTAGGACAGTATGGTAATACTTTTGATCCATGATATACTAATCCTTTTTTATCCATTTCTTTTAGAATCCACCATTCAGATTCAATGAAATCATTACTACATGTAACATATGGATTATAACAATCAATAAATTGTCCCATCATATCTGTAATTTTAACTACTTCATCTATATTACTATCTGTTTCTTTATTACATTCTTTACAGAAATTTTCTACTCCATATTTTTCAATATCAGCTTTACCACTGAAACCCAATTTCTTTTCAACATTTACTTCAATTGGTAATCCATGAGTATCAAGTCCTATTTTTCTTAAAACTCTGTATCCATTCATTGTTTTATATTTACAAAACGCATCTTTAATAGTCTTTGCAAATACATGATGGATTCCTGGTTTTGCATTTGCATATATTGGACCATCATAGAAAACCCAATCTTTATTACCTTCTCTATTACTTATTGATTTATCAAATATTTTATTTTTTTTCCAACTTTCTAAAATACTTTTTTCTACTTCATGTGTTTCTCTTTTATCTAATTCTTTAAACATGTTTTCCCTCCTTAAAGCTTAAATTATTCATATCTTCATCTGTGAAATTTATATCATAATAGAAATCTTGTGCTATTTTTGTAGTAGTATCCGAAATTTTATAATCTAGTTTTTCTAATACTTTATATATTTTTTCTTCACTATCTGATTCGAATTCTACAAAATCCTTTAAATATGGCCATGAATCTATATCTATTTCAACACCATCTAAGACATATCTTGTTCTTTTGTTTTCTTGAATACTTCTTCTTTTATAACCTAGTTCTTGTAAAATCAAATGAGTTTTCTCCATATCTGATACTTCAATTTCTAACTCTTTTGTTCCTGTTATACTATCATTTGTACATTCTTTTATGGTTAATGTTGTTTTATGTCCATCTGTCCTAAGTCTTATCCATTTATTTTTTAAAACTGGGTTAAAGTCATAAATATATCTTTTTTGATTGTAATTATTTATAAAATTACCACCTAATTTTTCTATTTTTTTAATTATTTCTTCTTTGTTTATATCATATATTCTTAATTCAATTTCGGTATTCATTGATCCTCCTTAAAATTAAAAAAACTTTATGATATAAGGACGAGTTATCGTGGTACCACCTTATTTCATAAAGTTATATTTATGCACTTAATACTATAACGCGTAACCGCTCTTATCTTTTCCATAAGAGGCATCAGAAGTGATCTAAAAGTAACTAACTTACTAATTTGCACCAACCATTAGCTCTCTTAAAGTATTATTACTTTTCGTCTTCATCATTTGTTTAATGTGTATACTATCACAAATAAATAACATATTCAAGTACTTTTACATTATTTCTATCTCGTCAATGTTATCTAATTGTTCTAATAATGTTGAACGCATTTTCTTTTTGTATGTTTGGATACTTCTATTCATAGCTTCTTGTTTTTTATTTACACTATCCGCTCTTAGTAAAGCATCGTTTACTATTCTACTGGCATTATCTTTGGCAACGTTTAATATATGATCAGCTTCTTTTTCTGCAATTTTTTTAATGTCTTCTGCTTGAGATTTTATGATGTAATAAATATTGTCCCTTTTTTCTAATTCTTCTTGGAGTCTTCTTATTTCATCTTTTTGTGATCTTATTATATTTATATTTTCTTCAGTTTTTTTAATCACATAATCAACAAACTCATTTACTTCTTTTTTATTATAACCATATTCTGATTCATTAAAGTTATTCATAATACACCTTTAAGAATATTTATTACCATTCGTATTCGTTTGTTTCTTCTTTTACCTCTTTTGAAGATTTTTTAGTTTCTTCACCATTAGACATTTTTCCTTCAACATTTACATTATCAGGAGTACATAAGAATATTCCATTTCCTAATTTTTGTAAATTACCATTTATGGCATATAAAGTACCACTTAAGAAATCAACAATTCTTTTCGCTTGATCTGGTGTTACTCTTTTTAAGTTTACAACAACAGCACTTCTTGTTTTTAAGTAGTCTGCAATTTGTTGAGATTCAGAGTATGCTCTTGGTTCAACAAGAATCATTCTGTTTCCACTACCACTTGCATCTTTAAAAGCATTTTTGTCTACTTTGTAATAATCACTACTACTTGTTTTTTCTTCAGTATCGTCACCAATAAATTTTTTAAATTTTTCAAAAGCCATAATATCCCTCCATATATCTTATACAAATATTATAATATCATAGTTTTTTATTATTTTAAAGTGTATTTTTAAAAAATATTTTTATTTATCTCTTATTTTTGCATTATAAGTAGTTTCTACTTTTTCTATTATGTTTCTAAAGATTTTATCTACTTCTTCTTCTGTTAATGTTCTATCGCTTGAATTAAATGTTAATGTATACGCAATAGATTTTTTATTTCCTATAATACTATTTCCAGTATATAAATCAAAGATATCAATATCTTTTAGAAGTTGTGTTCCAACTTTTTTAATTGTATTTGTAATATCTAATGATTTAATATTATTATCAACAACAAATGCTACATCTTTTTTTATTGTTGGATATTTAGATATTTCTTTATTCTTTATTGGTTTTATATGTAAAGTCATAACTTTTGTTAAATTTATTTCACATACGTATAAATCTTTTTTAGATATTTCTGGGTGAACTTTTCCTATATACCCTACTTTTTCTCTATCAATATATATGGATGCTTTATTGTATGGATGTAATTCATTTATATCACATGTAGGATCTATAACTATTCTTCCTTTAAATCCAAGATAATTTAAAAGATTAATTACTATTCCTTTTAATAAATAGAAATTAGCAGTTTGTTTTATTCCTAACCATTTTGTTTCTGATAGGTCACCAGACATTAAAATAGCTACTTTTTTAGATTCTTTCATTTTATTATTTATTTTTACATATGTTTCACTAACTTCAAAGATATTTACTGATTCATTTTTTCTTGATGCGTTATAATTATAAACATTTATAAGGCTTGGAACTATAGAGTTTCTCATATATTCTTTATCTTTAGAAATTGGTCTTAATACTTTATATGAGTCAAAGTCTTCTTCTTTAAATTGATTCAACATTTTCTCATCTACTAATGAATATGTTATTACTTCTTTTAAACCAGATGAAACAAGGTTTTCTTTAACTATTTTTTCTATTTCATATAAGTATGTTCTTTTTCCTGGTTTTATTTCTTCAGTTGGTAATTTACCTTCTATATTATCTATTCCATGGATTCTTCCTATTTCTTCAATTAAATCTTCTTCAATTTTTATATCCATTCTTCTTGAAGGAACATCTACTATATAGTTTTCTTCATCAACAATTGTTTTAAATCCTAAACGGTTAAATACATCAACTATTTCATTACTGTTGATTTCTAAACCTAATACTTTTGAAATCTTATTTTTATTTAGCTTTATAACGTTTTCTTTGTATGAGATTTTGTCATATTTTTCTATTCCTTTTATTACAGTTGCATTAGCATATTTTTCTAATAAGTAACATGCTCTATCGATTGCAGCATAAGTTCTTTTTGGATCTAATCCTTTTTCAAATCTTGATGATGCTTCACTCATAAGTATTTTTCTTGATGTTTTTCTTATATTTACTGGGTTAAAGATTGCTGATTCAATTGCTATATTTTTAGTAGTTTCTTCTATTTCTTCTTTTAAGCCACCCATTACTCCTGCTAAAGCGACAGCATGGTTTTCGTTAGCTATTACTATATCGCTTTGATCAAGTGTTCTTGAAGTGCCATCTAGAGTTATTAATTTTTCACCTTGTTTTGCTTGTCTTACAATAATATTATTTCCTAATGCATCATAATCAAAGAAATGAAGTGGTTGTCCGTATTCTAACATTACATAGTTTGATATATCTACCACATTGTTTATTGGTCTTATTCCGCTAGCCATTAATCTTTTTTTAATGAAGTTTGGTGATTCATTTATAGTTACATTTTTTACTATTCTTGCTAAGTATAATGGACAATTTTCTGTTTCTACATCAACACTTATATAGTCTTTAACATCTTCTATTTCTTTTTCTATAGTTGTTTCTGGTAATTTTACTTTTTCATTTAGGATTGCTCCTACTTCATAAGCCATACCAAGTACTGATAATAAATCATTTCTATTTGATGTAAGTTCAAAATCAATATATGAATCATCAAGTCCTAAATATTCTAAAGGATCTGATCCTACTACAGCATCATCGCCTAAAATATGAATTCCTTTTTTATCTTCATCTGTTAGGTATTTACTATCTAGTCCTAACTCTTGTAATGAGCAAAGCATTCCTTTTGATTCTTCTTGTCTTATAACGCCTTCTTTTATTACTATATCGCCTAGTTTAGCTCCAGGTAATGCTACTATTACTTTAATGTTTGCTTTTACATTTGGAGCTCCACATACTATTTGTCTTATATCAGTTCCTACATTTACTTTACAGATATGTAAGTGATCGCTGTTTGGATGTGGTATGCATTCTAGAACTTCCCCTATTACTAAGTTAGTGGCATTAGCTATTTCACTAATTGACTCATATTCATTTCCCACCTTAGTCATCATATCTGCTAATTCTTTATTGCTGATACCTTTAGTATCAACATATTCGTCTAAAAAACTTCTAGATAGTTTCATTATTATTTCCTCCTTCTATGCGATTAAAGTTATCAATAAATCTTATATCATTTGTATAGAAATCTCTTATATTGTTAATGCCGTATTTTAACATTGCTACTCTTTCAAGTCCGATACCAAATGCAAATCCTTGATATTTTTTAGGGTCTATTCCACATGATGTTAATACATTCGGATGTACCATTCCTGAACCTAGAATTTCTATAAATCCAGTATTTTTACATAGGTTGCATCCTTTTCCACCACATTTGAAACATGATATATCAACTTCGTATGATGGCTCTGTAAATGGGAAATAGCTAGGGCGGAATCTTACAGTAGTATTTTCACCAAACATTTTATTAGCGAATTCTTCTAGTGTTCCTTTTAAATCTGCTAATGATATGTTTTCTCCAATAACGAGTCCTTCCATTTGTGTAAATTGGTGACTATGCGTTGCATCATCGTCATCTCTTCTGTAAGTTTTTCCTGGAACTATAATTCTAAATGGTTTATGGTTTTCTTCTTTTTCCATAAATCTTGCTTGCATTGCAGAAGTTTGAGTTCTTAAAAGTATTTCATCAGTGATATAGAATGTATCTTGAGCATCTCTTGCTGGGTGATTTTTTGGTAAATTTAACATTTCAAAGCAATGAAGATCATCTTCTACTTCAGGTCCTGTTACAACGTCATATCCCATTGATATAAATAAATCTTCTAATTCATACTTTATTTTTGTTATAGGATGCATTGCACCAGTTGGAATATTTACTTCTGGAAGTGTTACATCTATTGCTTCACTTTTTAATTTTTCTTCAAGTAGAGATTTTTCTATTTCTGCTGCTTTATTGTCATAAAGATTGGTAAAATATTCACTTATGTTATTGATTCTTTTACCATATTCTTTTTTTTCTTCTACACTAAGATTTTTAAATTCATTTCTTAGATTAGTGATTTTCCCATTTTTACCAAAGTATTTAGCTTTTATTTCAGATAAAAAATTGCTATTTTTAATGCTTTCTATATCCTTTTTTATTTCTTCTTTGATCTTCTCTAAATCCATAATTTTTCCTCCAAAAATTAAAAAGATGGTAACCAAAGGACGAATTATCGTGGTACCACCTTATTTTATAATATTAATATTATCTTAAGACCTATAACGAGGTTAACCGATTATGCTAAAGAGTGAATTCACAAGTTTTATTTTTGAAGTTTTCACCAACCACTTCTTCTCTATAAAATAAATGTCTTGTTACTATGTTCTTATTATCGCATTTATTGATTAAATGATAACATAGTTTTCTTCATTTAGCAAGGTTTTTACTATATTATATTGCCACATTTTGAACATACTATTGCATTTGGTTGATTTATCGTTCCACATCTTTGACATGTCTTAGATTGGTTCATATTTTGTCCATTTGAAATAACAGTTGTATGTTCAAGATTTTGTTGTTGATTGTTCATTAGTTGTTGATTAGTATTAACTGTATTATTAGGTGTACTTGGTTTTTGATAAACTTGTTGTACAGCTTCTAATATTTCTTGATCACTCATTGGTTTATTATTTGATGTATCTGGATTAGTATTCATTTGTTGATTATTTTGATTTAAATAAATAGGGTTTATATTATTAAATTGATTATTTGTTCCAAGGTTTTGTTGTTGATTATTTATTGGTTGTTGAAATTGTTGGTTATTATTTTGATTTTGTAATGGTTGTGTACTAACTTGTTGATAAGGATTTACATTATTTGTTTGATTATTTACTTGAAAACCTTGTTGAACATTATTTAATGGTTGATTATTATTTTGATAAACAGGGTTTATATTATTAAATTGATTATTTGTTCCAATATTTTGTTGTTGATTGTTCATTGGTTGTTGGAAGTTTTGTACATTTACACCAGATGTCATATTTTGATTATTAGCTCCTGGTTGATAATTAAATCCTTGATTAATAGTTGGATTTTCCCCTAAAAATTCTTTACCTGATTTTAAGCAATAGTCAATACAACCAACTGATATATGTACATTACCTAGTAGTACCATAAGTACACTTACTATTCCCAAAATTGCAAATAATGGATTAACTATAAATCCTGCAAACCATGCAATTAAACTATAAAGTGAATATAGTGTTTGAAGTAACGATATTATTAATAAAACAAATAATGGCCATGAATGTTGTTCTTTATTCTTCATAACTCTTATATAAATTAGAATTATTATTGGTACAATAGAAGCTGCTAATATTTGTAATAGCCATCTAATCGCGTTTTCTTTAAAGACTTCACCGAATGCATAACCTAATATATCACCACCAAGCCAACTATAGGCACTAGCAACTGTATATACTGCAATTCCTATTGCTGCAATTTGTGAAAATACTACTGCTAATATTCTTAAAATTGCTCCATTTTTTATATCTTTGTATGCACTTTCTTGCATAACACTTTTATTTCCTTTTGGTGCTGCGGTTTTTAAATCCTTACCAAAATTGTAGCTGAATAATTTTTTTATATTTGAAAACTTAAACATACTTTCCTTCTCCTTTAAAATCCTTTTGTCATTCCGTGCATTGCATCATATGAAATGATATAGAATAATCCATTATTAATTGTAAAACTCATTGTTATTTGATATTCATCAGTACTATTAGCAAATATTGCTATTACATATGCTTGATTGTTTCTATAATTTAAAACATTTACTCTTGAAAATGATAGTTCTCTAAATTTATCAAGTTTACCATCACCATTCATTTTATTTATTACTTTATCACTCATATAACCATTATTCTGTCTGTTAATTATATTTAATGCAAAAGTGTATAGTGTATCTTTTACTGTCTGTTCTGTAAAACTTGGATAATCTTGTAATAATCTTGTAAGAGCACCTTCCTCTTGCATGCTATTCATTTTTGAATATAAATCTGCATTCGAAAGACCAACTTTTCCTAAAACATGTTGTTTTGCTCTATATTTTAGATTCCCTATTACTGTACTTATTACTATCATTATTATTATGAATACTATAAATAGTATTATTAATATTGCTGCTCCCATTTTTATCCCTCTTTTCTTTTGTTAAACTTTAAATATGTTATTGAACCTATAACTAAAGCTATAGATACAGTAATTATTATATAGTTATTTAATCCAGTATCTGGGTTTTCTACTTTGTCTTCTATAAACGAAATACTAGGACTTGTATCAAGTACTATTTCATGATCATTGTTATTGATATCTTTATATGTTACTACTACTTTGTCATTGGTTTTAAAACTCTTACCCTTTAAACTATCATTTTTCATATTTTTAGCTGTTAAAGTGTATTTTAATGTTACTTTACTGCTTCCTGCTAATTCGTCTAATGTTAAGTTTAATGTGTTGTCAGTTAAAGTCTTATCAGTATCACCTTTTGAATTTTCAACAAAATCAAAAGTGAAGTTTTCTAATGTTTCTTTTAGAAATGAATCTTTAATTGTGATATCATGAATTGGTTGTTCAAATGTTGCTGTTATGTCATTATATACATTGTTTTCTACGATATTTGATATATCAGAATCTTGAATATTATAAAATGTACCTGCTGTTGGATTTTCTGGAGTTCCAAAGATTCTTTCAACAATTTCTTTATCACTTTGGTAGTATTGATTAGTGCTATCTAACCCTGTCATCAATGAGATTACATATATTCCAGATTGTTCAATGCTAATTATTTTATTTTTTGTATTGTCGTATTGATTATTTATTTTATCTATTGCAGTTGTTGGAAGACCATCTGTTAATAAAAATATTATTTTCTTATTATCTTGGTCACTAAAATTTTCATATGCCTTAGTAATACCAGCATCAATATTTGTTCCAAATTCACAAGAACTTGTTTTATATTTTTCGATTTCAGCTATTATTTTTTCTTTGTCATTTGATAGATCAATTAGTACTGTTGAGTCCTCGCCATATTCAAAAAGGCTTGCACTTACACCATTAAATTTTAAAACTCCAATTTTTATATTAAATTGTTTATCTAATAATTTTTCTACCAATTTTTTTGCGGATTCTGAAACCACATCTTTTCTTTTTGCTCCACTATCTGTTGAATAATCCATGCTATTCGAATTATCCAGTACTAACCATATTTCTGCATCATCTTCTACGCTTTCAGCATTTTTCGAGTTATTTAGTGTTACTTCTACTTCTATTTTTCCAGTTTTTTTATCAATTGATGTTATTTCTTTTTTTAGCATTACTTGCTTATCTTCTGATTTTTTATAAGTTTGTTGTTTCTCAATGTTTAACAAATAATCTTTTGCCATACAAGTTGGAACAGCTACTAAAAATGCAAAAATAAATAGTAATACTTTTAGTATTTTTTTCATGTTTCCTCCTTTATTTTATTAACATTTACAGTTTGATTATATAATAACCCCCCCCCCGTCAATATTTTAGTTATTAACAATTGACAAATTTACAGAAAAAGCGACATTCTAGTGATCTGATCTATATCTTGAAATTTAATAAATTTAACCAAAACAGTTTTAAGATAAATACATGGTTTTCTATTTTTGATAGATCATCATAAAAAAAGAAATAAATTTCATCAAAGAATGATAGTTTATTTCTTTTTTATTAGTTTTTTATTTTATTAGTTTTTATGATCCTGTTCCTGTATATCTTTTTACTCCTTTATAGAAGATAATTATACAAGGTATTAAATATATTATTGTTATAAGTGGTGATATCATTAATATTTTATTTGTTTTTTCACCTAGAATATAAAGAAGTGGGTAGTAATTTACAAAACCAAATGGAATTATGAATGTAAAAAAGTATATAAATCCTTTTTTAAATATTCCAATTGGATATTGTGCCATATGTTTACCACCATCCGTAAATACATTTCTAACTTCTAATCCTTTTACTGTTACAAAGCAGTAAGACGCTGCTAAAATAAATATTCCTAGAAATATTACTACTGATGAAATAAGCATACATGTTAGTGTTATTATCTTATCATAGGTCCATATAACATCTATATTTAATACTGCAATTATTAGTATTATTATAGATTCGATTACTTTTCCGATTCTCATAAAGTCTGTATCTTGACAAAATACTTGTAAAAGAATGTTTCTTGGTTTAGTTAGTAATCTATCAAAATTACCACTTATTATTAAATCATCAAATTTATCTACTCCTCTAAAGAATGTTTCATTAAATGAATATCCAAATTGTATGATTGAAAATGTTAAAAGCACTTCGTATAAAGTAAATCCTTTAATATTTGAAAATGTATTAAATAGACATGTTATTGTAAAATAATACCCAAAAAATGAAATGAACTGCCCTATAAAAGATAATATGAATGATAATTTATACTGAAGGCTACTTTTCAAATGAATTTTTAAGTGTTTTAAATATAAAATCATTTTAGCCTCCTTGTACTACTGCTTTTTTAAGATTTCTCTTCATTAGCAGTCTTCCTATTACTACAAGTATGATTATCCACATTATTTGTATTATTAATCCTATATAACCATCATGCATATTTATATTTCCTACATATAGTCTATATGGAAAATCTCCAATATATCTAAATGGTAAAATGTTTGTTATATTTTGAATGTAAGATGGGAAAAACGGTATTGGGATAACAAGCCCTGATAATAAATCAGCTACTGTCATAAATATTCCAACAATACCTTTCTCATCAAGAGTAGACATACATACAACATGATATAATGTTGTTAATGCAGTCATAAGAAAAGCTGAAAGTACAAATGATAATAAGAATAGTATTAGTCTTGGTATTGTTATTGTAAGATTTAAATTATATGGAGCTGGAAGCAAACAAGCTATTACTATTACTGGTAGAAATCTTAATGCTGCTCTTGATAATCTGTCACCTAATATTTTTGCTGACCACATAAGGTATAAATCTTGTGGTCTTGTTAATTCATAAGCAATATTTCCTGATTTAATTAAACTTATTATTTCTTTATCTCTATACCAAAGATTAACCATGGAAAAGAAAGCCTGACATAACCATATGTAACTTATTAGTTCTGATAATTTCATTGGCAAATGCCCACTACTAGATTCATAAAATGCTACATACACAGATATAAATACAAATCCAAAGAAGAATTGTGTAGAAAGTCCTGCTAATGCTGCTGCTCTATATTGTAATCCTGTTTTAAATTTTAATTTAAAATAAGATAAATACGATGTCATATTTTGAAGTCCTCATATAGCTTAACAATTAAATTATCTATATTTCCTGTATCTATATCTATATCAGTTATTGATATTTTTGAAGATATATACTTTATGAATTCGCTTATTTCTATTTTTCTTACATCTACTAATATTTCATATCCTTCTTTGTTCTTAGCTACTTTTTCTATAAAGTCTTCTTTTAATGTAATATTATCTTTTGTAAATATTTTTACTTTTCTTATATAGTCATAATTCTTTTTTAATTTTGATAGTGATCCGTCATATAAAATTTTTCCTTTTCCAATTAGGATAATTCTCTTAGCAAGTGCTTCAATGTCGGACATATCATGTGTTGTTAATATTACTGTTACTTTATTTTCTTTGTTTATTTTTTTGATAAATTCCCTTACTATTTTTTTGGATACGGCATCAAGTCCAATTGTTGGTTCATCTAAAAATAGTATTTTAGGTTTATGAAGTAATGATGCTGCTATTTCGCATCTCATTCTATTTCCTAAACTTAGTTGTCTTACTGGAATATTAATTATATCTTTTAAGTTAAGCATTTCAATTAATTCATTTTTTGTTTGTTCATATTCTTTTTCATCTAGTTTATAGATGTCTTTTAAAAGATTAAATGAATCAATTGCTGGAATATCCCACCATAGTTGGCTTCTTTGTCCGAATACTACTCCTATTTTGGAAACATATTTTTTTCTTTCTTTCCATGGATTCATTCCGTTTATTATTACATTTCCTTTATCTGGTGTTAGTATTCCAGATAGAACTTTTATGGTTGTTGATTTTCCTGCTCCATTCGGACCAATGTATCCAACTATTTCTCCTTTTTTAATAGAAAAAGATATATCATCTATTGCTTTAATATAATCATATTTTCTATTAAAAAAAGATTTTATTGCTCCAAATCTACCACTTGCTCTTTTGGCAACTTTGAAGGTTTTACTTATGTGCTTTACCTCGATGAATGACATTTTATCAACTCCTTTCAATACATAGAATTGACAACCGTCATTCTTTTTTTATATAACGCAAAAAACCACATTTTAAATGTAGTACCACCTTGTAAATTTAAATTGTCAATTCTTTGCAAAACATCGTATTCATTTTATTATCTAGAATACTGTTTGTCAATAGTTTTTTAATTTTTATACAAAAAATGTGCTACTGATATAGCACATTTTAGCTTTTAGTTATTTATTTTACCAACCAGTAAATAATGTTTCAACTTTATATTCACTGTCAGATTTTATAACGCTTACAAAATTTGTTTTATTTTTAATAGTATTTCCTTCTGGAGTTCCTGATCCTCCTAACCATAATGAAGTAGTTGTATCACTTACTTCTACATCATAAGATACTTGAAGGTAAAATTTTTCACTGGTATTGTTATATCCCATTGATTCATTTGAAGTTAGATTGCAACTATTAATTTTGTAGGATACAATTTTATCTTCTTTTGTAGAAGTTTTATATTCTTCTAGATATTTTTCGAATGCATCACATCCTACTTTTTTGTAATCAATCACTTCTGGTGTTGGTGTTTGATTTTTGTCTTCAACTGTTGTTTGATTATCTTTTGATTCATCTTTAGCAATAAACTTATCATATCCAATATACCCTAGTGATGCTACTAATAATATTGTTAATATAACTATTATTGCTGTTGATGCTTTTCCTTTGTTATTTAATTTCATAACATCTCCTCCTTTTATAACTACATTATAAATTAAATATCTTATTTGTTAAACCAATTATTATAATTTAAAATTTATCTTTACATTTTTTCGTAAAGAAAAACACACTTATATAAATAGGTGTGTTTTATAAAGTTTGCTTTAATAATTGATTTAATTCCACTGCATATTCTAGTGGTAGTTCTTCTCTAAATCTATCTGTAAATCCTAGAATAATTAGTTCTATTGCTTTTTCATATGAAATTCCTCTACTCATTAAATAAAATAGTTTGTCTTCACTTATTCTTGATACTGTTGCCTCATGTTCTATTGTACTACTTTTATTGCAAACTGTATTCTTTGGATAAGTATCACTGCTTGATAATTTATCTAGAAGTAGCGTATCACATTTTACTAATGCATAGGAATTTTCAGCACTTTTTTTGATATTTACTTCTCCTCTAAAGTCAGTTGAACCACCTTTTGATGCTATACTTTTTGAGATTATGTTACTGCTAGTATTTTTCCCTATATGTATCATTCTAGCACCACTATCTTGTTCTTGTCTTTCTTTGGCAACACTTATTGTTATACATGTTCCTTTGGAATTATCTCCCTTTAATACACAACATGGATACTTCATTGTTTTACTTGATCCAATATTACCATCAATCCATTCCATTGTACCATTTTCCATAACTAACGCTCTTTTAGTTACTAAGTTATAAACATTTGTAGCCCAGTTTTGAATTGTTGAATATCTACATGTACTATTTTTTCCAACATATATTTCTACTACTGCAGCATGAAGGTTACTTGATGAGTAGTTTCTTGCAGTACATCCTTCAATATAATGTAAGCTGCTATTATCATCTACAATAATAAGTGTTCTTTCAAATTGACCTAGGTCTCTACTACTTATTCTAAAATAACTTTGAAGTGGTCTATCAAGTTTTGTATTTTTAGGAATATATATAAAACTTCCTCCTGAAAATACTGCGCCATTTAACGCTGTAAACTTATTTTCATTATATGATACTATTTTTGAGAAATATTTTTTTACAAGATCTGGATACTTTTTAAATGCATCTTCTATAGATGTAAATATAATATTTTTTTCTTCTAACTCTTTTAACATATTATGATATATTACTTCACTTTCATATTGTACTCCTATACCATCCATGTTTTTTTCTGAGTCAATTACACCTAATGATTTAAATTCACAAGATATATTGTTATCAATATTATTCCAATCATTTTTTATTTTATTATCTTCTGATTTGTAATATTTTATTTTATCAAAATCAAGATCTATTTTAGGACCAAAAGAAGGCAAACTAATACTTTTAAATGCTTCATAACATTTAAGTCTATAGTCTAATACTTTTTTATCTTCATTTTTAATATTAGAAATTGTTTTAATTTTTTCTTCGTTTAGTCCTATAATTTCCATGTATTATTTGTTCTCCTCTATTATTTTTTCTAATGCTTTTATTGGTAATAATGCACAAGTTTTTCTATTTGGTTGTAGATATATTTCATTATATACATTTAAATCTTTTAATATTTCTTCATTATATTCTTCTTCATTTATCATTTTTTTATAATTGTCTACAATATCTTTTATTTCATCAATTGTTTTTCCAACAATGTTTCTTAGCATTATAGATGTTGCTGATGTTGATATTGCACATGCTTCTCCATTAAATGATGCATCAACTACTTTGTTTCCTTCAACTTTAAAGTAAATGTTTAAATCATCTATACATGATTCATTGTTAGTTCTATATTTTTTATATGTTTCATCACTATCATATTTATGAAAAGGATTTTGATAGTTATCTAACATTATTTCTCTTTTTAATTCTTTATCCATTTATATCACTTCTTTAAATATATTTTCTGATCTTTTTAATACTTCAATTAATTTATCTATTTCTTCTTTTGTGTTATAGAAATATAAACTAATTCTACAAGTGTTTTTAATTCCTATTTCATCTTTTAGCATTTTTGCACAATGATTCCCTGCTCTGACACAAATGTTATAATTATTTAAATATACTGCCGTATCTTGCGCAAATACTCCATCAAGATTAAATAAGACAATTCCTGATTTGCTATTTTTATTATATATTTTGACATTTGGTATCTTTGATAATTGTTCAACTAAGTAGTGTTTTAATTTTTCTTCATGTTGTTCAATTTTTTCAAAACCAATATTATTTAAATAATCGATTGCTGCTCCTGTTCCTATTACTCCTGCTATGTTTGATGTACCTGCTTCTAATCTGGTTGGAAGCATTTTATATTCTAAATCGCCGTTTTCTTCAAAATAGCTGTTCATTCCTCCACCAAAGTTTAGAGGATGCATTTTATCTAAAAGTTCATATTTTCCATACAGTACCCCTATTCCTGTCGGACCACACATTTTATGGGATGAAAATGCTAGAAAATCACAATTGTTTTTTACTACATCAAATTTAATATGTGGAATACTTTGAGCACCATCTACTACAAAATATATGTTGTTTTCTTTAGCAAACTTTCCTATTTCATATACTGGTCTTACATCCCCAATTGTATTAGTTATATGACTTAGCGATATTACTTTGGTTTTTGATGTTGTAATATTTTTTATATTATCTAGAGTTACTTCATAATCTTCATTTAGTTTTACATATTTAATTTTAATTCCTATTTCTTTTTCTAGTTCTAACCAAGGAAGGACGTTTGATGCATGTTCTAGTTTTGATAATATTACTTCATCATCTTTTTTTAGAAAATATTTCATAAATCCAAAAACTATCATATTTAAACTTTCAGTTGTACCTTTTGTAAATACTATTTCTTCTTTTTTTTCGGCATTAATTAATTCTTTTACTTTTCTTCTTGTTCCCTCATATAAATTATCTACTACCATACTATTGTTATAATCTCCTCTATGGGCATTGGCAGTGTATTTGGTATAATAGTCAACAATACTTGATACAACACTTTGTGGTTTTAGAGTTGTAGCACCATTATCAAAGTATATAATATTTGTTTTTAAAATATCGAAATCTTCTCTATTCATAATAATCACCTCCAATTTTTTTCTATTTCTTTAAAAATTAGTTCCTTTTCGCTAAAAAGTATGTCTCTATCACCTGTTAGAAAAGCTTTAGCAAGTAATTTCCTACTTGTTTTATCATCAATTCCTCTGCATGCTAAATAGAATAATGCTTCATGATTAAAGTCTCCAATATACGCAGAATGGCCTAAACTTACATCATTATTATCAACAATTAAGTTTGGTTTTATCGAGCTTGTATTATCTTCTAAATTTATAATTTTATTATTTTGATTACATGTAACATTAATACTATTCTTTTTTACTATTCCATTTACTACAAAATCAAGTCTGTTGTTTCTTAAATTTATTCCATTATTAATAACACTACTGGTTGTATCTTGTGCACTGTGAATAACATCTAATTTGTATAAGTTATCTGATATGTTAATACACGAATAAAAATAATCAATATTAATTCCTTTTGTTTCTAAATTTAATTCTGTAATAATATTTGAATTTACATTAAATCTATCAAATATAGTATTGTCATAAAAATAGTATTTATTTTCTACTTTAGAATCTTTAAAATATTCAAATAGTTTTACATCTTTTAATACTTTTATATTTAATTTAACTGTAGAGTTTATATAGTAAATTATTGTATCACATTTTATAACTATATTATCTTTTATATTTTTATCTTCATATTTTATTGTATTCATGATTATTATTCTCCGAGCATTAGAGATGTACTATTATTAATATTTTTATACCCTGTTTTGAATACTTCATTTGCTAAAGAGATATCACCGCTTTTTATAATTTTACCATCTTTTAAGATGTGTACATAATTTGGTCTTATATATTCAAATATTTTTTCATAATGGGTTATCATTAAAATTGATGTATCTTTATTTTTATTAATGTAATCATTAATGTTTTTGCAAACTATTTTTAAACTATCTACATCAAGCCCAGAATCAAGTTCATCTAATATAATAAATTTAGGTTTTAACATTTTCATTTGAAGAATTTCATTTTTCTTTTTTTCTCCACCAGAGAAGTTTTCATTTAATGAACGATGCATCATATCTTTTTTTAAATCTAGATCAACAAAATACTCTTCCATTTCTTTTATAAAGTCATACAAGCTTATATTTTCATTGCTTATATTATTTGATGCTACTCTTAAAAAATCACTATTTTTTACACCTTCAATAGAAATTGGGTTTTGAAATACTAGGAATATTCCAAGACGTGCTCTTTCATCTGTTGTTAGATTTAGTATAGATTTATTATCTATTTTTATATCGCCTTTTGTTACGATGTATGATGGATGACCTAATAATACTTTTGATAATGTTGATTTACCAGTACCATTTGGTCCCATGATTACATGAATCTCACCCTTATTTATTTTTAAAGATAAATCTTTTAATACTTCTTTATTTTCTACTGAAACAGACAAATTTGATATTTCAATGTCCATAAAAATCACCAAGTATATGATACCACTAAAGTGGTAATTTAACAACAAAATCCTTTTTTTTGTTAAAAAAATAACCTATAATATTACTAAAGGAGATGATAATTATAGAAAATTGTGTTTTTTGTAAAATAGTTAATAATGAATTACCAAGTTTTACTATTTATGAAGATGAAACATTAAAGGTTTTTTTAAGTATTGAACCTATAAATGAGGGACATATTTTAATTATTCCAAAAGAACATTTTAAAGATTTTTCAAGTATTGATTTAAATACTCTTAATCATATTAATGAAATATCTAAAAAAATATATGAATTATTAATTGATAAGTTACATTGTAATGGAATAAAATTTGTACAAAATAATGGTTCTTTTCAGGATGTAAAACACTATCATTTACATTTAATACCAGATAGTAGTAATAATAAAAATAGAAGTTTAGAAGATGTATATAAGGAATTAATTAATTAGTATGGAAATATTAGATTTATATGACGATAACGGAAACTTACTTAATAAGACTGTTGTAAGAGGAGAACATTTTGATAATGGAAATATAATGATTAGTATTGTTTTTATTAAGAATTCTAATGGCGAGTTTTTAATTCAAAAGACAAGTAAAAATGGAACTTTAAAATATACTTCAACGGGTGGTCATGTTGTTCATGGTGAAGATGGTGTTACTGCTATTGTACGTGAGATGTATGAAGAATTAGGATTAACTATTAATAAGGATGAACTTATTGAACTTGGTACTTGCAAAAATCCAGATAAACCATGCTTAGTTAATATATTTTTATTGAATAAGAATTTGGATATAAATGATCTTACTCTTCAAGAGGAAGAAGTAGATGATGTTCTTTGGCTTAGTAAGGATAAAATTTTACAATTGATAGATGATAATAAATTTCTTGCATCTCATGGATATTTCTTTAAAAAACATTTCAACTAAAAAAGACTGATTTTTCAGTCTTTTTAATTTAGCATCTTGATCCAGAGCCAAGAATAATAGCAAGTAAGATATATAAAACAACTACTAATAATAGTCCTGAACCACTTTTATGATGCCCTTCGCAATGAGGCTTTTTTTCTTCGCAATTATTATTCATTTATAACACCTCCTTAAATCCAAGCACCTAGTATAATTATTAGTAAAATGAATAAAACTAATACAATTGCAGATGATGAAACATAATTCATAATATTTTCCTCCTTTTTTCTTATTCTAGATTATTTTATGGAATAACAGGTAAATTTGTGCTAGATTATTGTAAAATTTCATATAATTTGTTATTATTAATTATGTAACTAGAAGGAGGATTTATGAAAAAACTAGGTAAATTATTAATTGTATGTATTCTAATTGTTGCTTTATCAGGATGTGGAAAAGTAATACCAAAAACAAAAGATGGTGATGAAGTAGTAGTTAAAAGTGATCAAGGCGAAATAACTGCTAATGAATTATATGAAGAATTAAAAAGTCAATATGGTACTACTGTTTTAACAGATATGATTGATAGACTAATACTAAATGAAAAATATGAGGAAGACGATGAAGAAAAAAGTTTTATCGAAGAACAAATTGATGCTGTAAAAGAATATGCTAAAAAAGTTAACTATTCTTTAGAACAATATCTTAAAGCAGCTGGTTTTGATTCAGTTGATGATGCTGAAGAATATTTAAAACTTAATTACAGAAGAGAAAAAGCTGCTAAAGAGTATATTAAGTCTTTAATAACTGACAAAGAAATTAAAAAGTACTATGAAGAAAAGATTAAGCAAGATATAAATTGCAAGCATATTCTTATCAGTCCAGAAACTACTGATGGCATGACTGACGATGAAAAAAAAGCTGCTAAAGATGCTGCTTATAAGAAAGCAATGGAAGTTATTGAAAAGCTTAATAATGGTGAAAGTTTTGATGAACTTGTAAGTAAATATTCTGATGATGAAGGAAGTAAATCAAAGAATGGTGATCTAGGGTGGTTTAATACTGGAAGTATGTTAGAAGCTTTTGAAAATGCTGCTTATGCATTAAAAAAAGGTGAATACTCTACTACACCAGTTGAAACTACATATGGATATCATATAATTTATAAAGTAGATGAAAAAGAAAAAGCCAAACTTAAAGATGTTAAAGATGAGATTATTTCTACTTTAAGTGATAGCAAATTAAAAGATAATCAATCTCTTTACTATGAAGCATTAGAGAATATGAGAGTTAATTCAAAACTTGAATTCTTTGATACAGTATTAGAAAAAGAATACAGTACTTATATAAATAGTTTAAAAAATAAAGCTAATAGTTAATAAAAAATAAACGATTAGAGATTTCTCTAGTCGTTTTTATTATAAAACCCTTTTTGGTACATTTTTTGTTTTAATTTTAATTCTAATTCTTTTCCACTATATTTATTTGATAATTTTTTATAAAGCTTTTCATACTCTTTTTTTTCTATTGTACTATCATCAAAACTTATATTATTTAAATTTTTTATAATATCTTCTTTTTGGTAACCATCACTTATTAGTGATTGAATTATTTTTTCTTTTAAATTTCTTTCTGATTTATTTGTATTAGTTTTTACTTTCTTATTTATATGTTTTTTTATTTTTTCATCAATTATATCTTTTGTAAATACTTTTAATTCTTCATCTATAATATTTTCTTCTACTCCTAAATCTAGTAATTGTCTTTTTATCTTATAAGGTCCATAGTTTTTAAATTTCATTGAATCAAAAATATATGATCTTGAATAATCTTTATTATTTATATATCCTTCTTTATCGATTCTTTCTATAGCTTTATTAATTTGAGTTTCATTATCATAATATTTTTTTAAGTTTTCTTTTAATTCCTTTTTTGTTTTTTTTCTTCTATTTAGAATTTCTATACCTTTGTAATATATTTCATAGAATTCATTTTTTTTAATTAAACTTTCTAATTCTTTTTTAGTTATTTCTTTTTTTAATAAAAGATTATATTTTAAAATAATATCTTCATAAAACGTTTTGTTTTCATCATCTATTGTTAATTCATATTTATTTTTGCCAGTATATTTATATTTTTTTATTATCATATATGTTCACCAAGAAAAATATATCACACTTATGTTTGTTTGTAAATTAATTGTATAAAAACTTTTAATATTGTGTTAAAATACAAAAAAGGAGAATGTTTATGGAAGTTGTTGGTATTGTAGCTGAATATAATCCATTTCATAATGGTCATTTATATCAAATAGAAATGGTAAGAAAAATGTATAAAGATGCTTTAATAGCAGTTGTTATCCCATCTTCATTTTGTCAAAGAGGATGTTTAAGTGTTCTTAATAAATGGGATAGAACTGATATAGCTTTAAATAATGGTGTTGATATAGTATTAGAACTTCCATTTGTTTATGCAAGTCAAAGTGCTGATATTTTTGCAAATGGAGCTTTAAAAATACTTAATAATATCGGATGTAAAAAAATAGTATTTGGTAGTGAAATTAATAATGTAGATTTGTTAAAAGATATAGCTAAGTTTCAAGTTGATAATGAAGTAAGTGATATAGTAAAAGAAGAGCTTAATAAAGGAGTTAACTACCCTACTGCTTTATCTAATTTAATATATAAGAATTTTAATATAAAAATTAGTTCCCCAAATGATTTACTTGCTATATCGTATATAAAAGAAATTATAAGAAATAAATATGATATAGAACCAGTTTCAATTAAGAGAACTAATGATTATCATAGTGTTAGTACTAAGGGTAAGATTATTAGTGCTACTGCGATAAGGAGATTAATAGATAAGAAAAAAAGTATAAAGAAATATGTTCCTTTTGATCCTAAAAAGTATAAGATATATATAAATACTGATTATTTTGAACTATTGAAATATAAGATTAATTGTGATAAAGATATTTTAAATAAATATCAGAGTGTAGATGAAGGCATTGAATCTAGAATAATTAAGTATATAAATGTTTCTAATTCTACTGATGAATTAATAGCCAATATAAAAACTAAAAGATATACTTATAATAGAATTAATCGTATGTTAGCTCATATCTTAACTAATCTAACTAAAGAAGAATGTAATGATATTAGATTAAATTATATACGTTTACTTGGTATTTCTAGTTTTGGTAGGAATTATTTAAATGTTTGTAAGAATAGTTTTGATATACCTTTAATTACTAGTTATAAAAATAAAGATGATAAGCTTTTAGAGATAGAAAAAAGAGTAAATACTATTTACTCTATAATTGTTAAAGATAATTCATTAATAGAAAGAGAATTTAAAAATCCTATTGTTAAATAGGATTTTATTCTTTTTCAATGTTAATTGCAAGGAGATATCCCCAACCTAGGAATACTACATAACTTATTATTGATAATAGAGATACCTTTACTGGGTGAAGGCTTAAGATTAAAATTACTACTGATGATACTACAAATGCCATTATTCCAAAATAAGTTTTTGTTTCATGTTTTTCTAATAAGTATTTAATTAATTTAGCAAGTAGGATAATTCCTATTAAAGCCCCTACTCCAAATGATAGTATAATTAACAAGTTTTTTGGTAATATATTTACATTTGTTAAGCTAGATAATGTATCAATAATTGGTTTATAGTAACCCATAAGCATTAAGATAAGTGAACCACTTATTCCTGGAATTATCATTGCTCCTGCTGATATGGCACCTACTAACATTAATTTCAAATAAGATACAACTGTCATATTTTCAAATGTAATTTCTTTAGTTTGTTGTGGTAATAAGTAATGTAGTGCAATCATTAGTATAAATATGACTAAAAATATTATGATGTTTTTCGTATCTATTTTTTTCTTTACTTTTCTTCCAAGGAGTTTAGTACCTCCTATTATTAAACCTATAAAGAATAACATTGTTTGAACCTGGTAATTTCCTAAACAGAATGAAAGTAATTTGCTTGAAGAAAGAATACCAGCAAGCATTCCTAATAGTATTGGTAATAAGAATAAAATATTCTTTTTTATATTTTTAAAGAATGTTGCTATAGTTTTTATTATTGATTCATATAAACCTAATGATACAGCAAGTGTTCCACCACTTATTCCTGGAATAATATTTGCTATTCCTATAATTACACCTCTAATAAAGTTTAAAAATGAGTCTCTTATTCTCATATAAAAACCTCCATTTATTTCATTATCGTTAATGTAATTGTATCACACTTGTTCATAAATTTGCTACTTTTCTATTTATAATTGACTATTTTGTGTAAAAGTGGTAAAATATGTCGTACAAATAAGGGAACTTATTTTTTGTTTAGGGGTGTTTATATGGAGTGTAAAAATTTTATAAAAACAGTTAACTTAGAGGAATTAGATCAATATGATCTAAAAAAGATTTTTAAGGCTTATAAAAATGGAATGATTGATGGTAGAAATATAATTATAGAGCATAATATTGATCGATTAATTAATACTATTGAAAATAATTTTAAGGATTATAAGGATCGAGATGAATTAATTGAGGTTGGATTAATTGAACTTGTTAAATATGTTGACTCATTTGATAGTGACGATTATATGCTTTTTAAGAAAAAATTTCACACACATATTACAGGAAAAGTTTCTTCATTTATAGAAAAGAACAAAAAACTTGAACATTCGGATGAAATTATTGGTGTTGTAGATTCTGATTGTATAGAGGATTTTATTGAAAAGGATAGTATTGAGAATGTTAGGGATTTATTAGAAAAACTTGATCCAAGAAAAAAAGATGTTATTAAAATGCGTTTTGGTTTTTATGGTAAGAAATATTCTTTAAAAGAAATTGCTACAAAGTATGGTGTTTCTGCAAAATGTATTTATGGACTTATTAATTCAACATTATTTGAGCTCAAACGTTCCTTAAAGAAGGATGATAAACAAAATAAATTTGTTAATGCCGAGCATTTAATGAATGGTCTTTCTGATTTAAAGAAGAGTGTTATTCGTATGTATTTTGGAATAGGTATGGATAGACAATATTCTATGAAAGAAATTGCAAAAAAGTTTGGAATCACTAATCAATATGTTTCTTTAATTGTTAAGGAATTTAATAAAAAATCAACTGGTGAAGTTAATGATAAGATTTCAACTAGAACTAGTTTTATAATTAAAGATATGTATAAGAATGATCCAGACAGATGTCAAAAGATATTAAATATGCTTTCTTTAAAAAAACAAAATGTAATAAATTCATATTTTGGATTTAATGGATGGCCTATTCTTAATAAAAAACAGGTTTGCAAGGATTTTAACATTTCATTAGCAATATTTTATTCAATATTAAAAGATTATAGATTATTACTTGAAAATACTAATTATGAAGATACAATTTTTTATAAAATAGAAACTAATAAGGATTCTGTTGATAAGGTTTTACGAACTATGTCAGAAAATGGTAAGTGTGTTGTTTCTTTAAATTATGGTATCAACGTTAACAGACTAGATAAAAAAGATATAGCTAAAGAACTTGGTGTAGATGATAAATATATTTCTAGTGTGTTAATAAAGTTTGAGATAAGATTAAACAATGAAATTGAAAATAAAAGTAGTTTAAATTCAAAAAGAAAACTACTTGATAAAAGTATGTATTATCATTTTATGAAACTACTAGATATAGAAGAGTTCCAAAGTCTTTTATACAAATTACCTCTTGATGACGCTATTGCTTTAAGAATTAAATTTGGTAATCCAACTGCTAAATCTTCAAATATTAAATTATTCTTAAATATGCTTTGTGATTCTGGAGTGACATTTGATGCTTCAAAATATGATGAAGATGTTAGGATATTAACTGATCTTATTGTTTCTTCTAGAAATGAACAATTAAAAAAATCATTAAAAATTAATTAATGATTTTTTTGCTTTCTATCTTTGTTTTGTATTATTATTAATTAGCATTTAAATCTGTATATTCTTGATTTAAAGTTTGAAATTTAGTTGTTATTTTATCAAGTGGTGCTTGTTCCATTGCATACCAACCTTTTCTAAACATTAATTCAAATACTTCTCTTTGCATTCTACTATATTCGTTAAACATATTTAAGTATTCATTATATAATGCTTCATTGCTTGCTTCTGTTAGTGCTATAGCATAATTTTTTGTCATTTCTTTTAAGCTACTTAGTAAACAATTTAAATAATCTTTATCATTTAATGTTTTTCCTGTTGGTACCTCTACTTTTGGATTTGAAATTTGGTTATTATTCATTGCTTCCTCCCCTGTTTAAAATATTTAATATTTCATTCATATTACTTTTAAATAACTCTTGTGCTGATGTTAATGTATTTTTTATTTCATCATCTGTTACTGATTCTTTTGCATTATAACTTGATTTGTATGCTCCATAGTTCCAATTAAACATATCACATAAATAATCTAAGTCTTTACCACTTATAATATTAGGTACTTCTTCATAATTTAAATTCATTATTATCTCCTCCATATATATGATGGATTTTTTTATTTTTTTTATTCATTATTATGATATAATGATGCTATATAGTAAAGATAGGATGATATTTGTGACGTATTATAATATGGAAATTGATGAAGTTATAGAAAAACTTCAATCAAATAGTGACGGACTTAGTAAAAAGGATGTTGATTGCAGACTCAAAAAATATGGTAAGAATGTAATTAAAGAAGCAAAAAAGGAATCGATGTTTAAAAAATTTTTAAATCAATTTAAAGATTTAATGATATTAATTCTTTGTGTTGCTGCTATTATATCTTTTATTATTTCTTTTGTTAATAAAGAGTCTTATATTGACAGCATTTCAATTATTACTATTGTTATATTAAATGCTATATTAGGTTTTATTCAGGAACTAAAAGCTGATAAGGCTTTAGATTCTTTAAAAAAGATGCAAACAACTAAAGCAAAAGTAAAAAGAAATGGTAATATAATGGTTGTTGATTCTTGTGATGTAGTTGTTGGTGACATACTAGTATTAGAAGCTGGTGATACGGTTTGTGCAGATGCAAGAGTAATATATGAAGCATCACTAAAATGTGATGAGTCTTCATTAACTGGTGAATCTATGGCAGTTTTAAAAAATTCTAAAAAACTTGATGGAGATGTTTCTCTTGCTATGAGAAAAAACATGATTTATTCTGGTACAAGTGTTGTATATGGAAAGTGTTTAGCAATTGTTACTGCTACTGGTATGAATACAGAATTTGGTTTAATTGCTAAGAGTTTAAATGAAGAGGAAAAGGAAATAACTCCTCTTGAAAAAAAGATAAATGAAATAAGTAAGGTTTTATCATTTGCTATAATGTGTATTATTGCTGTTATGTTTGTTATTGGACTTGTAAAGGGTCTAAAAATAACAGAAGTAATTATGCTTTCTATTTCACTTGCAGTTGCTGCTATCCCAGAAGGATTACCTGCTGTTATAACTATAACTTTATCATTAGGTGTTGCAAACATGGCAAAAAACAAAGCCATTATACGAAAAATGTCATCCGTTGAAACACTTGGTTGTACTGAAGTTATTTGTTCTGATAAAACTGGTACCATTACTCAAAATAAAATGACTGTTAGAAAAGTATATTTCAATGATAAAGTATGGGATGTTGATAAGGATAAAATAGACCATAATTTAATAGAAATAATGGCACTTAATAATGATGTTTCTAAAAATGGTAATGAATATATTGGAGATCCGACTGAAATAGCTCTTTATCATGTTTGTGAAAATCATTTAGTGGATATCGATGATATAAGAAATAAATTTATTAGAGTTCATGAAGTCCCTTTCGATTCCGAAAGAAAAATGATGTCAACAGTTAATAAGTATGAAAGTTGTTGTAAGATTCTTACAAAAGGAAGCTTTGACTCTATAATTAAATGTTGCTCTAGGATATATGAAGATGGGGACATTATTGATTTAGATTTAAAAAAGAAAAAACAATTAAAAAAAATAGAAGCTAAATTATCGGGGGATGCATATAGAATCTTAGCATTTGCATTTAAAGAATTACCATTTTCTTATAATTCTGATGGTGATCTAGAAAATGATCTTATTTTTATTGGAATGACTTGTATGATCGATCCTCCTAGAACTGATGTAAAAGAAGCAATTGAATGTTGTAAAAAATCTAATATTAAACCAATTATGATAACTGGAGATTCTCTTGATACTGCTGTTGCAATAAGTAAAGAAATAGGAGTACTTACCTCTCGTAATCAAGCTATAACAGGTACCGATCTTGATAAACTTTCTAAAAGCGAATTAAAAAAGAAAGTAAAAGATTATTCTGTTTATGCAAGAGTTAGCCCTATGAATAAACTTGATATAGTTAGTGCCTGGCAAGATAATCATGTTATTGTTGCAATGACTGGTGATGGTGTAAACGATGCCCCTGCTCTTAAAAAAGCTGACATCGGAGTTGGTATGGGTATAACTGGTACAGAAGTTTCTAAAAATGTGTCTGATGTTATTTTAACTGATGATAGTTTTTCTACAATAGTTACTGCAGTTAAAGAAGGAAGAAGAATCTATGATAATATAAGAAATGTATTAGTTTATTTGCTTACTGGTAACATTGCAGAAATTATCATTGTATTTATTGGAATGCTTTTTGGATTTGAAATTTTTTTACCTATCCAGTTGCTTTACATAAACTTAGTAACGGATTCTATTCCTGCTATAGCACTTGCTTTTGAAGATAGTGCAGATGATATAATGAGTAGAAAAATTAGGAAGAAAGATAGTTCATTCTTTACTCAATTCTTAGCTGCCAGAATAATCCTATCTTCTACTTTAAAATCTTTAATAGTGTTATTTATTTATTTTACTAGTATAAAGATTTATAGTGTTGATGTTGCATCAACTATGGCATTTCTTTCATTAATACTATTTGAAATGATATTTGCAATCTCATGTAGAGATTTAAAAAATAGTGTTTTGAGAAAAGGTTTATTTAAAAATAAACATATGAATAAAAGCATGATTGGTTTAATAATTATGCAATTATTGATATTTTTAACACCAATTAAACATATATTTAATATTGCAGATTTATCTATTATACAAATTGCTTATTGTATAATATTAGTATTATTAGTATTCTTCATTGATGAAGTAACTAAAGAAATAATAGCTAAGCACTTTAAAGATTAAAGTGACTTAGCTATTTCTTTTATTTTATAAATAAATTTTTTCCTTGATAAGTCTGATAAATAAAATGATGATGCAGGATTAACATCTATTATATAATAATTATCTGATGATTCAATAACATCTATTGAAAATATATTTAAACCTAGTGCATGTGAAATTTTTGAACATATCTTTTTTATCTTATTACTTATTTTCTTACTGTTATTTTTTCCTGTAACGTATCCATCAACATAATATACTTTGTATTCATTTAAAGTATTATTAATTTTTAATAAAGATGTTTCAAAGTAAAAGTTTTTGATATTAAATTTTGAAAAGAATCTTTCTAGTGTTACTTGATTATATACTTGGAATGTAATTCCTACATGAATGTTTTCTTTACAAAATATAGGAAAGTCATTATTTTTAATACTTTCATATTTAATAAGTTTTGGAATATTTAAGTTATTTTTATCTAATACTTTTTGAACATCTAACTTTTTATAGTTTTTTAAGTAATAATTTTCATTATAAATATAACAGTTTTTTAAATTGGTAAGTGCTTGTTGAATTAGTTTTGTATTACATAAGAAATATATAATTGCATTTTCTATTATTTCTTTTTCTTTTATGAATTTTTCTATTTCAATGATTTGACAATTCTTTAACTTGCTTTTTATTAGATTTGCACCTTCTATAGCATTTTCATATTTTGATATAAAAATAACTACACTAATCATTATTTAATTCCTTTTCGACCTCTTTTTTTATATTAACCCAAAAATCTTTTAAATTTTTGTATGATAATGTTTTTTCAACTTCATTTATATCTACCCATTTTAATAATTCTTTATCTTCTTCTTTTACTTCTCTTTTTGTTTTTCCATTTTCAAGTGCTAGAAAAAAATATACATCTGTTTCATCATTTTGTGAGTCTGTGTAATGTAAGATCCCAACTGGTGTTTCATTTAGTATGATACATGTTCTTCCTGTTTCTTCTTCTGTTTCTCTTATTGCACATTCAGTTAATGTTTCACCTTCTTCTAAATGTCCTTTTGGAAATGAGTAATCATCTTTTCTTTTTCTATATACTAATCCTATTTCTTTTGTTTTTTTATTAATTAAAATACAACCAGATTTTTTTACTTTCATAAATTTCTTTTCCTTTCTAATCCTTTTTCTTTTGTTTTTTTGTAGTTTATGTATTTCAAAAATTCTAAAAAACTTCTTTCATTTTCTTCTAATGATGCTGCACCATTAAATGCCCATGAAGATTCTGTTAGTAAACATTTATCGTTAGAATGCCAGAAAGATATTCTTTTTATATCTTTTTCTTCGTCTTTTTCATCTCTTCTTTCTTTTCTTATGTCTTCTGGTGCTATTAAAATTGCTAGGTAAATGTCTTTTATGTATTCTTTTGCTATCATCCATTCATCATAGCTATGAATAGCATCTAAAATTATATTTATATCAGTTGGTATATGCGATAATACTTCTATGGTTGTTTTTTCTTTGTCGTTGTTAAAACTTTTAACATACCAATCATGCCAATTTTCTATTTCTTTTTCTTTGCACATTCTTTTTATTATGTCGTTTTTGTATAAAACATCAAATCCATATTTTGGGGGAATATTTCTAGCAAAATAGCTTTTACCTGAGCCATGAAGACCTGTTAGTGCTATTATCATTTTTTACTCTCTAAATAGTTATAAATGTATGCCAAACAATACGTTGTTTGAATATCTTTTTGACTATTATATAAATCTAAGTTTTCTCTTAAGAATGAAAGTTTATCATGTTTTTGTAAATCATTCCAAAATTTTCCCCAATTGTCAATGGTTTTTACGTTGTTTATTTTCGAAAACCCTTGTGCTGCTAGAAATCCACAAAGATTAATGTCTCCATTTGGCATTATAGCTATTGCTCTTTGTCCAGCTTTACAACCTCTAATTGTAAATGGTAATTCAATTCTTGAATGAATGCCTTCATCATTTCTTAAGTAATGTCCATTTATATATTGTCCACGATTTATCTCATCATCTAATTTTTCTTTTACGTAATTGTAATCTTTTTTAGAAAGCATATTGTTTTCTAATTCTTTTGCTCTTCCGGATTCAATAAATCTTCTTATGAATAGAGTTATTTTTTCTTTATGCATTTTTTTAGCAAATTTAATTATATCTTCCATGTTAGATCTCATTATTACTGAGTTTACTCTTACGTCTATTCCTGCTTCTTTTAGATGTTTTAATCCTTTAAAAGCTTTTTCATAATTCCCTTTTCCTCTTATTAAATCATGAGTAGCTTCATTTCCATCAATACTTATCACGGCTTTTTTTAAGCCACTTTCTTTTAATTTTTGAGCAATCTTTTCATCTATTAATGTTCCATTTGTACCAAGTGATGTACAAATTCCATTTTCAGTTGCAGCTTTTATAAGATCATATATTCCACTAAATATAAGTGGTTCTCCACCAGTAAATCTTATTTCTTGAACTCCATATGATGCAAACTTTTTTATAAGTTCTATCCATTCTTCTTTGGATAGTTCATCATCGTTTTTCTTTCCGGAATTATTTAAGCAATGAATACACCTTAAATTACATCCTCTAGTTAATTCGATGTAGACGATATCAAAGAAACTAAAGTGGTTCCCTACTTTTCTTTCTAATGGTGTGAATTTGATTTTTAAGTTTTCTTTGAAATAACTTTCTAAGTCTTTTGGAAACTCATTATTTTCTAGAATATCTTTTAACTCTTCTTTGGTTATATATACCCTTTTTCCTGTTTCTACTTTACATAATGTTCCTCCGAATACTTCCTCTCTAATGTTAATATCATAATTCATAAAATCCCTCCATTTCTTGTTATGCAACTGTTATTTTTAAACTTTTTTATATTTTTGGTATTTTTTAGAATATTGTTAATATACTTTTACTACCCACTAATAAATACAAAATAGTTTATGTAGTTGTTACTTAAAAAAAATCAATCACATACGTTAAAATATATGATTGATTTTTTACTTAAATGTGATATTATTCCCTTCAAAATATGACTTTGTTTTTAAAATTAGGATCATAATACCACTTCCAAACTTACAATTATTATATTAACATTATATTTTTTAAAAAATCAATGATTTTTTAACTTTTGGTTAATTTTACCATTTTAAAATAGATGTTATTACTCTTTGTGTTATATTGTTAAATACACGTCGGAGGAATTTTATGAAAATAGTAGACAACAATAAAGCTTATATACAATTGTTTATATAGCACAACTAATAAGTATTTTACCTGATTTAAATATTAACTTTCCTAAGAGTATAATTGATAGATGTTTTAAACAAGGACTTATTAATATGACTTTACCAGAAGGAATTATTTATCCAAAAATGGATGATGATACACCTGAGATGGATAGTAAAGTAAGTAAATCAACTAATTTAAAAGATTTTTTAGGAAAAGAAAAAATGATGAACTAAAATTTCATCATTTTTATTTTTAAATACTTTCTTGATTTACTGTACAATCTATTGTTTCAGTTTTTTTACATGTATCTCCACTTTTGGTGTATCCACTTGGACAGCCTTGAGAGTTTGTAACGCTAGTGGTTTTAACACACCACATAAATGCACCACCAGCTCCATCTTCTTCACTATACATATAGTCACTACTGCTATTACATTCCCAGCCATTGTTTCCATTATTTGCATGATATTTTGAACCAGTACATTTTCCATTATTCATTGTATATCCGCCTGGGCAATATGATGTAGATACCATACTTGTTGTCACTTCTTTTGTACATTTACTACCATTTTCAATTGGGGTACAATCTGTTGGACAAGTATAAGGTTCTTTCCAAGTTGCTTTTAATTTCATATCTTTATCTACTACCATATCTTTAGTTATAGCATTTCCACTTTCATCCATCCATCCGCTAAATACATATCCTTCTTTCGCTGGATTTACTGGTAATAAAATTGTTTTGTTTGATTCAACTTTTATGGAATCTATATTACTTCCACCATCTGTATCAAATGTTATAGTATAAGTTTTTGCATCCTTTTTAATCCAGTATGCTTTTAGTTTCGTATCTCTTGAAATAATTGTATCTTTTTCAATTACTTTTCCATCTTCGTTAATCCATCCCCCAAATATATATCCTTCTTTTGTAGGATTTACTGGCAAAAGCATTTTATTATCTTTTTCCATTGTAATATTATCAGTTTTATTACCATCTTTATCAAAGATTACACTAACAGTTTCGGCATCGCTTTTGATCCATTTTGCTTTTAACTTAGTATCACTAGTAAACTTTGTGCCTTCTGTTACTAACTTTTCTTCTTCATTTACCCAACCAATAAAGATATAACCCTCTTTTGTTGGGGCATCTGGTAATTTAAGAATTTCTCCATTTGATATTTTTACATTTGTGATTTCTGTTCCACCATCTGTATCAAATGTAACTGTAAATGATCTTGTTCTACCAAATAATAGATATAATACAAAAAGAAGAAGTAAGATAATAACTATTATTAAGGCAATAATCCATTTCTTTTTATTTTTCATATATTTCCTCCTATTGTAAGTATATCATAGAGATAAATAAATATTTTATGTTTTTTTATTTACTTGTTTACAAAAGTTATTCTTTACGCATTTTTTTACATAAAAAAACTTACAAATGGATATTTTGTAAGTTATATTTTACTTAATTGGAGGGGCTAACCAGATTTGAACTGGTGCTCAAGGTTTTGCAGACCCATGCCTTACCGCTTGGCTATAGCCCCATGACATTTGTTATTATATCATTAATAATTATTTAAATTCAATATCAATTTACTAATTTATATGAAAAATAGTTGTTTTGTATTCATTTTCTTGTAAAATGTGTGTCGATTTTTGTATATTTATATACCAATTGTTTCTTTTATCTGTTATAATTTATATATAAGATATAATTGAGGTGATATGCATGAAAAAACTAATAAATATTATTTTAGTATTTGCTCTTGTTTTTAATTTTTCATGTATTTTTATAGGTAATGTTCATGCTTTAAGCACTGCTACTGTAATAGATTCCGATGGACTTAATGTTAGATCTGGTCCAGGAAGCAACTATTCAAAAGTTGGGTTCTTATCTTACGGAAGACAAGCAGTGCTTGTTTCTGCTGATAAAAAAAGTGGAACTGGTTGTTCTGGTGGATGGTATCAGATAAATTATGATGGCTCTACTGATAGATATATTTGTAGTGATTATGTTAGTGTATCTACTACAGATGATGGTTCAGTAATTTCTAAGAATGGATATTTTACTACTAACACATGGGGATATAGAATTGCTGAAGATTATACAATAGTAAGATCTTCTCCTTCTACTTCATCAACTTCTTTAGGTAATTTATATCTTGGAACTAAAGTTAAGGTTTTAGAATATACATCAAATGGTTGGACAAAAATATCTTATTATGATGGAAAAGTTGGATATGTTGTTAATAGATTGGTTAAAAGTTATGAAGATTTAACTGCTACTGATGAAGATTATTACAATGAACTTAGAAAAGCTGGTTTCCCAGAAAGTTATTTACCTTTTCTTACTAAGCTTCATAAACAGCATCCAAATTGGAATTTTAAAGCTTTAAATGTAGGTAAAGATTTTTCAACAGCTGTTGCAAGTGAAATTGGAAAGTGTTATACACAAGCTACAATAGAATCTTATAGACTTAATAATGTATTAGTTGAAAATCCTAACTGGTATAAAGCTTCCCCTTCTGTTGTTGCTGTATATATGGATCCTAGAAACTATTTAAATGAAGTTAATATATTTGCTTTTGAAGAACTTGCTTATGATGAAAAAAATCAAACAAGTGATATTGTTAAAAGTATATTTGGAAATTCTTATTTAAGTGATGATCAATATGTAACATATTTTATAAACGCTGGTAAAACTTATAATATATCACCTGTTCATTTAGCTTCAAGAGTAAAACAAGAAGGTGGAACTAATGAATCTTATGATGGTGTTTCTGGTAACTCTACGTTAACTTATGGTGGAAGTTCATTAAAAGGTTATTATAACTATTATAATATTGGTGCTTATCAAGATGGTATTACTTCTAGTTCTGTAGCAAGGGGTCTTGCAGTTGCTGGTGAACTTACTGATAAAGGTTATTATTTAGGTACTCCTTGGGATACGAGAGAAAAAGCTATTATGTATGGTGCTTACTTCATTGCAAACTCTTATATAAATAAAGGTCAAAATACAATGTACTTACAAAAATTCAATGTAGCAAAAAATGCTTATTTCCCTTCATATACACATCAATATATGACTAATGTTATGGCACCTGCTAGTGAAGCATTTTCTACTTGGCAAACAAATAATAAACTTGGTTTGATGGATACAGCTTATACCTTTGCTATTCCTGTTTATGATAATATGCCTAGTGATTTCACTACTCTACCTCCAATTGGTAATTCAAATAATTATGCTTCTGATATTAAAATTAATGATAAAACAATAAATGGTTTTGATAAAGATGTATTAGAGTATACTCATTATGTTGATAGTGATGTAACAAGTGTAAATATAACTGTTTCTAAAGAATCTGATGTTGCAACAGTTAGTGGAGCTGGAAATATTAAGTTAGATAATAAAGAAACATTAGTAAATATAAAAGTAACAAGTCAAACAAATGAAGTTAGAAATTATAAAATAACTATTATAAAGAAAGATAAAGAACAAACTGAAGAACAAAAAACTATTGAAGAAGTTTTAAATAATGTTGATATAAAATATAGTAATGGTTATATGACTAGTATTGTTGCAGGAACAACTGCTACTACTCTATCAAATATGATTTATGAACAGAATCCTAATGTACAAGTTTTAATTAATGATAAAGATGGAAATGTTAAATCAAATAGTAATTTGGCTACTGGTGATAAAATAACTATTACACTAAATAGTGAAACAGTATCATATAAGTTATCTATTAAAGGTGATGTTAATGGTGATGGTGTTATTAATTCTATTGATATAGCTAGAATTCAAAGACATATTCTAAAATTAGCTTTACAACAAGAAGAATATAAAGATGCTGCTGATACTAATTATGATGGCATTATTAATTCTATTGATATAGCAAAAGTACAAAGACATATTCTTGGTATTAAGTCTTTAAAATAAAAGGAGTTGTAAAATATGAAAAGAAAATTATTTAATCTATTATTTGCATTAATAACTTTAGTAGCATTTCCTACTTTAGTTAAAGCGGCAAGTGGTAATATATCGATATCGGCATCTAATACAAGTGTTACAGTAGGTAATACTTTTACCATAACTGTTAATGTTTCAACATCTGGTGAAGGTTTAATGGCTTATCAATATAATTTATCTTATGATAGTTCAAAGCTTGTTCAAACTGGCGGAGATACAGGAATTGTACTTGGTTATGCACAAGATGCTTCAACTTATAATATGTCAAAAACATTTACATTTAAAGTAATAGCTAGTGGTAGTTCTTCAATTAAAGTTGTTGATTCATTAATAAGTGGAACTGAAACAGATAGTATATCTCATAATAATGGCTCTGTTACAATAACTGGTGTTTCTGCTACTAGTGGTGGTAACTCTGGTAGTTCTACTGGTGGATCAACTGGGGGTTCTACTGGTGGATCCAGCACAACTAAAACTAACTACTCTACTAATAATAATTTAAAATCACTTAGTGTTGATGGTTATAAGTTTGATAAAGATTTTAATAAAAATACTTTAGAGTATTCTATTGATGTAGATGAAAGTGTTGAAAAAATTAATATAGTTGCTGAAGTTGAAGATTCTAAAGCTAGAATTGATGGAATTGGAGAAAAAGAATTAGATCTTGGTGAAAACAAAATAAATATTGTTGTTACATCTGAAAAGGGTACTACTAAAACCTATGTAATTACAGTAAATGTTAAAGATTCTTCTCATATTGAAGTAATAATTAATAATAAAAAGTATAATTTAGTTAAAAAAGCTTCTTTATTAGGTACTATTAAAGGGTTTACTGAGAGTAAGGTAACAATTAATTCAATAGCTATTCCAAGTCTTAAAAATGAAAAAACTAATATAGAATTAGTTGGTTTAAAGAATCAAACTAATGGTGAAATAAGTTTATTTATATATGATAAATCTAATAATTCATATATAAGATATACTACTATTGATTCTAGTAATCTTAATATAACTATTATTGATGGTGGAAAGTTTAAGAATTATAGTAAAAAAATAATAACTATTAATGATAAAGAAGTTGAAGTATTTAAAGTAAATGATAACTCAAAATATTCTTACTTCTATGGAATGAATAATGAAACTGGTGAAAAGTCAGTTTATATGTATGATGAAGTCGATAATACTTTAATAAGATATAATGATGAAGAATTAATAAGGCTTGAGGAAAAAGAGAGAAAAACTAATATAATTATTTATTCATTTTTAGGTCTTACTGTTGTTCTATTTATAATAATTATTATTTTATCTTTATCTAAAGGTAAAAAAAGTAAAAAGAATAAGAGTGTTGAAAGTGTTGATTATAAAAAGATAAAAGATCTTAAAAAGAAAGATGATAAAAAGAAAAAACTTGATGACAAGATGGATAATACATCTGATATTGCTAAAAAGATTGATGATGTAGAAAAAACAAATGAAATTAAGGAAGTTAAAGAAATTAAAGAAACTAATGTAAAGAAAAAAAGAAGTCTTAATAAAATGCTTGATGAATTATAGGATAAAAAAATAAAACCCTTTTTTGGGTTTTTATTTTGTACAAATATCTTTTAATTTACAAGTTTCACATTTAGGATTTTTAGCAGTACAATAGTATCTTCCGAATAATACTGCTTGCAAGTGAAATTTATTCCATCTATCTTTAGGAATTTTTCTTTTTAATTTTTCTTCTACTTTTATTACATCATCTTTTTGGTATGCTAGTTTTAATCTTTTTGATACTCTAAATACATGTGTATCTACTGCTATATTTGGAATGTTATATATTTCACTTAATATAACATTTGTAGTTTTTCTACCTACCATTGGCATTTGTTCTAGTAGTTCTCTTTTTGTTGGTACAATACCGCTATATTCTTCATCTAGTATTCTTGATATTTCTTTTACCCCTGCAGCCTTTTTTCTATAGCTTCCTAGACTTTTTATAATATTTTCTATATCTTTTACATCAGCGCTTTTTAATGCCTTTAAATCAGGGTATTTAGAAAATAATTCTTTAGTTACTATATTTACTCTTTTATCTGTTGTTTGTGCACTTAACATTACTGCTATTACAAGTTCATATGGTTTATTATAGTTTAATTCGCATTTTGGTTCTTTTATTAATTCATCAAAATAATTAAGAATTAATTCTATTTTATTCTTCATCTAACCAATTATAATCTGGAAGGTTTACAAGAGATTCATCTTCTTTTTTATTATTTACCTTCTTATACCCTTTCTTTTTCCATTCGAATAATATTTTATCAATATACTTTAAATTATTAACACCATTTAGAACTGCTTCTTTTAATGCATCTTTTATCATTTCTTCACTGATATTACTATCTAACCAATGTTTTATTGTTTCATATTCAATTGGTGATAGTGTTCTTCCAAATTCTTTTTCAATATTTGAATAAATATCAGATGTATCCTTTTCTTCTTGTTCTTCTACTCTTTTATCTACAAGAAGAGATGCTAGTTTATTTCTTATTAAACTTATATCAAAATATTCTTTCATAATACCAACTTCATCTTTTAATACATGCATATTTAGCAGTTTTTTTTCTGTTAAAGATGATATTATTTGTAATACTTCCATGTTTTCTAAATTTAATCTATTACATATAATAGGCATATCAAAAGGTATATCATGATCATATGAAAAAAGAAGTGATAAGAATAGTAATTCTTTAGAATCAATATTTAACTCTTTAGAGTACTTAATTAATACTCCAGGTACAATAATATCCTTAATATTTAATAATTCTAATACACTGCTCATAATATCACCTCTTATTTAAAATATATTATAGCACAACATACTTCTCTTTTAAATAAGCAATTAAATCTTCTTTTTTATTATCTACTTCTTTATTTAGAATACTTATTTCTAAGTCTTCAATTATTTCACTAATAAATGGCCCAGCTTCTTTATCAAATACTTTACATATATCTTCAGTTGTTATATTTATATCTTTTTTATCTTTTATAGGTAGGTTTTCATATCTTTTTACTACCTTTTTTTTGTTGATTTTCTTTAGGTCACATACGACATTTATAGCATATAATCCATATTTATATAAAACTTTATCATCATTTATATCTTCTAGAAGAAGACTGTTAACATCTTTAATTAAAGCTTTTTCATTTTTAGTAAATGGGTATTCTCCGCAACATATTGTAGCCCACATTCCTGTTGAATAATTTGTTTTTAAAACGTTGTCTATGTTTTTTAATTCTAATTCACCTAGTAAATCTAATTCTTTTAGTAGTTTTACTCCCCTACTTTTATTACTGCTTAAGAATATTTTATTTAATTCTTCTTTTTTTCTTGTATAAGATAGTTCTTTTAAACCACTTTTGTTTTTCTTTATAGCGTCGATTAATGTACCATCTAATCTAAATTTTAAGATAGTACTTATTCTTATTGCTCTTAGAATTCTTAGTGCATCTTCTTCCATTTTTTTATATGGATCTCCAACGCTTTTAATAACTTTTTTTCTTATGTCTTCTTTAGCATTTAACGTGTCAATTATCTTTCCTTTTTTATCCATGCATATAGTATTTACAGTAAAATCTCTTCTTTTTATGTCTTCTTCTAAACTGTCAACATATTCTATTTTTTCTGGTTTTCTTTTATTTACATAATTTATATCTTTTCTATATGTGGTTATTTCGAAGCTATAGTCACCTATATTAAATGAAACATTTCCATATTCTAAAAATTCAATTTCATAATCTTTAAATATTTCTTTAATGTCTTTTGGTCTAGCATTTGTTGTAATATCAATATCATGACTTTTCTTTTTTAATAATAGATCTCTTACATATCCACCAATTACAAAAGCTTCAAATCCTTGTTTTTCTATCCTGTCAAGTACATTATATATAGTTTCGTTCATATATCCTCCCTCTAACACAATAAAACAGACTATTTGTCTGTTTTATAAACATCTAACATTTTTTTATAAATATCTGATTCAACGATATTAATTGACGCAATAGCTGTTTCTAATGATTGTGTATAGTCCCCTTTAAAGAAAAGCTGTGATGCGACATTTAGTCCTTTTTCGATATCTTGATCAAGTGGTTTATATCTATTGCCATATACAATTGTCATTTCAGATAATTTTGCAGTTTTAATCATATCATTAGTTGTATTATATAGTTTGAATGATAAATCTCTTGCTGTATCTACTCTGATATTTAATGTTTTAATAGTAATTGGAACTTTCTTTAATTCCTTTTCTATTTCATAGACAGCTTCATTAGCTTCTGATAATTCAACAAAGTAATTATTAGCTATAATAGGAAGCTTGTAATGTCTTATGTTAGCTTTACATTGTTTTAATAATTCATTTATTTCATTTAATTGTTCTCTTGCTCTTAATTCATCTTCATGCATACTGCCTAGTGATTTTAAGCAATTGTTTAGATCTTCTTCTGTATTTTCAAATGAAGATGCTAATTCATCTATTTCCTGTTTTAATACAGAATAAGCTTCTTCTTTATTCTTTAATTTACCAATTATAGTGTTATATGTACTATTTATTTCAAATAAAGACTTATTAACAGATTCAAGTTCTTCTAAATCTTCTTTTGATAGATTATACATACTTTTTATATCATCTAATTGACTATAAATATCAGATATTATTTTATTAACACTAACTATTTTTGTTTTGAATTCTTTTACAGTTTCATCAAATTGTTTCTTACTTCTTTTTTCAATATCAAAATCATTAAATATTCCATCTAAATAATCTATAAATGTTTTTAATTCAAATAAGCTATCTTCTAAGTTAAGTATTTTTGCTTTATCAAGTATAAGACTTATCTTTTTTCTTATTTGATCCATGTTGTATTCAAAGTTTAAGAATCCTAGTGGATAACCTTTTTCTACCATGTTTTCATAAATTGTTTCTGCTTCTTTAATTCTTGTTGGAAGTATTTTAGTTGTTAAAAGCACTAAATCTGGAACTTCTTCAATGACTACTCCCATATGTGCAATCATTTCATCTAATACTTTTACTGTGTTAATTACTTCTGTATAATCATTTTCTTCCATGATAACTTCAAAGTCTTGGAATCTTTTTTCTATATTTTCGAATTGTAATTCTATATATTTATAAATATCTCCATAACTTTCTTCACTGTTATGAAATTTTCTTTCTAATTCTCTAAATTTTGCTTTTAATTTAGTAACAATTGCCCTATTTCTTTCTTCACTCATTGTTACTTCACGTATTTCATCTAATAAATTATCGGTTGATACACGTATTTTATAAATTTCCATTTCTAGATTTACAATTGCTTCTTTTGCTTCTTTTATTTTTTTAGTATCAATTAGACCATCTGCTTCTAATAAAAGATCTGTTATTTTTGTATATCTTTCATTTTTTAAAACTTCATATCTTTCATTCCACTCATCATATTTTGATTCTAATTTATCATTTTTAAGTAAGCTCTCTATTTTAGATAATTCAACCATTATAGGAGTACCTACTATTAGGTTTCTTTGTCTTTCTAATTCTTCAAGCTTTTTTCTTAATTTATTTATTTTTTTCTTTTTAATTAATAGGATTATGACAACAATAAAAATTAGTGCTAAAAAAACACCAGATACTAAATAAAGAATATCGCTAGTACTCATATCATCACCTACTATATAATTTTATCATAAAATGTTTTTTTAATAAACATATTTTTACATTAATTTTGGATTTATTTATATTTATAATTTATTCTTTATAAAATTCTTTATTAAAACAAACTCCACATAATGATTCATATCTTACATTTTTTGTACCATCTATTACTACTTCGCTACCTTCTTTTTCAAGTTTATCATTTACATATCTAACGTTAAATTTGGCTCTTTTACCACATTTACAAATTGTTATTATCTCTTCAAGACAGTCAGATAATTCCATTAATCTTTTTGATCCAGGAAACATCTTAGAATTAAACATTATCTTTAATCCGTAGCAAATTACTGGGATGTTTTTTTCTTTAGTTATTCTCCATAAATCCATTACTTGTGTATCAGTTAAAAACTGTGATTCATCTACTAAAATACAAGCTATATTTTCAAGATTTAAATTCGATATTAAAAAATCTTTTTCAATTAAGTAATCTACTTTTCTTGAAATTCCAATTCTTGATACAATTTCATCTTCTCCTTTTGTATCAATAATAGGTTTTAATACTAATACTTTAAAACCTCTTTCTTCATAGTTATGTGCTACTTGCAAAAGTAGTGTTGTTTTGCCACTATTCATGGCTCCATATCTAAAATATAGTTTACTCATTATATCACCAATTATATTTTAACATTTATGGCAAACGAAGTGGGCTTTTTATTATAAAAAAGTTATAACTTTACATTATATTTTTACTTTTTAGTTTTTTTCTATAACTTAGTATCTTTTTTTCTAATTCGTTTATTTTTTTATCTCCTGATTTTAATAAATTTAGATTTTCTTTATTTTGTTTTTCTATTAACTTTATGTACTCATCATAATTAATTCTATTACCATATTTAATGCTTATAAAAATGATGAAACCTAATATAATTAATAAACAAATTGTAAAGAAAACTATCTGAGATATTAATGCTTTTTCCATAAAAATAATTCCTTTGCGCTGGATAGTACGGATAAATAAGCTAACTGTATTTTCCTTTTTAAAATCTCTCTTTTTTGTTTTTTTACTAGAGTAAAATATTTATCATAGTTTGTGTCATACAACAATGTTGAATTATAATATTTAATTCTATTTTTTTCCTTTATTAATATTAAGATACTATAAACAATTAAAAATATAACTATTACTATACATAATAATAAACCCCATAATATACTTCTTTTCATAATACTACTCCACTTTTGCAAATTTTATTAGCACATTGTAAATTATATCATATGTTACCTAATAGTTAAAATATTTTTTTAGAAAAATATAGAAAAAAAATATAACTTTACACGTTATATTTTTTTAGGAAAATTTACTTTTATATTATTTTATTTTGTTTCTTTTTCTTTAATGATTTAATTACAAGTAATACATTTATAAATGCTGATATTATAAATAATACAACTATTATGATAAGTTCTATATTAGTATTAGTACTTTTATCTTTACTTGTATTATTTACATATAAGATATATTCGCTTTCACTTTTATCTTCTGCTGTTACTTTTATTACTATTACATCTTGTTCTTTTATATCTTCATTTCCATATATTATAACTTTAGCATTTTCATCATTTGCTATTGCTGTTATTTTTAATTTATTAGTACTTATATTTCCTATATTATAGGAATATTCATCTTTTTTAAAGTCTATTTTGTACCCTTCTATTTCTATTGTTTTTAATGATGAGTCTTTTGATAGTTCTCTTTCTAATCTTGTTATGTTTATTTTATATGTCTTTGTTGTTTTATCTTCTGCTGTTACTACTATTTCAAATGTATTTTTTCCTACTTTTAAAGATAAGTCTTTTGGTATAGCAACAGTTGCTTTGCTATTTGTTGGGGTTGCTTTTATCTCTATTTTATCTACTTCATTTGAAACTTTTACATCATAACTTTCTACATCACGTGAAAAATTAATTTTTGCGTTACTTATTACTAGTTCTTTTAATGTTGCATCATTACTTTTTTTATTTTCATTATTATTTGTATTGCTTGGTGTTGTCTCTTGTTTTGGTGGATTAGGTGTTGGGGTTGGTGTTGGATCAGGTGTTGGAATTGGATCTGGAGTTGGTTCATATACTGTTATATTTACACTAGTTGATCCTGCTCCTACTTCACTGAATGCTGGAGCAATTGTAAATATTGCACTTCCTATTCCAACAGTTCCACTTCCACTTGTAGATGATGCTTTTATTACAATTGTTCCTATACCAAAGCTTCCAGTTTTATTTACATCCGTATATAAGTCAAATGATCCACCACTTCCATCTCCTTGCCAACCAGATGCTGCTGTTGCGCTTGTTATACTTATATTTCCACTCGCATAGTAACTAGCACTTAATGCTGTTACCTCATCACTTGATGATCCAGTTACATAACATGTTGTTGATTCGTTTACTTTTATGTTTGTACTATTACAACTTATACTTACACTTTCTGCTTTTACACTACTGATACCTAAAATACTTAGTAATGTTATAAATGTTCCATATACTAACTTTTTCATAATTACACCTCCAAATCAGTAATTTTTTTCTTTATGTATTGATATAACTTAGCTACATCACCTATTTTTATTTCATTATCTGTATTTACTACGTTTCCAGCTTCTATAAAATAGTCTTCTATTGTAATTTTTTTCTTTAAGTATTGATATAGTTTAGATACATCACTTATTGTTATTTTTCCATCTCCAGTTGTATCACCCGCTATAATTACTACATATTCTTGATTAAGTTCATCGTTTTCATAGACTTTTACTTTATCACCTGTTACAAATATTCCATCACTCTTTAAATTATCTTTAGAATCATAAATTTTAACTACATGGTTGCTACTTAATCCTAAATTAAAGTTAGACACATCACTTTCAGGTTTTATTCCTTTAATCATATTACCTACGATGTTATAAGATGATTTTTCTACAACTTCTACTTCACAATTTGCTTTATGTCCTCCATCATCAGTTGTTACTGTTATTGTTGCAGTACCTAAATCCACTGCTGTAATTTTACCATCTTGATCAACTTTTACAATATCATCATTAGAGCTTTCCCAGGATACGTTTTTATTTTTTGCATCTTCCGGAGTTATTGTTGCTATTAATGTTTCTTGACTTCCTTTAACAATTTTTATATTTGACTTATCTAATTCAATTTTTTCAACATGTGTATAGTCTTTTATCTCAAAATCTTTTTCTACTTTTACTTGATCTTTTGCTACTATGTTATAGTTTCCAGGTTTAGTATCTTTAGTTGTATTTATCGTAACTTTTATAATATCATTTTCTAGTGTTTCAATATTTACTTTAAAGTCACTTGTTTTATCATTTCCATCACTAAATATATTTACTTTTAAATCATCACTTGTAATGTTTTTAGTTTTTAAATTTAGTGTTATAGTTTCTTCTTCACCTGTATATATTATCTCTTTACTCTTACTATATGAATCAATTGTAATTTCTTTATCAGTTAAATTAAGTGTATTTGTAGAAGCTAATTTATCATTAAAGTAAGTTTTTATATAGTAAATATCTGATTTTGTATTTTCATCTATAGTAATTGTTGAAAGTCCTAGATTATTTATAATTATATTTTTATTTATTGCAAAATTATCTGTAACATCATTATCATCACTATCTATTACTTTATAATCAAATATTGAACTTGATTTTATATTATCTGTTATATGTTTTATTGTGATTTTTTGACCTAATAATGTTTTACTTTCATCGTATTTTAATACTGTTTTTATCTTTTCTGTTTCATCATGATTTTCTTTTGTTGTGAAGGCTTTTATGGATGCACTTACTCCATCTATTGTTTCTTGATATCCGCCTTGATAATAATGTGTAACTTTATAATCATAACCATCTGTTTTCTTATTACTTTGATATATGTATGAATGTCCTTTTACTATACCTACTTCTTCTTTACTTAGCTTACTTTTATTGTTGTAGAAATAAACTTTACCATTTGTTGTTTCTATCTTAATGGCAAACTTATCACCAGTTAATCTTATAGGTTCATCAAGTTTTATTGTATAGTAACCTGTGAATAGGAAAGCATTAGTTTCTTCTTTTACTAGTTTTAAATTTTCACTTTCAAGATCTCCATCTACATTATTTACATATAATTTATATCCAATAATATTTTTAGAAAAATCGGTAATACTACTTGGGTTAATTATATAAACACTTACTTCTTTTAGTAATTCATCTTCATCTTCTTTATCAAATACTATTCCTGCTCCAGTTGCATTTATGTATTCAAAATCACCTGTTGGATTATATTGATATATATTATCATAATCTTTTAGCGTTGCTTTTTTTATTGAATATAGATCTGACATATATGATTCATACGAATAGTAGTATATTGATCCAATTACATTACTTCCAATTTTTCCATCAGTTATATTAATACTTATTTTATTTGTATTTTCATCATTTTGGTTATAATTATAAATATAAGTAAATACTGCTAACAATGTCTCTTTTAGCGAACTATTTTCGCTTATCTCAGAGCATTCATTCATACTATAAATATTTGAGTCTACATTAATCTCTGGACTATTTGATTTACAAATATCAGCTAATTCATTAATGCTTTTTGTCAAACCATTTATAATAATGTCACCACTAATACTTTTTGCGATAAACTTTTCAGCTGAATTAAACTTTTGAAAAGTAAACATATAAAGAAGATCATTGTCCTTTGGATCCCATTCTTCGTCTGATGTCTTATTGAGTTTTTCTAATATTTGAGTATTTTTTTTATTTCGTTCTGTAAAATATGATAAATCTTGCTCTCCCACAGTTGAATTTTGAACGATCCAAGCTCCATCTTCTTTTGGTATTATTGGATCTTTTGTTTTATCATTATTTGGATAATATTTAAAGTTTTCTTTACTGTAATTGTCGTCCCAACCTATAATTTGCATTTCATGAGCACCACACAAATGATCAGTTTGTTCTCTAGGATATGCTGTAATATTTCCACTGTTATCTATTCCATTAATTGAAGAACAAGTTATTTCATTTCCGTTAATTTTAATTTTGTTTCCTGCTATTAATGGAGCAGCTGATCCAAATGTTATACTTCCATTTTTTATTATGCTTTCTTTCATAAATAATCTGGTATCTTTTAAAGAATTAAAGCTTGTATCAGTAATTTCATTATTTGAATCATAAGTAATTTTTACAGTAGGTATTTGAATTATATCTTCCACTTTAATTTTAGGAGAATCACCAAGAACTTCTGATGCTTTTAAAATGCTTTCACTACTAGGGTTACTCAAAAACTTTTCTTCCATTTCTTGATTAGAATCTAAAGGTCCAATACCACTTGTCCAATATTTTAAAGCATGAAACATATTTCCACCAGAATTAACTTCTTTAATACCATATGGATTTATGTAATCACTAAATCTATATCCTAGTGCATATGTTATATGAACCGGATTTAAATTATAATATTTATCATTATTTAAGATATTATTTACACCCAAATAATATTCTAAAATTCCATGAGATGCAAATGACCAGCACAAACCGGATGATTTTTGATCCTTTATTGGTGATATATCAGTACTAATATCACGCAAGTTATAATAACTTGGTAATTCACTATTTATGCTATTTGAATATAATGATGTAGTTCCAGTGTAACTATTTTGGTATTTTGATGGAGCTATTGTATTCTTTTTATCTTCATCAGATAAATTTAACCATGCTTTATAAGCACTTGAATATTCTATTGTATCCTTATTGTTTTTAAATATTTGTTTACTTTCTATAAAAAATATACCTGTACCAAATAATATTGCAGTTAAAATTATTAGATATAAAACGACTTTTTTCGACTTTTTCATACTGATTACCACCTATTTTCTATTCTTTCTAACCTATTTTACAATTCTGATTATAATATATATATATATATATCAAGCTCTTTTTCAAATTATTAAAAATAAAAAGGAACACTAAAGTTCCTTAATTTCTATTTCTGATAATGAAAATTCACATCCACAATAGTTTTGTCTATATAAGTCGTATTTTTTAGATAGTTCTATTGATCTTTTATAACCATTTTTCTTTTTAAAGTCTGAATATAAATATTTTATATTATACTTTTTTTCTAAAAATGAACCAATTTCATTTAAAATTTGACTATCTTTATATGGACTTACTGTAAGTGTTGTTGAAAAATAATCAAAGTTATTTTCTTTTGCATATTCTGCTGTTTTTTCTAATCTAAATTTATAACATAAGTGGCACCTTATACCACCTTCTTTATCATTTTCATGACCTTTTATATAATCTGTGAATTCTTTATGATTATATGGTAAATCGATTTCTTTTATTTTATTGTTATTTAGTTCATTTATAAGTTTTATTTGTTCGTGTAATCTTTTTTGATACTCATCTTCTGGATATATATTTGGATTATAATAAAGCACTGTTATATCAAAGTACTTACATAGATATTCTAGTACATAACTACTACATGGGCCACAACAAGAATGAAGAAGAAGTTTTTCTTTTTTTTCTAGTTTTTTTAAGGTCTCATCTAATATAATTTGATAATTAGTTTTCATAGTTTTCTAATACATGTTTTACTACTAAATCTAGATGTATTCCATGGGATGATTTAAATAATATTACACTGTCTTTAATAAGTATTTTTTCAATATTTTTTATTAATTCTTCATAGTTTTCAAAATGAAGTTTTTTATTTATATAACCATTTTTTATTGCTTCATCTTCAATATATAATGAAGATTTTCCCACTGTTACTAAAAGATCTATATCATTAGTTATATTTTTTCCTACTTTTCTATGAAGTTCTTCATCATATTTTCCTGTTTCTAGTATATCCCCTAGAACACATATTTTTCTATTAGTATATTTTTTTATAACATTTAACGCTGATATCATTGAATCACATGATGCATTATATGAATCATCTATAATTGTAAAATCTTTTTTCTTTATAACCGTTAATCTTCCAGATGTTAGTTCTAGACTCTCTAATCCTTTTCTTATTTCTTCTACAGTCATATTACTATTTAGACCCACTAATATAGCTGATAATGCATTTAATACATTATGTTCCGCTGGTACATTTATAGTAAATTTTTCTTCATTATTATTTATTATTGTTTTAAATGATGATTTATCTATATTAAGTTTAATATCATATGCATATAGATCGTTATTTTTATCTAATCCATATGTTAATACTTTGTAATTTAATTTTTTTGTCTTTAGTGTTTTTAAGTATTTATCATCACCATTTACAATAAGTATAGAATCTTTATTAAAATAATTTGTTATTTCCATTTTTGCATTAAAGATTCCTTCTTGATTTTCAAAGTTTTCAATGTGAGACATACCTATATTTGATATTACTGCAATGCTTGGCTTTACAATTGATGCTAAATAATCTAATTCTCCCTTAACACTCATTCCCATTTCTATAACTGCTTTTTCTATTTTTGAATCTAGATTAAATAATGTTTTTGGTACCCCTATTTCATTATTATAATTTTTATCATTTTTTAATGTTTTATATTTAGATGATAATACACTATAAATCATATCTCTTGTTGTTGTTTTACCAACTGAACCTGTAACTCCTATATAGTCAATATCATATTTATTTCTTATATATTTTGCAATATCCCCTAACGATTTTTTAGTATCTTCTACTTTTATTAAGGTAATATCATCTTTTGTAAAATCATGATTATTATCACAAAGGAATACTCTGTATCCATTTTCATATGCTGAATTTAAGAATTTGTGTCCATCATGTGTTTCACCAATTATTGGAATAAACAAACTATTTTCTTTATATTCTCTTGAATCAATGGAAATATTTTCTATCAAGCATTCATGATTATTAATTATAAGTTTTCCACTAGTTGCTTTTTCTAAATCTTTTATATTTAATTTCATATGCCCTCCTATTTTATTAAAGTTTTTATAATTGAATGTGCAATATCAAGAGTTTTGTCCGAAATGTCATTAAGTGGATTAAATTCAACTAAATCAAAAGATTTTACATCTTTTTTTCTTGAATTTATAAGATTCATTATTTCTTTTACTTCATCAGATGAAAACCCATAACTTTTATTATCTAAAATATGAGATGCAACTTGTCTTTTTACATTAGGTCCTTCTGGTGTTGATACTCCTGGAGCATAATCTGGATTTATACTATCTAAGTCATAACTTATATGGACTCCATTTGTACCATTAAGTGCTATAGAAAACGCTTTATTTAATGACTTTTCTACCCCTTCTTTTCTTATTTCTTCATATGAAATAATTGTAACACCCGCGTCTTTTAAATTATTATATTCTTCTGGATAATCGATAGCGCTTCCACCGAATAAAACTGCATTTTTAGGATTAAATGTCATGTCAGAAAAACTTCTTAATTCTTCACAATGATATCCACAGCAACAAGAAAATGGATAACCATGAATATTTCCTGTTGATGATGTTTCTGGTGTGTTAAAATCTCCATGTGCATCTATCCAGATGATTCCTAGTTTTAAATTTTTATTTATAGATGCTAGAGCACTACCTATTACAATACTATGATCTCCCCCTAAAGTTATAGGGAAATTTCCTTCATCTATGGTTTTTGTTACTCTATCAAATAATTTTTTATTAAAAAGATTTATATATTCTATATTTTTATATTTATCATTTATATCAGTACTTTTTTCTATATCATAACTTTTAATATTATATATATTTTTTATATTTTCTTCATCTTTTAGTGTTTCACTTAATTTTTTTGGACCATATTTTGCTCCATTTATTAATAAACCTAAGTCACTATTTGCATTTATTATGTCGAAATTCATTATTACCACCAAGAAAATTATACTAAAAATACTAAGTATTTTCAACATTATCGTCTATAATCATTCTTAATGTAATCTAATACTACTTCTTTATCTCCTTCATAAAATATTTCTTCATCTTTTATTAATTGATATTTTTCATTTCCTTTTCCAAGAATTAATATAATATCATTATCAGTTGTACTATCCATACATTTTTTAATAGAGTCTTTTCTATCTATTATTATTTCATATGATAAGTTATATTTTTTAAACTCTTTTATAAAATCAAAACATGTTTGTAATACTTCTTTGTTATTTGGGTTGTCTGTTGTTAAATAAATATAGTTTATATATTTTGATATTATATCTGATAGTTCTTTTAACATTGTAATATTATAATTTTCATTAACTCCTATAATTAGTTTTATATCTTTATCTGGATACATATTTTTAACCTCTTTTAAAAGAGATAAAATACCATAGTTATTTTTTACTCTATCTATTATTATTTTACTTTTAAAACTATCTATTATATCCATATTAGAATCAATAATAGTATTTTCTAATGATTTTTTTATAGATATAGATTTAATTCCTAAAATTAATGAACATATTATTGATGCAGTAGAATCTATAATGTTAAATTCACCTTTATTATTTATTTTATAATCTGTTATAGTATTGTTATAAAGTATTGTAAATACTACTTTATCAAAACTGTTTCTAATATTTTTTATTATAAAATTACTATTTGTCTTACCATATGTTATTACTTTCTTTTCTTTTAATCCTTCATTTATTTTTTCATAATAATAAATATCTTTATTCATAATAATTGTATTACTATTATTTAATATTGATATTATTTTATCTATATCTTTTTCTTCTTTATTTTCTTTTATATTTAGAAGTATTATAGTATCAAAATTTTTATATTTATATTGGTCTATAAGATTATTATTTAATTCTACTAATAATATATCTTTTTCTTTTAATTTATTATTTTTTATACAGCGATCAAGTTCAATTATTTCTATTTCTTTTTTTGAATTATTAAATATTTCATAATCTTTGTTGTAATAGTAATTAATGTTATTTTTTAATAGTTCTAATGTTGTTGATTTTCCTGATTCTCCTATTACACCAATTAGTTTAAAGCTTTCTTTTTCTAAGTTATAAAACTTATTACTTATTATTGAGGTTGTACTTATTATATCGTTTACAATAATACTTGGAATTTTTATATCATATTCTTTTTCTGATATGTAACATGTTATTTTATCTGCATAATCTTTTATACTTTGAATATCTTTTTCATCAGTTATAATAAATAATGTATTTTCATTTATATCTTTAATGTTATATGAAAGATAAGAAAAAGAAAGACTTGAGTTACTACACGAAACTAAAAGCCCTTCTTGATTTAGTAGATTTGTAATATCTTCATAATTCATAAAACCTCTCATTCTATCTTTTTACCACTCCTAGGATGAGCATTCATATATACTTTTTTTAAGTTTTCGTTAGTAATGTGTGTATATATTTGAGTGGCTTTTAAAGATTCATGACCTAAAAGCTCTTGAACGGATAAGATATCACATCCTGCTTCTAAAAGATGTGTTGCAAATGTATGTCTTAATGTATGTGGTGAAATATGTACTTTTAAGCTACTTTTTTCAATAATCTTATCCAGTATCAATCTTATTCCTCTTGAGGTTAATCTAGTACCATTTTTGTTTAAAAGTAAGTATTCACTGTTATTTTTATTTAGAATTGGTCTTGATTTTTCAAGATATAATTCTAAGTATGTTTTAGCGTATCTTCCATAGTATGCGTATCTTTCTTTATTACCTTTTCCAAGTATTTTAATACTTTGTTCTTTAAAATTTATATCATTTAGTTTTATATATTCGCATTCTCCAACACGCATACCTGTTGCATATAAAAGTTCTAAAATAAGACGATTTCTAATACCTAATGGATCATTTAAGTCTGGGATTAAAAATAATTCTTCTATTTCATTTTGATATAAAAATTTAGGTAATAATTTATCTTTTTTAGGACTTGATACTAACTCAAATGGATTAGAATTTATATAATTATTTCTTACTAAGTATTTATAAAAGTTTCTTAGTGAACTTATATGTCTTGCTATAGTTGTTTTTTCGAATTTTTTTTCTTCTAAAAAGTTAAAGAATAATCTCACATCTTGATATGTTATATCTAAAAAATCTAGGCTTTCTTTATTTAAATATTCATTAAATAACATTATATCTTCTTTATAGTTTTCTATTGTATATTTTGAATAATTTCTTTGATATAAAAGATATTCTAAATATGAATTTAATAGTTTTTCCATATTGTTCACCATTAATATTATAGCATTTATAGTGTTTGTTTTAAAGATTTTATAAATGTTTAAATCTATTTTAAAAGAGCTTATCTAAAAAGATAAACTCTTAATTATGGTTGGTATTTCAATATTAACTATGTATTTATAGTTCTCCTTTGTAGAAATATATTTTCATAGCTTCTTCTGAGTATTTTGGTTTTGAAACATCAATATCTAGTTGCTTCCCAATATAATAAATTATAAATTGTGATGCAATAAGTAAATCAAATTCTGCTAATATTCCGTCATATTTACTTTCAATTAATATACAATTAGTACTTAAATATTCTAATAATTCAGTTTCATATTTAGTTGTAGATTTCTGCTTAAAATATATTGAAAAATTGTTACCTAGGTTTTCATAATTAACAAATCTTCCATGAGAGAAATTCTTTTTTTCATGTATAATGCAACTAAATATTCCTGATTCAATAATTTTACTTTCTAAATCAAAGCCTGCTGTATTAGCATAATCTCCTCTAAAAATATTTATTAAGTTTTTCTTTTTTAGTCGCTCAATTGCATTATTATCAATTAATTTTTCTATTTGTTGATTCCAATAATTAATTGAATCTTTTATGAATTCATTAATATCGATATTATGATTTGATTTATCTAAATAATATTTTAGGAATATAGCTGCTGGAGCTGCGGCACCTTCAAATGATAAAAATCCTCTTTCTTTTCCTTTATTTGATGAAGTTCTATAACTTAATATATTTTTCTTTAATACTCCAGTTTTTAATACAATGTTTTGTACCTCGCCTTTTGTAATAATATAAATACTTTTATTGTCAATATTTTTAACACTATTGATAATGTCATTAGTTGTACCAGAGTATGAAAATAAAATTGCCTTATCAACATTGCTGTTATTTCTATATAGTACATCTCTTGGATATAGAGAATAGGTATTACTTCCATATAGAGCATTTATTACTCTTGATGAGAAGTATGCTCCTGCATATGAACCTCCTGTACCAATAAATAAGCAAGTCTTATTACTGTCAAAACCTATTTCATCTAGTTTTACACTTGCAGAAGAATTTACTGCATTAAGAATTCTTTTTTCTAGATTGTTAATATTAATATTACATCTTTTAATTCTTTTTCTTTCTGTATATTCAAATTTTTCACATGTGCAGTAATCATTCACTTTTTTAATTTTAAATAGTGAATTGATGTGTCCTCTTGCTCCCATTTTAGAGACAACTTTATATGTAAGTCTATTAGAATTTTCATACCATTTTTTTAACTTATCCGCATCATATTTAAAATCATTTTTAATACTATCTTTAATAATGCTTGAAATGAATGCATCACCAGCTCCTGTAGAATCTACTACATCTCCAGATTTAAGTAGTTTAAAATCATATGAATTGTTATCAGTTATAAATGTTGCACCATTTTCTCCTCTAGTAATTGTCATTAAATTAGGCTTTATAACGTTATATAATTCAAGTCCACTTTTTAAATTTAGTCTATTTAAAAGATATTTAGTTACTCTTTCGTTGAAATTTATTATTTCAAATTTATTTGCTAGTTTTTCTATTATTTCATTATCAGTCATTTTTTCAAATTCAAAATACTGACCTAAATCGATTATCTTTTTGTTCTCTGTATTATCAATAATTATTTGATTCTTTTCATTTAAATTATCAAAAACTAAAATATCATCCATATTAATATTTGAAAGAATAAAATCAGGATCTAATAAACTTTCTGCATACCATTTTTTATCATTACAAAATGGACATCTCTTTTTTGAAGTGAAAGATAACTTTCCGTTATCATCATAATAAGAAACGTGGAAGCACCTGGTTTTAATATTTTCGATAGTTTTGATATTACCTGTGTCAACTTTAAGCTTTTTCAAGCTGTTAATAGCAATTCTACCTTGGCAATCGTCTCCACAACATCCAAAAACTGATGTTTTTATTCCCATTTTTGCTAAGTTTGCTATTATATTGTGCGAAGTCATTCCACCATTCACACCTATTAGATTACCTTCTTTATAATAATAGTCTGTTACAAGATCACCTATACTTACTACTCTCATCTTAACAATCTCCTTTTTTATCAATAATCCCAACATAAAAAAGAAACATTTAGTTTCTTTCTATAAATCCCATTTTCTTTCTTGCAAGCAAATATTTTTCTTTTGCAATTTCTCTTGTCTTTTTTATACCTTCATCTAGAATTTTATCGATAATATCACTATTTATATATTCATTGTATTTTTCTTGAATTTTTGATATTTCATTTACTACTACATCTGCAACTGCTGTTTTAAATTCTCCATAGTTTGAGTTTTTGAATTTTTCTTCTATTTCTTCAATTGTTTCGTTTGTTAATGATGAATATATATTAATTAAGTTTGATATCCCTGGTTTGTTTTCCGGATCAAATTTAACTTTCATTTCTGAATCAGTTGTACTTGACATTATTTTTTTTCTTATTACAGATAGATCATCAAGAAGTCTTATAACTCCTTTTTGATTTTCGCTTGATTTACTCATTTTTTTATCTGGTGTTACTAAATCCATGATTTTTGTTCCTGTTTTTGTAATTAATGGTTCTGGAATTACAAATGTATCACCATACTTTTTATTGAATCTGATTGCTAAATCTCTTGTTATTTCTACATGTTGTTTTTGATCTATTCCAACTGGTACATAATCAGTATCATAAAGAAGTATATCTGCTGCCATAAGTACTGGATATGTAAGAAGTCCTACTGTAAAGTTTTCACTCTTTTTGCTTTTTTCTTTAAACTGATGCATTCTAGATAGTTCTCCATAATATGAATTACACTCTAAAAGCCATGAAAGATTGGTGTGATATTCATTTTCTGATTGAATGAATATAGTATTTTTTTTTGGATCTATTCCACATGCTAAATATAGCGCTAAAAGGCTTCTTGTTTTTTCTGCTAAAGTTTCTTTATCTTGTGGAATTGTTATTGCATGTAAGTCTGCAACAAATATAAAAGATTCATATTCATCTTGATATTTAATCATTTGTTTTATAGCTCCAATATAGTTTCCTAGAGTTATAACACCTGTAGGTTGTAAACCTGTTAATGCTCTTTTCATAAGCACACCTCTTTCTAAATATTACTTTTATAGTATAGCATAGAGAAGTTTTAAAAACAATAATATCGTTTTTTAAAATTAATTTTTGTAAGTAATTGTTTTACTATTTGTCATATATTTAATTGAGGTGAAAGTATTGATTTTAAATATTATAAATTTGCTTAAGACTTTTACATTATTTAAAACTTCATATTCAAATAATGTATTTTTAGATCCTTTATCTAAAGATGATGAAGAAAAATATATAGAGCTTCTTCTTACTAAAAAAGATAAAAATGCAAGAAATAAACTTATTGAGCATAATTTAAGATTGGTTGCACATATTGTTAAAAAGTTCGGAGAAAATTCTTCTAATACAGATGATTTAATTAGTATCGGTACTATTGGACTTATTAAGGGTATAGATAGTTACTCATTAAAACACAATACAAAACTTACTACATATGTTGCAAAATGTATTGAAAATGAAATTTTGATGTACTTTAGAGCTAATAAAAAGAATAATAATAACATCTCTTTAGATGATCCAATTGGTTATGATAAAGAAGGAAATGATATTACGATACTTGATGTATTAAAAATGCCTTCTAAGGATCTTGTTGAAGAAATGTATGTAAACGATAATATTAAATTATTACAAAAGTATTTAAACTTTTTAACACCTAGAGAAAAAGAAATAATTATAAGAAGATATGGTCTTTTTAATCATGATGAAGAAACTCAAAAACAGATAGCAAAAAATATTGGAATATCTAGGAGTTATGTTTCAAGAATTGAAAAACGTGCTACTACTAAGATTTTGAGAGAATTCATAAAGAATAAGAACGATATACAAACTTGAAAAAAATGCTAATATATGGTATAATGTTCTAACTAAAAAAGGAGGAATTATATGAATCATTATGAACTAATGAGTAAGAATGCTAAAGAGCAAATGCTAAAGTATTCGGCATGCTTAAAAACTCTTGAAAATCAGATTGATGTTTTAAGAAAAGACTTAGAACTTCAAAAAGATTATGCTCCTATTGAACATGTAAAATCAAGAATTAAGACTCTTGATTCTGCAGTACAAAAACTTGAGAATAAAGGTATCCCAGTTAGTTTAGATAATCTTGTTAAAAATGTTCATGACATGGTAGGTATAAGAATAGTATGTGCTTTTATATCTGACGTTTATGAAGTTGTTGATTCATTAAAGAATTGTAAACTTCTTAATGTTATTCAAGAACAAGATTATATTAAAAATCCAAAGGATACTGGTTATACAAGTTATCATATGTTGGTATTAGTTCCTATATACCGCTTTGAAAAAGAAGAATATGTAGAAGCTGAAATACAAATTAGAACTGTATCAATGGACTTTTGGGCAACATTAGACCATAAAATTCAATATAAGTTCGGTGATGATATTCCAGAAGAAGTTAAAGATGAGATGTATAATTGTTCAATAGATATTAAAAACTTAGATAAAAAGATATTTAAATTAAATAAGGTTGTAACTAAATATAAAAATGATCAAGAAAGTAATAATTAGCTATAAAGATAATAATAAAAAAGGCCTCACTTATGTTGTGAGGTCGTTTTTATTATTGTTATTAGAATACTCTATGCAGGTGTTACTGCACTTATTTTACTTCCTAAGAACATATCTGAAACATCAGCGCTTTCTGTTATCCAGCCAGATCCTACTGTTACTTTTGTAAGTGAAACTGTTGCATAAAACATCTTTGACATATCGGTTGCGGCGCTTGTATTAAAGTTTCTTAAGTCTAATGATGTGATTTTTCTACATTCTGAGAACATTAATTTCATTTTACTAGCTTTTGATGTGTTAAAATTGCTTACATCTAATGTTAGTAAATTTTCACAGTGATTAAACATATTCTGCATATTTGTTACATTACTAGTATCAAAGCTGCTTACATCTAATGATGTAATGATTTGGCAGAATTGAAACATTGAATCCATATTTGTTACACTGCTTGTATCAAATGAACTAACATTTAAGCTAATAAGTGAAGTACAGTAATTAAACATGTAGGACATATTTTTTACTTTACTTGTGTTGAAACTACTTATATTTAATTCTTTTAATTTCCTGCATCCACTAAATATCAAAGACATATCTGTTACATTTGATGTATTAAAATGTGATAAATCTAAACTTGTTAAGGCACTACAATTTATAAACATTGCTGCTAAATTTGTTACGTTTGATGTGTTAAATGAACTGATATTTAGACTTGTTAAGGCCTTACAATTTTGAAACATATTGGCCATACTTGTAACTTTTGATGTATCAAAATGCGATAAATCTAAGGAAGTTAATGAACTGCATCCGTAGAAAGTCATATACATAGTTGTTACATTTGATGTATCAAAACTTGATATATCTAAGTTTTTTAAACTTGTACAGTTGAAAAACATTTGAACTAATGATGTCACTTTTGAAGTATTGAAATTTGATAGGTCAAGACTTGTTAATGACTTGCAATTGAAAAACATTGCATATAAATTATTTACATTTGACGTATTAAGATTAGAAAAATCTATGTTTGTTAATTTAGTGCAATCTTGAAATACCGTTTGCATATTTGTCACTCTTGATGTATCTAATTGTGTTAGATTTACTTCTGTTAAAGATGTATTATTTCTAAACATTGAATACATTGATGAATGTCCGTACATTTTGTTTCTACTGTAAATGTATAGTTTTCCTGAATCGTTATATGCTTTTACTTTTCCATCTGTTGATACTAT
>CAKOSO010000005.1 GCA_934102355.1 uncultured Bacilli bacterium
TCTCTTACAACAGTAACTTTAATAGTTCCTGGATATTGCATTTCTTTTTCAATTTTTTCTTTTATTGTTCTAGCAACTTTATGAGCTTCTAAATCATCGATTTCATCTGGTTTAACTAATACTCTTAATTCTCTTCCGGCTTGAACTGCATAACTTTTTTCTATACCTTTTATATCATCAGTCATTTTTTCAAGTTGTTCTAATCTCTTAATATAATTTTCAACAGAATCGTTTCTAGCTCCTGGGCGTGACGCTGATAAAGCATCCGCTATTTGAACTAATATTGCAATAACACTTGTTGGTTCTGTATCTCCGTGATGTGATGCAATTGCATTTATTACAACACTGTTTTCATGATATTTTTTTGCTAAATCTACTCCTATATCAACATGGCTACCTTCTATTTCATGATCAATTGCTTTTCCTATATCATGAAGTAATCCTGCTCTTTTAGCTAAGTTTACATTTTCGCCTAGCTCTGCTGCTAAAATTCCTGATAAATGTGCTACTTCAATTGAATGGCTTAGAGCGTTTTGCCCATAGCTAGTTCTAAAGTGAAGTTTACCTAATATTTCAATTAGCTCATTATCCATTTTTGCTAATCCTAGCTCAAATAATGCTGAGTTACCATATTCCATAATCTTTTCTTTGATGTCTCTTACTGTTTTGTCATATAATTCTTCTATTCTTGTTGGATGAATTCTTCCATCTTTTACAAGAGTTTCAATTGTAATTTTAGCGATTTCTCTTCTTAGAGGATCGAAACTTGATATAACAATTGCTTCTGGTGTGTCATCAATAATTAAATCTACTCCAGTTATTGCTTCAATTGTTCTTATGTTTCTTCCTTCTCTTCCGATTATTCTTCCTTTCATTTCATTATTTGGAAGTTCAATTGTAGAGACCGTTTGTTCATTTGCTACTTCAGATGAATATTTTTGCATAGAGTTAACTAGCATTTCTTTTGCTGTTTTATCAGCAGTTAGTTTTGCCTCATCTTCTCTTTCCTTGATGTAAATGCTTATTTCATTCGAAATATCTTCTTCTACCTTTTTCATTATTAAGTCTTTGGCCTTTTCCTTATCAAGACCACTTATTTTTGCAAGTTCATTTATTTGTTCTTGCTTTAGTTTGTCCACTTCTGCTTGATCATTTTGAATTTTTAATACTTTATCTTGCAGTTTTTCTTCTCTTTCGTCTAATAAAGATTCTCTTTTTTGAAACATTTCATCTCTTCTATCCATGTTTTGCTCTCTGTGAATAAGGCGATTTTCTGTTTCTTTAATTTCGTTTTTCTTTTCTTTAATTTCTTTTTCAGCTTCAAGTTTTAATTTATATGATTCTTCTTTCGCTTCTAAAAGTAAGTCTTTCTTTTGCTTTTCAGCTTCTTTTTTAGACTTTTCTATTAAATCTTTAACTTTAGTTGCATTCTTCTTAGCAATAATTAAATTTATTATTACTGTTACTACAATACCTGCAACTAATCCAATTACGATCAGCATAATGGAGTTTAAATTATTATTCATCTTTTTCCTCCATTTATATATTGTATTAATGTTAATACAATTTTATTGTAAATTCGTTTCACTTTTATGTCAAGAAAAAGCAAACCAACTGTTGTGGTTTGCAATTAAATATTTTTATTCATTTTCTTCTTTTGTAGTATTTTCTTTTGAATAAAATTTTCTAACTTTATCCTCTAATTCATCTCTTAATTTTGGATTTTTCTTTAATAATGCTTTAACATTTTCTTTTCCTTGACCAATTTTTTCATTATTATACGAATACCATGCACCGCTTTTTTCTAAAATATTTGCTTGTGCTGCTAAATCTATAATTTCACTTTCTTTTGAGATTCCTTCACCATAAACAATTTCTACTATTGCCGTCTTAAATGGAGGTGCAACTTTATTTTTAACAACCTTTATGACTGTTTTATTACCAATAGCACTATCGCCTTGTTTTATTTGTTCTCCCCTTCTTACATCAAGTCTTATAGTTGAATAGAATTTTAATGCTCTTCCTCCTGGTGTTGTTTCTGGGTTTCCAAACATAACTCCGACTTTTTCTCTTAGTTGATTTATGAATATTGCTGTTGTCTTAGTTTTACTGATAGTTCCTGATAATTTTCTTAGTGCTTGAGACATTAATCTTGCTTGAAGTCCTACATGAGATTCTCCCATTTCACCTTCAATTTCTGCTTGAGGAACCAATGCCGCAACGGAATCTATTACAATTATGTTTACTGCCTCACTCCTAACTAGAGCTTCACATATTTCTAAAGCTTGCTCTCCTGTATCTGGTTGTGATAGTAATAATTCATTTATATTAACTCCGAGTTTTTTAGCATATACTGGATCTAGCGCATGTTCTGCATCAATGAAAGCAGCACGTCCACCATTTTTTTGTACTTCTGCAATTGCATGTAGAGCAACTGTTGTTTTACCACTTGACTCAGGTCCAAATATTTCAATAATTCTTCCTTTTGGATATCCACCTGTTCCTAAGGCCAAATCAAGTGTAATTGAACCACTTGAAGTAGTTTCTACTTCCATATGAGGATTTTCCCCCAGTTTCATTATTGATCCTTTTCCAAATTGTTTTTCAATTTCAGCTAAAACTTGATCTAATGTTTTATCATTTCCTTTTTGTTTAGTCATTTTTAATCCTCCATTCATGTCTAAATTAATAATACAATACCAATTTTTATTTGTCAACACTTTTTTCAAACATTCGTTTGTGTTTTAATTTTTGCCAGCAAAGATTAAAAAGCATATACATAAATGTTACTTTTGTATATGCTTTTTTACCTGAATTTTTATTTTTTATAATATATATTTTTTATTTAATTTATAGTATTCATATAGTGATACAAGTGACATTAACATTCCGAAATATAAGAATGCGCTAGCTAAATTAATACCTAATAATTCAAATGGTAAATTGTAGAAGAATGTTAAAACCATTCCTATCATTAATGATGCTGTTTTTAATTTTCCTGATAGCTTTGCAGCTTGAACATTTCCTTTTTTTGCCGCTGTCATTCTTATTGCATCAACAATAATATCTCTTACAATAATTACAACTGGTATTATTGTTGTAATATGTCCTTGTGCCGCAAAAATAATTAATACTGAATTTACTAAAATTTTATCAGCAATGGCATCAAGAAATTTTCCAAAGTCTGTTACTTGATTATTTTTTCTAGCTAAGTATCCGTCTAAGAAATCTGTTATTGATGCAATTATAAATATTACACCACTTATTATATATCTTAGATCTATTAATATATTTTTGAATAAGAAACAAGGAAAGTTTATTCCAAGTCTATAGAATGGAAATAACATTAAAAGTATTACTACTCCTGCTAGAGCCATTCTAAAAAATGTTAATTTAGTTGGCATATTTATTTTCATATTTTATACTCCTAACCTACTAGAATGTTTCTTAATAAAAAATATAACATTACTAGTATTATTAATACTAAAATTACTATTATTGTAAATTTAATTTTGTTCTTTTTTTCTATTGTCTCAATTGTGTATGGTGATTTTATTTTTCTTTCTTCCTTTTCCTTGGAATAAACACTTTTTATATCATCTACTGATATTTTTGATGTTTTTTCAAATAGGTAATCATTTAAATCATCTATTATACTTTCACCATCTAAACCTAAATATTTAGATAAGGATGTAATCACATCTTTTAACTCAACAATATCTTTAAATGCTTTAATATTGCCTTCTTCTAAATTTTCTATTAATAACTTATCAATTTTCAGGTCTTTGGACATTTCATCAATAGTTATACCTATTTCTTTTCTTTTTTCAGAAAAGATCTCTCCTATTTCTTTCAATTGTTACACCTCAATTTTATAATAGTACTTAATAAGCCATGTTCTGTACCTAATAATAGGTGGTAAACATTTATCTATCTTTCGATTCTTTGATCAATTCTTATTCTCTTTCAAAGATTCCCCTACCAAAATTTGGGTTTCTCACTTGCGGGGTTTACCTCGTTCCATTTCTCCAGTTTCCCGAAGACATCGTTTCTATGGCACTTTTACATCTACTTTAGTCATATCTTGCGACTTAGACTATTTCGAAGCCGTTAGCTCTCGCTACCTTAGGTTATTTTTTCCCTAAGCACAAACACTAAAAACATCACAGTTTTTGTGAGCATGGACTTTCCTCTATGCATAATATGCACAGCGTTTACCTAAAATACTATTCTTCTGTTTTTCCATAAACTATCTTTTCTAAGTTAGATAGTCTTTTTATAATGTCAATATTTGTTACATTTGCATTGCTATTAGCATTTGCATTTGCCATTTCAATATTAACATTTGCGTCTCTTAATTCTTGTTTTAATCTTAAGACTTCTTCTGCTAGTTCATTCTTTTCTTTATCTTGTTTTTTTATTAAATCAAGAAAAGTTTGATAATCTTGAATGATAAGATCTAGATACTGGTCAACTTCTTTTAATCTGTAACCTCTTGTATCTATTTTAAATTCTTTTTCTAATATATCATCTGGCGTTAAATTAAGCTTAGTCTGGTACATTGTTATCACCAACCCTTTACAGATATATTTTAAGAAATAAATCGTTATTTGTCAATTCTTATTCTCGCCATTATTAAGTTTAAATATTTAGTCTTTTCTATCATCTTTTTTAGAATAAAACATGTATCTTCTGTATTCACTATAATCACCTCATATAGAATATCATCTTTTTTATGTTGTTTCAGTTGTTTCGACAATAGTTTTCATTTTTTTTATTTTTTTATATTTAGGGGGTTAATTTTTTTAGTAAAATATAGTATAATTTTTATGGTGATTAATTTGATAAATTATCCTAGTGGAATGATAAAAAAATCAACGACAAAGGTAATTTCTTTTTCTAATAGAGGAATGTCTTTAGAAGATGATTTAAACACTACAAATACTTATTATCGTGATAAGAATATAGCAATAGTATATAAAAAGCCAACACCTATTCAGGTTGTTTCAAAAAATGGTAATGAAATTACTAAAGCTTTTTTTAAAGAACCATCTACTACAGATTATAATGGTATATATAAAGGAAGGTATATAGACTTTGAGGCTAAAGAGACAACTTCAAAAACAAGTTTTCCATTGTCTAATATACATAAACATCAAGTGGAACATTTAAAAAGGGTTTTAGAACAAGATGGTATTTGTTTTTTAATAGTTAGGTTTACTACTCTTAATAAAACGTTTATACTATTCTGTGAGGACTTTTTTCAATATATAAATAATAATGATAGAAAATCTATTCCTATTTGTTATTTTGAAGAAAAAGGATATTTAATTAAGGAAAAATTAGCACCTAGAGTTGATTATATTGATATAGTTAATAAATATGGAGGTATATAATATGGCTAAAAAGAAAAAAATGAGGTTGAAAATATTTAATATTTTTAGAAAGAAAAAGAAAAAAAGCAGTAATGAGTCTCAAGCTAAAAAGTTGTCATTGCCTTTTATTATAGGATTATTAGTACTAGCACTTGTTTTGTTCATCGTTTCATACATTGTGTTAGGATTTGTACTAGCAGTTTGTGCAACATTCCTTTTCTTACTTGTAATGTTATTTACACAGATTCTCGATAATACTAAGAAAAACAGTAGGTTAAGGAAATTTATTAAAGTCTTGGTAATTATAGGGCTGGTGTTCTGTATTATTGGTATACTTGGATTTATCGCTTTCTTTATATATGTAATAATTGAATCACCTGATTTTGATGTAGATAAATTAAATAGAACTGAAGTATCTGAAGTCTACGATAAAGACAATAATTTAGTTTATACTTTAGGATCAGAAAATAGAGTTAAAGTTTCTTATTCAGACTTACCCGAGGTATTCGTTGATGCTTTAGTTGCTACAGAAGATTCAAGATTCTTCCAACACAATGGATTTGATGCTCCAAGATTCACTAAAGCGGTTTTAGGACAGCTTTTAGGAAGAGCTGATGCAGGTGGTGGTTCCACACTTACAATGCAAGTTTCTAAGAATAACTTTACAAGTCGTGATGCCGAAGGTTTCGGAGGATTACTTCGTAAGTTTACTGATATATATGTTTCAATATTTAAGCTTGAAAAAGCATACACTAAAGAAGAAATTATTGAATTCTATGTTAATGATCCATTCTTAGGTAGTAATTCTTATGGTATTGAACAAGCAGCTCAAACATATTTTAACAAGAGTATTTCTGATGTAAACTTATCAGAAGCTGCTCTTCTTGCTGGATTGTTCCAAGCTCCTGGTGACTATGATCCATATCCAAATCCAGAAAATGCTAAGGAAAGAAGAGATACAGTTCTTTCTTTAATGGTTAAACACGGATATATTACTAAAGAAGAAGCTGATATAGCAGCAGCTATTTCTGTACAAGATTTACTTTCTAGTTCATCTATTACAGTTAGTGAATATCAAGGATATGTTGATACAGTTTTAAAAGAAATTGAAAAGAAAACTGGCCTTGATCCTTATAAAACATCTATGGAAATATATACTAATATGGATTCAACTAAACAAGCTAAAATTAATAAAATATATTTAGGTGAAACTTATTCATGGCCAAACGATACTGTTCAATCTGGTCTTGCAGCTATTGAAACGCATACTGGTAAAGTAATAGCTATTGGTAATGGTCGTAATAATATAAGTGGTAGAAATAATGGTGCAAGGTTATATAACTATGCCACTGATATCGATAGACAAATTGGTTCTACAGCAAAACCACTTTTCGATTATGGTCCTGGTATTGAATATAATAACTGGTCAACTGGTCAAACATTTGTTGATGCTAAACATAGATATACTAATGGTGGATATATGGAAAACTGGGATGGAGCTTATAGAGGTGCAATAACTTTAAGATATGCCCTATCTGATTCAAGAAACGTTCCAGCACTTATTGCTTTCCAATCTGTTGATAATAATAAAATTAAAGAATTTGTTACTAACCTTGGAATGAAACCTGAAATTGATTCTAATGGTTATTTACATGAGGCACATTCTGTTGGTGCATTTAACGGTTCTAATCCATTACAGTTATCTGCAGCTTATGCAGCATTCTCTAATGGTGGATATTACTATGAACCATATACAGTTAATAAAATTATACTAAAAGATAGTAACGAAACAATAGAGTTTGAGTCTGAATCTACTAAAGTTAAGGCAATGAGCGAAGCAACAGCTTATATGATTACCAGCGTGTTACAAGATGTTGCAAGAAATATTGGAATTACTGGTGTTGTTAATTCACAGGTTGCAGCAAAAACAGGAAGTACTAACTACGATAGTCAAACTCGAAGAGAATTAGGATATCCTTATTCCGCTACTCCTGATGGTTGGTTAGTCGGTTATACACCTACTATTTCAATGGCTATTTGGGCTGGTTATAACGAAAACATAGCAGGTCAATATCTTACTCAATCACAAATAATAACTCTTAGAACTACTTTGTTCAAAGCATGTGAAGCTGTTGTATTTGATAATGATGGTTCCCAGTTTATAAAACCTTCTAGTGTTGTTTGGGTAACCGTTGAAAAAGGATCCGATCCATTAGCACTACCTAGTAGTAACACACCGGATGATAAAAAAATAACAGAGTTATTTAAAAAAGGTACTGAACCAACTGAAGTTTCTTCAACTTATTATGTGTTAGATAATCCATCTGGACTTAAAGCTACTTATAGTAATGGAAATGTTAAACTTACATGGAATGGCGTTTCTAGACCTTCTAATGCCAAAGATTCATATGGTGAATTAGGATACAGAGTTTTCTACAATGAAACTGATCTTGGATTTACTACAAACACATCATTTACATATGCTACTTCTAATCCATATGGAACATATACTGTTAAAACTTCTTATAGTAAAGTGACTACTAATATGAGTTCTGGTGTTTCATATGATATACAACCAGATGTTGTATTCACATATAATGATCGTGATGAAGAAATCGTTATTGGATCATCATTTAGTATTATGAAGAATCCAATTACTGTTACAGCTGATGGTAAAGATGTTACTTCTTCTGCTGATTTCAGTTATGAAATATATGATGAAACTAATCAGAAAAAAGTTGATTCGATTGATACTTCAATTGCTAATACTTATACAATTACTTACTATATTTCATACTCCGGAAAATCCGATTCTTACAAGAAAAAATTAACGATAAATTAAACTTGCTTTTGCAAGTTTTTTATTGATACAAAAATTAATATGAGGTATAATGTTATTATCTTGAATAAAATAAGGAGTTGTTCATTTATGCCAAAAAAAATAAGTTTTAGAAATAAAATTTTAACATTAATTTTTAACGTATTACAGTTAGGAGCTTGCGGATTTTTAGTGTACTCTGCTTCACTACTTAGTGATATTGAAACTAAATGGGTTTATTTAGGAATTGCAGTATTAATTCTTATGAATATTGCTTTTATATTCTTCCTTAGAAAGCTAACTAAAAAACCTAAAGTTTATAAATTTATTATATTTATAGTTTTAAGTTTAATACTTACTATTGCTCAAGCTGGATTGGGTTATTATGTTTTTAGAGGATATAATTCTTTAAATTCAATTAATAAATCAAAAGTAACTTACGAATCAAACTTAGTAGTTATGAAAAATAGCAACATTTCAAAAGTTGATGATCTTAAAGATAAAAACATAGGTATTGTTAATGATAAATCATCTATTGATGGATATATTCTAGGTTTGGATATCATAAACGATAATAAATTAAATGATATTGCTACTATTGTTGAGTATGAAAATTCTTCAAATTTAGTTGCTGATTTATATAGTGGTAAAATTGATGCAATGATCATTTCTAATAACTATGTAAGTATGTTTAAATCAATTGAGTCTTATACTAAGATTGCTGATGAAACATCAGTTATATCTAAAAAAGAAAAAACTTATTCAAAGAGCGAAATTGCTAAACATACTGGTGATGAAATTGTTAACTTTAATGAATCAAATTCAGTAACTGAACCTTTTACTGTTCTTATTATGGGAATTGATTCTTCAAGCGAAACATTAGAAAAGAATGCGTCAGGTAATGGCGATGCATTAATGCTTGTTACTTTCAACCCTAAAACTTTTAATGCGACTATACTAAGTATTCCTCGTGATACTTATGTTCCAATTGCATGTTTCGCTAATCAAAAAGAAAATAAGATTACTCATGCAGCATGGAATGGTGAAAGCTGTATGATTAAAACTATTCAAAACTTTACTGGAATTAATATTGATTATTATGTAAAAATAAACTTTAAAGGTGTTGTTAAACTTGTTGATGCTTTAGATGGTATAACAGTAAACGTTCCTGATAGTATTAATTTCTGTGAGCAAAACAGTGATAGATTATTTGGAGAATATGAACAATGTATACGTCCAGGTGTTCAAAATCTTAATGGTGAACAAGCATTGGCACTTGCAAGACATAGAAAAACGCTTCCTACTGGCGACTTCCAACGTGGACTTAACCAACAACTTGTTGTACAGGGAATGCTTAATAAATTAAAATCAGTAACTAGTGCAAATAAGGCACTCGAAATACTAAATGCTTTATCAAATAGTATGGATACTAATTTTACTACTAAACAACTTTTATCTTTCTATGACATAGTTAAGAATCTGTTCCTTACTAGTAGTAACTCTGATAATATAATTAACATGCAACAATTATATTTATCTGGTACTAGCCAAATGATATATGATGAATCAATTGGACTTGTATTATATAACTTTATTCCAAATCAAAGTAGTTTGAAACAAATAACTGATGAAATGAAAAAGAATCTTGGATTGTTAGAAGCTCCATCAGCTATAAAAACTTTAGATTTTAATATTGAAGATCCTTTCTCCATGAAAACAATTGGTACTGATAATCTTTCCGCTACTAAAACTTATAGTCTACTTCCTAACTTTGTTGGTAAGAGTATTGACTATGCAAAGAGTTATCTTAGCTCTTATGGTATCAAAGTAAATATTACTGAAAAAGAATCTACTAGTGGTACTGATGGACAAATAATTTCACAAAACCTGCCAGAATCAAAAAGAATAGATTTGATTGGTTCTGATGGTATAACTTTTGAGGTTATAAAATTAAAGGCTTCAGATAATAAACCAACTGATGATGATAATGACAATAATGGAGATAGTAAAATTACATTTAGTTCTTCTATTCCAAATACTCAAAATATTTCTTCTACTGAAACTTATGTTGAGTATTCAGATTTAGCAAATTATATAACTGTTAAGGAAGATGGTAAAGACGTAACAGATCAAGCTACATTCTCTTCTTCTTATAGCGATCCAGGAATAACAAGTAATACTCCTGGAACATATACTGTAACGTATAAAGTTACATATAAAGGTGTTACAAAAGAATTTACTAAGAAAGTTATTATTTCAGAATAAGATAAAAAAAGAATCCCATTTCTATTTGAAATGAGATTCTTTTTATTCTTCTTTTTTATTAATTTTTATTAAATAAGTAGAAGTTATTCTTAATATTCCATAAAAGAATAACATTATACCAATACTTTCTGTATAAGCAAATATATTTTTGAATGGATTAATTATAAGAATTATTCCTAATAAAATTGATATAGACATTACTAATATTAATAATTTATAGTTCTTATTTTCATCTGTTTTTAAATCAAGTATATATTTCATATCATAAATACTATAGAATATCATAAATAATCCGATTAGAACCGGTAATGACCTACTTAGTTGTTCTTTAAATATAATTAATAATACTGCTACTATAATAAATATAGGTCCATACACTATTCCATATTTAGATAATTTATCATCTTTTTTTAATAAAAACTTTAGGATGCCAATAATTCCTAATATACATGTTATAATTCCAAGTGTGTAATATATAGTAGTTATTAAAGCTTTAGGGTAATATAATATCAAGATACTTAATAATATGAAAAATATTGATAATAGTAATGTTATATAAAATGTCTTTTTATAATTTTCTCTCATAAACTCCTCCTAATTATAGATTACAACATTACTTAACTTTGTTCAATATTTAATTCTTCTTGTTTACACTTATAAATATCGTTGTTATAGAAAAAATGCTTATTAATGTTAATACAAAATAACCTAATATATTATCTTTTGTATCTGGATTTCTTTCTTCTTTTTCATTATATATTGTTATTTCCAATTCTGTTTCATCAGTTATTTCAAAAATAGTTTTATTACTATTATTTTTATATCCTTCTAATGATTCTACTTCAATTAAATAATATTTACCATAAGGCAATTCTAATATTATATTACCATCTTCATTAGTTATTCCTTCATATAATAATTTATTGGTATTAAACTCATATATATTAAATTTAACATTTTTTAAATAAGTATTATTTTCTTTATCTTTTTTAATTATTTTAAGTTTTCCTAATCCTTTATTATTTTCTATTTCTTTTTCTATTACTAGACCATTATCATTAACATTAAAATATATTTTATTTTCGTTATTTACGTAGTATTTAGGACTTTCTACTTCTTTTATATAGTATTTTCCTATCTTAAGGTTTTCAGCTATTAGAAGGCCATTTTCATCTGTTATTCCACTATATATTAAGATATCGTTTTCATTATATAGTTCAAATTTAGCACCTGGTAATGCTTCTTTTGTAATACTATCTATTTTTTTAATAATTAATTTAGAATATTTTATATTTTTTAAATCTATTTCTATTTCTTCCTGATCTTTAGTTATTTCTATTTCATATGGAGCAATAAAACTATAATTATCTGTTCCTTTTATCTGATATATTGTGTATTTACCAAATGGTAATTTTATTGTACCAACACCATTTTTATATGTTTTAATTGTACCTACTACATTATTATTCTTATCTCTTACTTCGAATATACAATCTTTTTCTAAAGTGAATTTTTCTCCTGCTCCACCTTTATACTTATTTATAATATGTGTTCCTTTTATAACTAAATCATATAAATCTAAATTTACTTCTTTGTTTGTTTCATTTATTTCAAACTCATTTATTTCTTCATTTAGTTTATAACCATTTGGAGCTTCTATTTCTTTTATCTTATATTTTCCATATGGTAACTCTATTTTTTTGTTTTGCTTATCTATTATTACTTCAGTTATAATTTCATCATTTTCATTTGTTATTACATATTTTGCATTTAGAAGCGCTGCATCTCCTTGAGGTGTTGTACTATTAGTTTCTTTATCTTTTTTATTAAGTGTTACAGTTCCACCTTCTACTTCTACAAGAAATATGCTTTCAAGTGGAATTATTCTACCTCTTGTTATAATATCCTGTTTACTACTAGAATATAGTTGATATTCTTCTTTAATACCTATATCATTAGTTAATTTAATTTCATCTTTTCCTATCTTTTTACCTGTTATTATTAATGCGTTACCTTCCTCTTTTATATCTACATAATCACTTTTGCTGATTAAAAAATTCTTTATAGCATTGTTATCGTCTACTAATTTTATACTTTCGTTTAATGATACTTTTATTTCTAATCCATCAAAACTTGGTTTTTTGCTATGATTATCCACTAATGACTGTAATTCGTTTACTTCTTGAAGATATAAATTATTATCTGGGGTGCTATTTCTAGTTTTTTTAAATACCCAGTTTATATTTCTTCCATTTGCTTTTACTACTTCTCTCCATATCATTACTTGGGTTATACCATACCATTTTTTATCATTATGATTTTTAAAACCATATCCATAATATGAAAGTAATTGTACTTTTTCTTTTGAAGTAGTAGTTAGTCTTGAGTTATTTACTATGTCTCCTCCCCTATAGATTGTATAAGCCCTATAAGATTCATTTTTACCAAGAGTTGGATATTCTGGCTCTATACAGTAATATATTTTATTATCTGTATCTGATACAATCATCCAACTATTATAATCCATACTTCCATATGTTACATCTTCTGCATAAATATTTACTCCACTTTCTTTATCATATTTTGTATATATTAGATTCTCATTTTTTTCTGCTTTTACTGTTGTCATACCTATAAACGTTATCATGGTAAACATAAATAATTTTAATATTTTTTTCATATAATCTCCTTTCGGAGATGAAATATACCAGATTAATTTTGATATGTAAAATGACACTTTTTTTGTTTTCAAATAATAAAAAAACTATAAAAAATATTTTTCTATAGTTAGTTTTTTTGTTTTCAGATCTATTTATTTTTAATCTTATAATTTTAAGAGTTTTTTATTTTTTACCCGAATAATATTGTTTTTAAATTACTGAAGTACATACTTATAAAGCTTTGTTTATCTATATCTTTTTCCGCTACTAAGGTTACTTTTTTTACTATTTCATTTCCTTTTTTTATATTTAGAGTTGCTACCTTATCTCCTTTTTTTATTGGTAAATTTATATTATCCATTTCTATTTCATAATCGTAGCTTTCTCTTTCTTCGGTTCTTTTGTTTAATATTATTATGTCTTCACTTAATACTAGATTTATCTCCTCTTTTGCTTTTTCTACTTTTGAATGACCTATAACATCACCCTTTTTATAAAGTATACTTGCTTCATATTGATTAAATCCATAATCTAGTAGAGATATAGTTTCTTGGTTTCTAGTATTTTTATTACTATAACCTAGCCCTATTGCTATTAGTCTTAAATTGTCTTTTTTAGCAGTTGCTACTATACATGATCCAGCATCATCTGTATAACCAGTTTTTAATCCATCTACATAATCGTAAAATCTAACTAATTTATTTGTATTTACTATCCATGTTTTGTTATCTGTATTTTGTCTTATGTAATCCTCATATGTATTTGAATATTTTAATACATCTTCATGTTTTAATAATTCTGCTGCTACAAGTGCCATATCATACGCTGTTGAAAAGTGTCCTTCCTCATCAAAACCAGTACAATTTTTAAAATTGGTATTTTTTAATCCCATTTCTTTAGCTTTCTTATTCATTAGGTTTACAAAGGCTTCTTCTGTACCTGCGATTCGTTCTGCTAAAGCTACCATGGCATCATTAGCACTGGCCATTACTATTCCTTTTAATAAATCATCGACACTTATTTTTTCTCCAGTATCTAAATAGATTTGTGTTCCTCCCATTTCTTTAGCATTTTGCGATACTGTTATTATTTCATCATATGATAGAGCACCTTTTTCTATTGTTTCAAATGTTATAATTAATCCCATCATTTTAGTAAGGGATGCAACGCTTGTTGGTTTATTGGCATCTTTGTTATAAATTATTTTGCCTGTTGATGGTTCCATTAAAATAGCTGATCTGGCATTTTTCATTATATTTATTTCATCAGTTTCATCTACACTTTTTTTTGCTAGGACACAGCTCGGAAATATTAGACCTATTATAAGTAAAAATATAAATATTCTTTTCATATTACACCTCAATAAATTTTTATGTTAATTAATACTTTTTAGAATTATTTTTATCGTGTATAATATTATTTAACGAGGGATAAATATGTTAAGAAAAGTTTTAAGTATTGTTTTTACATTGTTAATTGTAAGTATTGTTATAATAGTTATTTTTGATGTCAATAAAAACTCAAAGGATGAGATTAACAAAGATGTTAATGAAACTAGTTATGATGGTTTTAAAAATACTACTAATTTTAAAATGGAAAATTTAGATAGGTATATATCTTATAAAGATAAAAATTCTGATATGTCTTATGAAGATGTTGTTACTTATGTAAATATAGGGCTTGATTATAGTTTCTATGATTTTGTAAGTAATGCAAATACAGATTTGGGGGTTCTTCTTTTAACTAATAAATATTTAAAATTAGATAGTAGTTATGAGCCTTCTGATCTTGAAGAAATAGATGGTAAATACTTTATCGATGGAAATAGTAATGTTAGATTACTTAGAAAAGAAGCTAAAGAAGCTTTTGAAAAATTATCAAGTGATTCTATATTGAATGGTACTCCTGTTTATGGACAATCTGGTTATAGATCTTATGGAAGACAAGAAGAATTATTTGATATTGCAGTTGAAAATGACGGCTATGAAATAGCTATTAATGATACAGCAAAACCAGGACATTCTGAACATCAAACTGGTCTTACAATTGATGTTTCATCTACAAAAAGTGGAAATATGTTAGAATTTGAAAATACTAAATCATTTGATTGGATGGTAAACAATGCTCATAAATATGGATTTATTTTAAGATATCCTAAAGATAAGTCTCATATAACAGGTTTTGTATATGAATCTTGGCACTATAGATATGTAGGTATAAAAGTTGCAACTGATATGCACAATAACTATCCTGATTTAACATATGAAGAATACTTTTATAAATATTTAGACAAATAAAAAAAGCCGAAAGGCTTTTTATTATGCTTGTGTATAAACAATTGAGAATCCAAGATTTGAAATTGATACATCACCTTTTGGAAGTTCTGCATCTGTTACATCATCTTTATAAGTTAATTTAAGAGTTAAATATGCAAGGCCACCATTTTTTCCAAGTGGATTACCAACTGCAAATGGTACATCAGCACCAGCAGCTTCACGTGTAAATGTATATTCTAGATGTTTGCATACATTAGCAGCATCAGCTTCAGCATTATCACCAGTTCCTGTACATATTGGAGTTGGAAGTTCATATGTTGAAACTTTAGCATCAAATGAGCCTTTGTTTAAAACATAAAAATTCATTGCTGCATAATCACCAGGAGTCTTAAATGTTACTTCCCAATCATTTACTGTTGTATCAGTTAATGTTGCTTTTTTTACAACTGTTGTAGTTGAAGTAATTCCACTTTGTGTATTACCTTTAGAAACATTAACTTCACCTGGAGTAATAGCTGTAGGACTTGTACTAAATCCAATATTCCAAGATGATGCTTCAACTTTTGCAGTACCATTGATATTTAATGTTGTTGTAAATGCAGCAAATCCTACTCCTACAACTACTATCATTGCTATTAACGCAACTAGTACTCCTATTTTAAATCCTTTGTCGTTCATTTTTTATTTCTTTCCTTTCTACATATTTGTATCGACATATATTTTACTGCCGTACTATATTAAGTATATCACATTTTATTTTTTTGCAAATACATTTTTGATTTTTATTTTAATCTTTCTATATTGTTTACTATTATTTGATACTCATCAAATCTTTTTTCTACTGTACCATTTATTTTTAATATGTCGTTTTTCTTAATATCTTTATACTCATTATAGACTTTTGGAAATAATGTGCAACTTATTGATCCCGTATTATCACTTCCTGTAATGAAACACATTGGTTCATTTTTCTTAGTTGTTATTTCTTTTGTTCTATCGACATTTACTATAATATTAACTATTTTGCCAAGATTGTTTTCTAATAAGCATATATCCATTACTTCTTTATTATTTAGTTTATATTTTTCTGTCTTGTGAGATGTAACATAGAACCCGAATACTTCTTTTTCTTGCTCTAATATTTCATCTATATCCAATTCTTCTTCATGTTTTATAATTGGTTTTTCAATTGTATTTTCTTCTAAATCAATTGTTAAATCTATATAGTTAGTCATACTTTCAATATTTTGTAATAATGTATTTATATTATAACCAAATGATTGTAAAGAATGACTATATATTAATGATGTTAATACTTTAATATTGTTTGTTTTCTGATATGTTCTTCTTAAGAAATCATATATATCACTAAATTTATTTTTATCGCGCTCTTCTATTATTTTTGACGATATTGTTCCACCAATATTTCTTATACTTGATAATGGCATTATTATTGAATTTTCTATTACTCTATATTTATTATCAAAACTTATATTAATATCTGGTGGCAAAACTTTTATATTCATCTTTTTTAATTCTTGTAAATATTCTATTGTTTTTTCAACACTTCCTATTACATTATTTAACAAATTAGAATAGAAGTATTTTTTATAATAGCATTTTAAGTATGCCATTCTTATAGCCACTATTGAATATGATACGGAATGGCTTTTGTTAAATCCATAATTTGCAAAGTTTAATATGTATTCATAAACTTTTTCTGCTATTTCTTTTGTATAACCATTTTTTATTGATCCATTAATGAATTTTTCTTTTTCATTTTTTAATATTTCTAACTTTTTCTTACTCATTGCTCTTCTTAGGATGTCTGCTTCTCCATATGAATAGCCAGCCATTTTATTAGCTATTTGCATTATTTGTTCTTGATAAACTATTATTCCTTTAGTTGGTTCTAGAATATCTTTTAATCTATCATCAATGTAATCAATTTTTTCTTTATTTTCTCTTCTTTTTATATAAGATGGAATATTTGATGCTGGTCCCGGTCTATAAAATGCCATAGCATTACATATATCATCAAAGTTTTTTGGTTTTAAATCTATTAAGAATCTTCTCATTCCTTCACTTTCAAATTGGAAGATTCCAGATGTATCTCCTTTTGCAAATAATTCAATTACTTTCGAATCATTTAAATCTATATCATTTATATTTATATCTTTATGTTCATTTTCTTTAATATCATTTAGAATATTTTTAATTATTGTTAGATTTTTAATACCTAAAAAGTCCATTTTTATAAGACCTAATTCTTCTAAATATTCCATTGTATATTCTGTTAAATACATATCATTTGATTTAATAATTGGAAGTATTTCATTTAGTGGTTTTCTACTTATTACTATTCCTGCAGCGTGAATACTTGTATGTCTTTTATTATTTTCAATTAAACTTACTATATTGTATAAAAGTCTTAACTTATTATCGCTTTCTATTAATTCATTTACTGATTGATCCTTCTTTTTTAAATCTTTTATTGATTCTTTTGGATTTATTTTTTTTGATAAAAAATCAATATCAGTATTTCTTATATTTAAAACTCGCCCAACATCTCTTATTGCTTGTTTTGATGCAAGTGTTCCAAATGTTATTATTCCCGCTGTATTTTTTTCACCATATTTTTCCTTGACATAGTTTATTACATCATCTCTATCAATATCAGGAAAATCTGTATCTATATCTGGCATTGTTACTCTTTCTGGATTTAAAAATCTTTCAAATAGTAAGTTATATTTCATTGGGTCTACATCAGTTATTCCTAGTGAATATGACACTAATGATCCTGCTGCTGAACCCCTTCCTGGTCCTACTAGTATTCCCTTTTTCTTAGCGTATTTTATATAATCGTATACTACTAAAAAATAATCTTCAAAGTGCATTTTACATATTATTTCTAATTCATATGTTAATCTTTTTTTATAGGTGTCATTTACATTATTATTTAATCTTTTATAAAGACCTTTTTCTGCTAATTTAACTAAAAATTCTTTAGAGTTTTCAGCATTATACTTTGGCATATATAGTTCATGTTTTAGTTTGATATTACAAAGATTTGCTATTTTTATTGTATTATCAATTGATCTTTTTGAACAAAGTGTAATTACTTCTTGATAACTTAATAAATGATTATGTTGATATGTAAATTCAATACCATCATTAATTGTTTTACCATCTCTTATCATAAATATATATGGTAAATATTTATATAAATAATCTTCAAGATATACTGTTTCATTTATAAATACTGTTTCATAATTTTGTTCTTTTGCGTTCTGTTCTTCTTTTTTATTATTTATTCCAATGTAAAAATCGTTATAAAAACTTTTATATAATTGATTTTTTTTATTATCTTTGAATGATATACATATTAATTCTTGTGAATGTTCTTTTAAATCTTCTACAGTGATTTCTTTTTCATTTTTTAATGATTCGATAAATACAAGATTATAGTAACCTATATCATTTTTGGCATATAAAAGTATTCTTTCTTCATTAATTTTTAAATCTAACCCTATAATTGGTTTTATATTTTCTTTATTGCATTTGTGTATTAGTTCCATTGTACCAAATAGATTATTATCACAGATGGCTATGGAGGTTATATTTAGCTTTTTACATTTTGTTATTAAATCATCTATTTTTATTAAACTAGATAGTAAACTGTAATCAGTTTTTATAAATAATGGTGTGTACATATTTAACCTCCCTTATAAATATAATTTTATCATAAGTATAGTGTTTTAACTATTAAAAAAAGTAAAATCATTGACTTATTAGTTATTTTATGGTAAATTAGTTATGCAATTTTTGAAGAGGAGGAACGACTATGGCAAAGAATTTATCAAATAGAAAACCTAATGTTAAAAATATACGTCCAAATTGTTTAAAAGCCACAAAGAAAAAGCAAGGTATTAATTTACAAGTTGTTAGACTTGCTAACGGTGAAAAAGCAAGAGTTTCTGCTAAAGAAGCAAGAAATATGAAAAAAGTAGCATAATTAAGTTTTTAATTAATGCTACTTTTATTTTCTATATCTACTTCTAACCATTGGTTTAGTCTTTTTATTTGTTTCTTCATTTATTATTTCGTTATCATAAGTTTTTTCGTATGTTTCACTTTCAGAAACTTCTTTTTTTTGTTCTTCTATCTGATTTAGAATAGTTTTAATCTTTTCTTTTTTTGATTGTTTTTTATCATCTTTAATATAAGATCCTAATGTCGCTACTTGTGCAACTCCAGTTATTCCAATTGATGCTCCTATTAATGTTTGATACAACGTTGGATTAATACTTGCAATTAAAGGTTTTGCAATACCTAATGCCATTGTTGTATCTAGTGCTACTGTTTTTGCTTTTCCAATATTTGTTGACTCTACATTTTGTTTTTTTGATCCAAATCTATATAAGTTATATCCCATTATTGCTAGTTCAAGTGCAATTGGTATTATAAATGCTTTACCACCTAATGGAATTGTTAAAATTCCTCCAACTATAGATAAGGCTTTATCACATACAGCATCAAGTTTAGCTCCAAAGCTACTTACACAATTTAGTTTTCTCGCTAGAAATCCATCTAATTTATCAGTTGTTGCACTTGCTATAAAAAGCCCTAATGTTAATGGATAATTTCCTGTAACAAAACTTATTAATGATCCCGCTAGAAGCCCTAGTCTACTCCAAGTTATCATGTTTGGGATTTGCTTTTTTATTTTCATTTTTATACCCCCATGCGTTTTTAATGTTTAAGTATTATACATCAAAAACATTATTTTGTCAATTTATCCTAAATTAATATCTTGATAATACACATTATTAAAGCTGCTGTATCCATTATTCCAATTAGTGATGTACCAACATTGTTTAAAAGATTATTTTTATTCTTTATTAATCTTACTAATGCTCTTATTGAATAAAATAATGTAAGTGCTATTACAATTAAACTTCCTATTGTAATTAATAATTCATAAATTTTTTCTTCTTTTTCCATTAATATATTCATAAAAAGTGAAAATAAGAGTGTTACATTTACTAAACTTCCAACTATATTAAATATCTTTAATCCTATATTCTTTTCTTTATATGTATTTTTCGCCATTGTGATTAATAGCTCTAGTGATGTTAATATTATTAATATAATAAATAATACTTCTGCTGTTTGTTTACTTTTAAAAATTAATTGTGCTAGTAAAAATGAAATCGCTGTGATTATTATTATCATATCTATTAATATTTTTTTAATATTTACTTTGTTATTTTCTTTATTTTTTTCCATAATTTTTCCTTTCTTTAAAAGAATTTTTCAAATGCACTATAATTTGGTTTTAAATCAAACTCTAGTTTTTCTTTGGTTACTGGATGTTTGAATGATAAGTAATGTGCATAAAGTGCCAATTGATTTTTATCTTCTTTGCCATATCTTTGATCACCATATATTGGGTGATTTCTTGATGATAATTGAACTCTTATTTGGTGATGTCTTCCTGTAATTAATTTTATTTCTAATAATGATAAGTTCTCTTTTTCTGCAATTACTTCATATTTTAATTCTGCATATTGGCCATTACTTTTATCTGTGATAAATGATGTATTATCACTTTTTTTATTTATGTAATCTATTAGTGTACCTTCTTTTTTATCAAATTTATTATATGCTACTGCGTAGTATTTTTTTTCAAATTCTTTATTTCTTATTTGTTCTGAAAGTCTTTTTGCTGCTTTTGATGTTTTTGCAAATACCATTATTCCACCGGTTGGTCTATCTAATCTGTGTACTAAACCTAAATAAACATTTCCTGGTTTATTGTATTTTTCTTTTATATAGTTTTTAATCATTGTCAACATATCTATATCTTTTGTGTTATCACTTTGCGATAGTACATTTACTGGTTTTTCCACTACTATTAAATGATTATCTTCGTATAAGATGTTCAAACTATTTTTCATATCTTGCATATACACCACATGGTAATATTAGGTTATTTCTTGCTCTTATTCCTAGCTCACCTGAATATATTTTACCTTCTTTATTTTTCATAAATATATTTAGAATATTTTCTAATACAATTGGTGAAAGTCCAGCAGTATAGGAATTTATTATAAAGAATAATGGATCATCACTTAGTATTTTCATACAATTACTAACAAGGTCATATAAATCTTTTTCAATATCCCATACTTCATTTTTTGACCCTCTTCCAAATGATGGTGGATCCATGATTATTGCATCATATTTATTTTCTCTTCTTATTTCTCTTTCAACAAATTTTTTAACATCGTCTACAAGAAATCTTATTTCACTGTTTTCCAAGTTATTTGTTTTAACGTTTTCTTTTGCCCAATCTATCATACCTTTTGATGAATCAACGTGAACAACACTTGCTCCTTCTTTTAAGCACGCTACTGTTGCACAACCAGTGTATGCAAATAAATTTAAAACTTTTATTTTTCTACCACTGTTTTTAATTTTTTCTCTCATAAAATCCCAGTTAATTGCTTGTTCCGGAAATATTCCTGTATGCTTAAAACTCATTAATTTTACATTAAATTTTAAATCTTTATAATTTACTTGCCAACTGTCTGGAAGATTCTTTAGTTTTTCCCAATGCCCTCCACCTTTGTTGCTTCTATGATAATGGGCTGAAATATCATTGTATTCAATTTTCTCTTTCCATATTATCTCTGGATCTGGTCTTAATAGATAATATTTTCCCCATCTTTCTTTTTTTTCTCCATTAGACATAGATATTATTTCATAATCATCAAAATGTTCTACTACTTGCATTTAAATCACCATCTTTATTATATAAAAAAAAGTGAAAACTAACAAGTTTAACTATGCTTCTGTTTCACTTTTTTCTTGTATATCTTTTTTAAAAGTTTCTATTCTTATTCTAAATATAGGTTCTCTTTTTTCAACCTGTTTGGTTTCGCCTTTTTCTTCTCCAGACTCTTCTTTTTCTTTATTTTCTTTTTCGATTAAGGCTTTTTCCTTTTCTATTTCAAATAATTGTTGATCACTATAGAAATTCAAAACCAAATCTTCATCATTTTTAGGTTGTTCAAATACTAATGAACCATCTTTTTCTGACGCTACAACTAATGTACCACTATATAGTGCTGTCTCAACGTTTATTGGGGTGAATATTCTTGATTTTTCTTCACCTTTAGAGTTAGACATTTTCCAGTTTTTATAGCTGTATTTTTGTTTTTCTTTACTTTGATTTTCAAAGTGAATTGTAACTACAATATATTCATTTCCTTCTTTTGGTTTTCTATATTCAGTTCCCTCTGAAGTTTCAACCTTTGTAACTTTATATTTTATCCCTTGATATGAAATTGCTTCATTCATGTTAAAAGTCTTACCCATATTTTTTTCTGTTATTTTTGTTTGAGGTTCATTGTCATGATGAAATGATAATTTCTTAGTAAGAGCAAATATTAAGGATGCTAATATTAATAGAATAAGAATAAATAATAGAACTTTTTTAATACTTATTCCTTCATATTCATCTTCATCAATATCTTCTTCTATGTCAGGTTTTTCTTCTGATATTTGTTCTTCTTTTTGTTTTTCTAATTTCTGCTTTTCTCTTAGTTCTTTTAACTCTTGTCTTTTTAGTTTTCTTTCTTCGTTTTTTTTCTTTTGTTTTTCGATAAATGTTTTAATTTTTTCTTTTAATTTTTTAAGGTCTTTTTTTAAATCTATTTTTTCTTCTTTTTCAAAAGTCACTGGTACTATTATTGGTATGCCCTTAGTTGTTTCATAAGAAACTTCCTCTTTTGGTGCTAATGTATCAGTTACTATTCCAGATTTTTTAGATATGTTTTCCTCGATTGGTTTTAGCTTTTTTTGTTCTTCTTTTTCTTTTATTTTTTGGTCTAGTTTTTTTATATTTATTTTTATTTTGTTAAATATTTTTTTTGATATCTTAATTATAAATTTTATAAAAATTATTATATATTTTTTTATTATTTTAAATAACTGAATACTTTTTTCTTTGATTATGTCATATATCTTTTTTATATTTTTCGCTGATTCTTTTTTTGTTGATTTTGTTTCTTGGATTTCTATATCCTTTTCTACTGTTTCATTTTCAATTTTTATATCTTTTACTTCTTCTGTTTGGGCTTTTTTAACTGGTTCTTTTTTTATTTTATTTGCATCTGTTTTTATTACTTTTGCTTTTGATACATCAGCTCCACAATATCTGCAAATCTTAGCTTTGTTAGCAACTTTTTTCTTACACTTTTTACATAGTTTCATTGCAATTCTTCCTTTCAAGTAATGTATTTGGCATAATCTTTTTCATATAGCAAAATTATAGCATGTTTTTAATTTTATGTCATTAGATATTGTGCTTTTTAAAAATATTTTTTTCTATTATATATTTTATGAAAAATTAAGAATAATTTTATCTTTTTTTTACAGATTAATACTGGTGAATAATATGATTGTACGTCTTGGGTATGTCGCTATATGTAATACTTTAAATATGACTGCTTCTAAAACTATTACTTATTCTAATTTTTTGAAAGATCCTAATGGATATGAAAGAATTAATGATTTAGTATCTGAAAATTTAAAAAATTTAAAAGAAATTTTAACATTTAATGTTAAAAACAATATTCATTTTTATAGACTTACTTCTCATTTAATTCCTCTTGCTACTTTAATTAAATATGATCTTAGTAAATATAAAATTTTCTTTAATGATTTATCATCTATTATAAATTCTAATGATATGAGAATTGATATGCATCCCGATCAATTCTGTGTTATTAATTCAACAAACAAAGATGTTGTTTTAAGGTCTTTTGATATTCTTTCTTATCATCTTGATATTTTAAAAGCATTAGATGTGAAAAATCCATTGCTTGTTTTACATGTTGGTAGTAATGTATTTGGTAAAGAAAAGTCATCAAGTAGATTTATTAATAATTTTTTAAAACTAAGTGATGATATCAAAAGTGCTATTGCTCTTGAAAATGATGATAAAATTTTTTCTTTAAGCGATACTTTAAATATTTGTGAAAAATTAGAGGTACCATGTATTTTAGATTATCATCATTTTATATGTAATAAAAATGATGATTCTTTAGAAAAATTATTACCTAGAGTTTTTAAGACTTGGAAATTTACACCTAAAATTCATTTTTCTTCTCCTAAAAATAATACAAAAAAAGATATGAGAAGTCATCATGATTATATTAATGGTGACTCTTTCATATCATTTTTACAAGTTGCAAAAAACTATACTGATAGACTAGATGTGATGATTGAAGCAAAAATGAAGGATCAAGCTTTATTTAATCTTGTTAGATATTTAAAATATAAAACTAATTATGAATTTTTAGATGATACAACATTTATTGTTAATTAATCTAATTTTTCTAAGTTGTCATCTAATATTGAATATAAATATATAGATACTTTTTTCTTTGTTTTTTCTTCTATATATTTTTTATATCCATTTAATTGTTTTAAATATTCATTATCTTTTATGTTTTTTAGTTTATAATCGATAATTGTGATTTCTTTTTCATATTCTAAAATTAAGTCAATAATACCATGAGATTCTTCATCTTTTGTTTCGTTTATAAATTCATATTCTTTATATATATTGCAATTATTTAAATCTATATGTTTTATGAATTTTTTTGTGATATCATTTTTAGGGTTATAAAAGTCATCATTTTCTAATATATAATGTACTTCAATACCTTTTTTCATATTTTCTATTTCATCTTTTGTATTTAATTTTATCTGTTGTTTTGAATATTTTTTTTGTTCTTTTTTTTCATTTGATATTTCAATATTAACATAGTTTATCTTAGTAGAGTTATTATGTATTTCGTTTTTATAGTTATATGTTTTTAATTTCTCATAATCTTTGTTTAATCCCACTGAGTTTAAATCTATATTTTTAATCTTATCTTGTAGTATGGGTGTAACTGAATTTAATATATCAAGAAATGAATTGTAATTTTTTCTTATGTTATTATTTACTATTTCACTTTCAAGAGTGTAGTTTAAATCTAGACTTGTAACAATTATTATTTTTTCTCTGGCTCTAGTTAATGCTACATAGAATAATCTTATTTTTTCTGATATTTCTTCAATATTTGTTTCTTCTTTTAATAGTGTTTTAATTATTGTATCAGTTATTCCTTCATCAAATACTGGTGTTATAATTCCATATGTATTTGAATATAAAAATCTTTCTTTTATATCGCTCTTATTAAATGGTTTATGAAGTCCACTAAAGTAACATATTGGGAATTCTAGCCCTTTTGATTTATGAATGTTCATTATTTTAACACTATCTTTTTTATCAGTTGATAAACTATATTTAATTTCTTGTTCTTCATTTAACATATCTAGAAGATAGTTATAAAAATCATTTATATCATAACCTAAATCATTAAGGTTTTTTGATATATTAAGTAGTTGTTCTAGTTTTATAATATTTTTATTTATATCCCCTATTTTTATTAAATTGTTATAGATGTTAAATTTAATAATTATTAGTTCTAATGTTCCTGATAAATTTATATTTTTTATTTCTTCTGTTATCTCATTTAAGATCTTATACAATTCTGTTGTCTTAAAAGTATTATTTTTAAATATATCAAATATTTCTTGATCTTTTTTTTCAATTAAAAAGCTTCTAGATATACTTATAAAAAAATACTTGAATTCTTGATCTAAATTGTTTTCTTTTATTTTGATTATTAGACCTATAATATTTTTAATAATACTTGTTATATCATCATTAGTTAAGTTTTCATCTTTGTATACAATAAGTGGTATTGATAGATGTTCAAATATTTTTTTATATTTTTCAAATTCTGTACCACGATCCATTATTATACAAAAATCGCTATATGTTATATTTCTTAATTTACTTGTGTCTTTATCAAATACTTGATAATTTGAATTCATTTTTTCTTTTATATCTTTTGCAATTATAAATATTTCTTTTTCTTCTTTTGAATATGTTTTATCTTCTAAATTATAATTATAGATTTCTAACTCATTGTTTTCTTTATCATTTTCATCTAGTATATAGTTATTATTTCCAAATACCATTTGATGAGTTTTTTTATAATCTGCTCCTCCAAGAGATAGATCCATTACTGAGTTAAATATTATATTTATGCCATCAAGTACTTCTTTTCTTGATCTAAAATTTTTTAATAAATCTATTTTTATACCATTATTTAATGATGAATAGTTTTCGTATTTTTCTTTAAATATTGTAGGGTTTGCATTTCTAAATCTATATATGGATTGTTTAATATCCCCTACCATATATACATTATTATTACTAATTAAAGATATAAATTCTTCTTGTAAATCATTAGTATCTTGATATTCATCCAACATTATTTCATTATAATAATATTTTAATTCATTTTTTACTAACTCATTATCTTTTACAATATTTATAGCCATTTTTGCTATATCAACAAATTCGTAAGTATTGTTGTTTTCTTTATATTTATTTATTTGTTCATCTAGGCCTTTTATTATATCAATCATTACAGATACATAGTCTTTTGTATTATTAATATAATCTTTTATTTGATTTATATCTTTATATTTTACTAATTCTTTAATTTCTTTTATTAATTTTGTGAAATTTTCTTTTGCATTTTTTAACTCATCACTTGAACCATTTTTTAATTTTGGTATTTCAAACTCTATTTCATTTTTTATATCTTCATAACTTATTGCTTCAATAAATGGGTTCGTATTCTCTTTTAGTTTTAAAAAATATTCATTATCATAGTAAGATATTTCTAATAAAAAATCTTCTAATTCTTTCTTTTTTGTATTTATAATATTTAAATACTTATCTACTAAGTTATCTATATTATCATTGTTATAGTAGTTTTCTAGGTAATTATTTAAATAATCTTTTTTATTTATTTTTAAATCAAGAGTGTTTGATATTTTTAAGATGGAACTTTTTATTTGATTATCATCTTTTATGCAAAAATCTTCTATTATCTTGTTAAATCTTAAATCATTTTTTTCATAGAATTCATCAAAAATATTATCAATAATTTTTTCTTTTTTTATGTTTACAATACTTGAATCAATTATATTTATGTTTTTTGGTATATTAAGTAAATAGTTATATTTTTTTACAATCGATAAAGCATAACTATCAAATGTTGTTATATAAGCTTGATCAATATAATCGAGTTGGTTTTTAATTCTTCCTTCTTTTTCGATGGCACGTCTTATTCTTAATTTCATCTCATTGGCAGCTTCTTTTGTAAAAGTTAGCACTAATAGTTTATTGATGTCTATTCCTTGTTTTAATTTTCTTACTACTCTTTCTGTTAATACTGCTGTTTTACCAGATCCTGCTCCTGCTGAAACAATTATATTTGTGCCTTCTTGATCTATTGCTAATTGTTGTTCTTTTGTCCAAGCCATTTGTACCACCTGCTTTTAATTTATTTTTGTTTTTAGATAATCTAGATCTTTATCTTTGCCTAGATTTATTTTATCTTTATCTTTTACATAACATATATCTTTAAATTTGCAAAACTTACAAGATACATTTACTCCATCAATTATTTTAGGATTAATATCAAATTTTGCATTTAATATATTCGTTCTTGCTTCTTTAATCTTCTCATCTATTTTATCTATTAAAGTATTTATTTCTTCTTTAGATAATACTTTTGATGTCTTATAGAATTCTTGATTTGCTTTCATTTTAAGACCTTTTATTACATTGCTTTCTTTATATGTTAAATCAAATTCTTTTAGTATTTCTTCATCTGTTGTTGAATATCCATTAAGTTTTAAATTATCTTTTTTTTGTTCTTCATAAGTCTTATTATCTTTTTTTACTATTTCACTGTTTAATATTTTTTGTAAATAGAAACCTGCAAACTCAATATTTTTTAATTTACTATTTTTAGCTAAATAAAGGTATATAGGTAATTGCATTGACATACCATATGGTATTAATGATAAATCTATATCTGTATTTCCTGTCTTATAATCAATTAGTGCCACTATAGTTTTATCAGATGTTTCTTTATACATTATCTTATCAACAAAACCTTTAAATGTTACTGATATGTCATTATATGTTTCTTCAATAACTATTTTTTCTTCTGTTAAAACTTTATCTAATTTAGAATATTTAATTTGTTCATCAATTGTATTTATTACAAAGTGTAGTTCTTTTATTAACTTTTTTAAGAAAAATTGTTCTGATGATTTTAACTTGATATTTTCCTTTTTAATATATTTATCTATATACTCATCTATATCTATTTTTTCCGTATAGTATTTTTCTAAAATATAATGAAATAAACTACCTATAAATGTATAGTAAGTTTCATTAAAAATATCTATTTTTAATATATTAGATAGGTAATATTTAAAATTACATTTATAATAATTATCAACACTTGAGTATGATAATACTAGTTTTTTATCAAGATATTCTTTTAAACTTTCTTTAGAAATAGGGGTGTATTTATTATCATATGTTCCATAATTTATGTTTTCTAAATTGTTATATAATACTTCTAATTCATTATTATATGTCCCATATTTAATAAAGTCATCTAAATGTTTTGAAAGATTTAATTTATCATATTTTTTTGAATAACTAATATTTTTATCTATTATAGGAGGCTCTTCTTCGTATTTTAATTCTTTTATTAGACTTGATGGATAAAACTTTGCATATGGTGAAGAAAGTTTATAAGTTATGGTTAAGTTTTTAATTGATTTTATTTTACTAATTGTTTTATCTTTTGAAATTTTATTTAATGTGTTTGTATCTTCAATATCAATTTCATTTTTTATATCATCAGTTATATAGTCTTCATCTTTATAAGATATTGGTATTTCTCCTTCATTAAAATTAAGTAAGAATATATAATCATTATCATCTATATAATCATTTAGAAGATCTATTTCTTTAACACTGTTTATCAATTTTTCATTTTTCAGATAAGTCTTTTTAATATCATTTATAATAAATTCTTTTTTATCATTTTGATCTTCTATAAAGTAGTATTTATTACAAATTTTTATTATATCGATTACAATACTGTTATTTGGGTAGATTTCTTTCATATTCTCAATTAAATTACCAAGATCTTCTTCATAATTATTAATAAAATATTTTACAACTTCTGTACCATAGATTGAAGTTTTTTCTTTAAGTTCTACTGGAATATTAAATAAATTAAATATTCTTTTGATACAGTTATAATAATCTTTATTTATATTAGCTAATTTTATGTTGTTGATATTTATTCCATCTATTATAAGTTTACATATCTCATTAGCTACGTATGTTATTTCTTCTTCAAGTGTATTAAATTTATATATTACGTGAATATAGTTATAAGTTTCTTCATTTATAAATTTAACACTTGTCTTGTTTTTTAATTTTTCTATTATCTTTTGTTCAAATTTATTTAAAAATTTATAATCGTATATGACTATTTCTTTTGAACTAAGATTCTCTATAAATATTTCATCTTTTATTAATAAGTTTTCTTCTTCTAAATATTGTTTTATAGATAAAAGTTTTTTTAACTTTTCGCTTTTATATTCTTTGTCTTCTATATATTTTATTTTTTCTAAATACGTTTTTACTATTTCACTATTGATATTAAACTTTTTTGATACTTTATAAATGGATTTTTCATCATATGAAAATGTTAATTTTTCAATTAATTCTTTCATTGACATTATTTTAATATTTAAAAGTTTTCTTTCTTTGTTTAATTCTTTTAAAATATCATTTTTTAATTTATTCTCACATATTATAATTGTATTATTGTTTATATTTTTTAAAAATTCCATAACTATCACAATTAAATTATATCATATTTTTAGTATTTTAATCTATGCATTAAAAAATCTATGCTTTTTGCATAGATTAATCTTTTTTTAATTTTCTTGTATTGTTTTCAGTAATTTTCATAGCTTCATTCTCTTGTTCTAGGTTTCTAAATTTGCTGTTTCTATTAAATTCTTCCTCTTTTTTCTTCATTTTTACTATTTTCATTATTGTATAGTTACTTTCTAACATAGCATTTATAATTATTGTTGCTTTTTCATCACCGTCTTTATATCTTTCAAATAAACGATACTTGTTTTCAACCAACCATTTCCATATTAATCCACCATTACTAAATTTTTCAGTTGAATCTTTTTGTGGAAGATATTTATTTGTTTTGTAAAACTCAATTACTTGATCTATTCTTGAATCAATTGAACGTCTTTGTCTTTCTTTAAAAAGCTCATTTATTAGCTTAGCTTTTAAATTATCTTTACTTATTATCTCAATCTTTTCGTTATTTGATTGCACCCAAAGTGCCATATTAGTTTCATCACTAAAAAATTGATATTCATAATAGATAGGTAGCTTTTTATTTTTCTTTATATATTCATATAGTTCATTTATCTTTTCCTCAAATGAAATAATCTTCTTATGTTTTTTATATTTATCAACAAGTTCAATTATAGATTGTGCTTCTTTATTTCCGTCTGCTGATATTTTTTCAATTTTTTCTTTATTCATATAATACCAATTATACATAGGTGTTTTATTACTAAAGGAGTCATTGCATGATGGAAATTTTTTATTTTGATTTATAAATTCATAAAATTCATGTATTTTTACTTCAATATCAAGGTATGATGCTCTAGATCTTTTTTTCATATAGAATTCAATTAATTGAGCTTCAGCATTTCCAGAATCAGACATTTCTCTTATTTTTTCCTCATAATTGTGTACCCATATAGGCATATTGGTACCATCACTAAACTTCACTTTAGATCCATTTGCTGGCAATTTATTAGAGAGCATAACATATTCAACTGCTTCTTTTAGTCTTTCTTCAAATGTCATTTGATTTCTTTTATAAAATGTTTTAAATACAGATGTAGCATAAGGGTTACCTTTTTCCATTTCTTGTTTTATATACTGCTTTTTATCAATTAACCAATTGTAGGTATTTACTCCATCTTTAAACGTTGCCGTTTTAATTTCTTCTACACTTTTAGTTTTTAACATTTCAAAAACTTCTTTTATCTTTTCTTGTTTAATACTAAATCTATAGGTACTTTTGCTTTCTATTAATTCATCTATTTTTTTTGCTTTTTCATTATTCTCTGCTAATTCTTTGATTTCTTTTTTATGATAATGAATCCATCTTCCCATATGTCTACCACTTTTTAATTTTTCTTTTGATGAGTTTGCTGCAGGTATATATCCATTTGTTTTAAAGAAATCGTATACTTCTTCTAAGTTATTTAAGTCTTTTAATTTCATAAAAATCACTTTCTTCTTATAAATGTATATTTTTTATTTTGTATTTTATTTATTTTATATTTTTTATTTTCTCTTGCTTTTTTACTTGCTGATTCTAATTCATATTTTTTCTTAAGGAATAGTAAGTATTTCAATTCTTTTTTTGATTTGATTGCCTTATAAACAATACCTATTGTTTCTGCTTTATGGTTTCCTTCGGCTGTCATTCTTTTTATACTATTTTCATTAAAATTACATCTTATATCTTCAGTTTTTATATTTCCGGTTTCTTGATAATTTTCATATATTTTATCAATTCGTTCTTCTCTTGTCTTTCTTATTGTATCAAAGTTTATATTCCTTCTTGCTTGTCTTTTGGTAAGTATATCAACAAGTTCTCTTGCAAAGTCATTTCCGTCTTGTGCTGATTTTTTTATATATTCTCTATTGTTAAATAACCATAAATACATATCAGTGTTATCTCTAAATTTAGTTTTAGATTTTTCGCCAGGAAGTTTACCATAAGTATTATAATATTCTTCTAATTCTTTTAATTTTCTGCTATTTACTATTTCTTTTCTATTATTCATTTTTTCAAAAACTATCTTTGCATCTTCGTTTGTTGTACTAAGCTTTTTAATTTCTTCTAATTTTGATGCATACCACGAATATATTATAACACCATTTGAAAATTTTTTATTGTTTTTAATAGATGGCAAATCTTCACCATTTTCAATAATTACTCTTATTTCCTTCAAACGCTCTTCAATAGTTATTTTATCTCTTATTCCTCTTTTTTTAATCTGTTTAAATATTTCTTGTAATTTTTCATTTCCATTTAAAGACATCTTTTTAAGTCTGTCATAGTTCGTATTAATCCAAATACCAATTATAACGCCATCGCTAAATGTCTCTCTTGACCTTCTTGTCGGTACATTATCATATTTTTTGATATACTCATATAATTCATCTATTTTTTTATTAAACTTATTCTCTTGCCAGTGAATCTTTGTTGATGTTTCATTTGAAATTTTACTTATTATGTATTCTATTTTTTCTTTGATTTGTGGTGGACAGTTTTTTTCCGATACTACTCTTTTTAAATAAGGCAAAGAATTTCTATATAACCAAAATCTTATATCAACACCGTCACTGAATTTTTTTGCATCTTTTTGATATATATTTGATACTGTTTGTAAATAGTCATATGCTTCTTCTATTCTTTTGTATCTTCTTTCTGATTTTTGACATGCATAATCTTTGCTTGCCTTTATTATTAAATCTGCATCTTTACTTCCAAAATTTGATAACATTTCAAGTTTTCTTCTATTTTTTTCTATCCATCTGTACATTTTTGCATCTAGTATCATTAAATCATGATCTATAATTTTTAATGTTTCTCTATTTCTTATATATTCAGCAAATTCTTCTATTTTTGGAAGTGACTTTTTAAGCAATGTAATACTGCTATTGTGTATTACTTCAAAAGCTCTTTTTACATCTATGTTTTTTTTGCAATAGTAACCTATCCTACCTCTATTTTTTTCTAACCATTCAGAAACTTCATTATAGCTATTAAAATATCTATTTTCCTTTTTAGATAATTCACCATTAATAGCTATGCCATATATTTCGTCAAATTCTCTATAAAAACCTCTTTTCATAAATTCTCCCCCTTTTATTTTATTTCTTCTATTAATATGTCTACTGTTTCTGCTGATAGCTCTTTAAGCGATAATATATATGTAAATATTGATTTTAAAAATTCGTCATCATTTTGCGGATTTTTAAATACCGGTAGAATATTTGGAGCATCAATAAAATTCTTATTTGTTTTGTATAAAAACTTTATTAGTTCTTCAATATTTTCTATAATTGCTTGTTGTTTATCTTCTTTATCTAAATCGTCAAAAGACTCTATATATTCTTTATATTTTTCTAACATTTTTATTCCTTCTTTTCTTCTTATTAATAACGTGCGTTATTATATCATATTTTTATATTTTTTTCAAGTCTTATTATATCTTTGTTTCAGTTATCAGTAAGTTTTGTTATTATTTATAAAAATATTTTTAAAATTTTCCTTTTGTGATATAATAGTTATTAGTTAGAATAGTAAACTTTATATAAAGAGGTGTTTAAATGAAAAGTAAAAAATTAAAAAACGCAATTCTTATTGCAGTATTATCTGTACTTGCACTTGTTTGCGTCGGATATGCTGCGTTTTCTGTTTCTTTAAGTATAAATGGTGTTGCTACTGTTGATAAATCTTCTTGGAGTATAAAGTTTAAGAGTGCTTGTACTAATTCAAATGATTGTTTTGTGGCATCAAATACACAAAGTGGTGTAGAACCTAAGACAAAAATTGTTACATATCCAAATCTTACTGATACAACAATAAGTGACTGGGTGGTTTCTTTTTCTACTCCTGGTGATAGTATTTCTTATACATTTAATGTTGTTAATGATGGCACATTTAATGCTAAAATTTCAACATTTGCACTTCCAGTTCCTGTTTGTACTGGATTTGGAGCTAACGCTGATGTTGATGCAAAAAATGTATGCGATAATATAGAATATACTTTAAAAGATAGTGATGGCAATAACATTGATGTTGGCAGAACACTTAGTCCTGGAAAGTCTGATAAAATGATACTTTCTTTAACATATAAAGCTAGTATTAAGTCTGCTGATCTTCCTGATAATGATGTTAAAATTTCTAATTTAGGATTTCCCATTATATATACTCAAACTAATTAAAAACAAAAGGTGAAGTTACTTCACCTTTTTTTATTCTATTCCATATTTTTCTAAAAACTCTTCATATGGTATTTCTTTATCAACGTAACTTGCGTCTTGTCTAATCATTATTAATCTGGTTGCAACACTTTCAATAATTTCTTGGTCATACGTCGATATAATCATTGCGCTATTAAATCTTTTTAGGCCTTCATTAAGTGCTGTTATTGATTCGATATCTAAGTGATTAGTTGGCTCATCAAGTAATATTACATTTCCTTTTTCTAACATTAATTTTGCAAGCATACACCTTACCTTTTCTCCTCCGGATAATACTTTTACTTTTTTAAAAACATCTTCTCCTGAAAACAACATCCTTCCTAAGAATCCTCTTACAAACTGGTCATCTTTTATATTTGAATATTGCATTAACCAATCAACCATATCTTTATCATTGTTAAAATATTTATCGTTGTTTTTTTCATAATATGAAACTTTTACGCTTGATCCAATTTTTACAGTTCCTGAATCAGGTTTTATTTTTCCGGATATTATATTTAGTAATGCTGTTTTTGCTATCTCATTAGTTCCTATTAAAGCTATTTTGTCTAGTGGTTTAATTGTTAAGTTTAAATTTTTTAATATTTGTTTACCATCTTGTGAATAATTAATTTTTTCTAATTGAATTACTTCTTTACTTAATGATTTTTCATATTCAAAATTAATATATGGATATTTTCTTGTTGATGGAACTATTTCATCTAATTTAATTTTTTCAAGGGTCTTTTTTCTTGATGTAGCTTGCTTTGATTTGGAGGCATTAGCACTAAATCTACGAATAAAGTCTTCTAATTCTTCAATTTTCTTTTCTTTCTTTTTATTTTGTTGTTTTAATTGTTCATTAATTATTTTACTTGATTGATACCAAAAGTCATAGTTACCAACAAAGAGATTTATTTTTTGGTAATCTATGTCAAGCATGTATGTACATACTTTGTTTAAAAAATGTCTATCGTGTGAAACTACTAGTACAGTGTTTTTGAAATTAATTAAAAACTCTTCTAACCACATTTTTGATTTAGCATCTAATCCATTTGTTGGTTCATCTAGTAGAAGTATGTCCGGATTACCAAAAAGTGCTCTTGCTAGTAATACTTTTACTTTTAATGAATCTTTTAAGTCTTCCATTTTGGTTTCTAATAAATCATTTTCAATACCAAGTCCAGATAAAAGAGTTGCTGCATCGCTTTCTGCTTGCCATCCGTTTAGATTTAAGAATTCTTCTTCTAATTCTGCCACCTTTATTCCATCTTTTTCAGTAAAATCTTCTTTCATGTATAGTGCATCTTTTTCTTTCATGATGTTATAAAGTTTAGAATTGCCCATAATTACTGTATCTAATACCGTGTATTCATTAAACTCATTGTGATTTTGTTTTAAAACTGAAATTCTTTCACCTGCTCCAATTACTATTTCTCCTGTTGTTGTTTCTAAATCTCCACTTAATAGTTTTAAAAATGTTGATTTACCTGCCCCATTTGCCCCTATTATTCCATAACAGTTGTCATTTTTAAATTCTAAGTTTACATTTTCAAACAAAACTTTAGTATTAAATCTTAAACTAACATTTTGTACCTTTAACATAGTACCACCTCTGCTTTTTGTAGTTTAACATATTTTGTTAAAAATAAAAAGATGAAATTTTAGGTTATGATGTTTTCAAAAAATTAGAAATTAGTGAATTTAATAAAAGAGATGCTTTAAAAAGTTTTTTTCTTTCTAAATTAATGCTATATAGAGATTTTTTTATGATAAGGTTAAACAGTTATACTGTAGAAATAATGATTAGTTAGTCATTGTTATTTAGGAGATTTTTATTCAAATATTAAATGGTGTATAATTCAAATGCGATTAAATAAATATAGACATATAATATATGCTTTTTGAAAATATATTTAAAAAGGTTAAATCATGTTAAAGAAATTTTAAGATTGTAAAAAAGTCCCAACAAGAGTATACCTTTTCTAATGCTTAAAGCATAAAAAATAATACTCATAAATAAAACCCAACATTTTTTAGATGTGGGTTTGTTAAATTTCTATTTTTTTACATTTAGTACTTAAATAGTCTTTTTTTCTTGCTTAAAATAATTTTTAATTGTCTTCAAGTATTATTTCTCCATCCTTTATTAAAATATTAGGGAAACTAGCGTCTGTCAAAGTAAGGTTTCTTACTGGTGCTTGAGGATTAGCGATTTCAACAATTTTGGTCTCATTATCCATTATAACTGACTTTACACTATCATCAAATGTATGCCCACCATCACTAGCTACTTGTTTATAATATATTTTTATATTTCCGGATTGAGAAAATGGAACATTATTAAATACTGCATTGCCATCAACATCTGTTATGATCTCTGCTGTTTGAATATTTCCTGTACTATCTGTTCTTACAAATCTAGCGCCCACTACTTGCACTCCTGTTGTTTTATCTCCTGTATCCGTTACATGAAGAGTCAAAATACCTTTCGCACTTATTGTAAACGCATATGAATCTGTTCCCTCTACCAATGTGACGCTGTTAGGATTGAGCGTAGAAACATCGTATCCTTCTACTACTGCACTTGCCTTATATGTACCATTGACTAATTCAATGCTCCCTTTACCATTAGTTATTGGGACTGTGTGTCTTGCCATAATATCATTTTTCCTCCTTTTATTTTTATATTTGGATTATATTTATCCGTTAGTATAATTGTAATAAGATGTTTCCCATTGTTTAAATTATTATTGTTAATATTTATGCAATAAAGCTTATTCTTTTTTGCTATTAAAGGTATTTTTATAATTGATAAATTAGAATATATAATTAGTATATATACTTCGTTATCACGTATTGGCATTTTTATTCTTCCAAAATAATCTGTTTTTCCACAAAAAACAATCTTATTACATTTGTTTATTAGTTTAACTTTTAAGTTACTTGGACTTATATTATCATTACTACAAAATTTTATATAAATATAATCTTTTGTCATATTTAGTCACCTCATTACAATATATTTTATGAATCTTTTTAATTTCTTGTAAAGGCATTATTCCTCAATACTCCAAATAATCATGGTAGAATAATCTTCATCTTCTAGTAAAGATTCGCTAGGTTTTAGAAATAATCCTTTATCAGTAGAAAAGGTAACAGTGCTGACATTTACATTGCCTCCGTTATCATTTGATTCATATATCAATTTTTTATTTGTTTTTAGTGCTATTTCTTCATTATTAAATTTCTTAAAGAATAATGAATCTATTAGCACTTTTCCATCTCTTTCTATCATTGGATTTATATAATTTAAATATAATTTCCAATTAGAACTATTTATTCTACTATCAACCACAGTTACTACTGTTTCATTTTTTTTGGGCAAAACAATTGGACTCTTAGATGATGGTATCATACTAAAAGGAATATTTTCTGTTGCTTTTAAAAGGGTTAATTCTCCTACAAAAGGTACAGTTACTTTTCTTTCAGTAAAACAACTATTTAAACATGAAGTTATTTTAATTCTTGTGTTATCTGAAATATTAGAATCAATATTTGCTTCAAACAGACCATTTTCATCCGCTGATACTGTCAAAATTTTATTATCATATTCTATTTTAATGTTTGCGTATGGTATAGTATGCCCTGATATAGAATTTGTAGAATTAGTGATTGGATGAACATTTATCTTAAGTAGCCCTATTGTTAATATTTTTTTGTCTTGAAATGAAAAGCTATTTATATCAGATATCGAACTTAACTCAGAATCTGTAAAATTATGCGATGTAATAGTGGTATTATCTTGATTTAGTACGCCTGTTATTTCCGCTAGATTATTTTCTTTATACCAATAAAAAGCTGGAGTGTCATCAATGCTGCAGGCAGAAGTATAATCAAGCGCATATATCCACATATTTATCCTCGTAAATTTAAACGAAAAATTGACAGGATTATTCGTATATACAGCACTTGCATTTTTAGTATAAATATTTACATATTTCGGATTATCTAATATAAACTTTTGATTTGTTCCCTTAAAATATATATTGTAGTTATCAGATGGTGTAGTCATATATGTGTTTATTATTGAAATACTTGCTCCTTCTTTAACTATAAAATCTCCAAATACAGCCCACATAGGCACTCTTTGATGACTTTTTTCAATAAATGTATAATTGGCCATTTCTTCAATCAAAACATTTCTAGCACCATGTGTTGTTGTTTTAGCAAACCCATTACCAGTCGTTAAAAGAAATTCAGCTCCATGACCTACTATTAAATCAAGTCTATTTGTTCCATTCATAAATTCCTTGTCGGTTGTAATACTTACTCTGCTATTTGGCATAATTTTAACCATAGATGGTATAACATCATTAAAGAAAAAAATTGTATTAGTATTGGAACTACTTGTTATTGTAGAAGTACCGTCTATTATAATTCTATTTGAATCACATGCTCTTTGTGCTGGGACATTATTAGTATCTTTTACTTCTATAACAGAATCAACAATTTTAGTTGTTCCATAATAATTTTGTGAAAGTTCTATTCCACTAAAGTTTACATTGTTATACTCTACTATTACATTAGAATAATTGGGATGAGATGGAACAAATACAACACCATATCCATGGGAAGATATTATGTTCATATTTTTTAATATTATCTTTTTATTAGTTGTATTAGCTCTTATAGCTTCTTCTTCTAAACTTAAAGTATTTGTATATGTGTATTTTATATTGTTATATGTTCCATCAATTGTTATTTTACTTTTATTACTATTTATAATAAAACCACTTGTTGCAGCAATATCATTTCCTAAATAAATATAGTCATAATTATTGTTTTCACTTATTGCTTGTTTTAATTCATCACTAGTTGTAACAACAACTGTATTATTATCTATTATTTGAATAATTATCACCTTCCTTTATAATAATTTATGTTAAAAATTAAAAATGACGTAATTAAAAAGAATAGAGTTTTTTCTATTCTTAATGTATTTTAGTAATACTTAACATTGCGTTAGTGCTCCCGTTGAATTTTAAATTAACAGCCTTAGATGATTTAACATTTAAAGTTATAAGATCATTTGGCTGTAATGACACGATAGTTGTTCCACTTATATTATTAATCATTTGAGCACTAAATTCGCTTGTTGCACTAGTAGCAGGTTGTAATATATCATTTGCCCTAACAGACATAGTTATAGAACATTCTTCATTAGTTGCGCCGCACAATAAATATGAAACTAAATAAACCCCGCTCTCTTTTATCTTAATAGAATTTCCATCTGGATATTCTGTAAGAAAGGAGACTCCCTTTTCGGGCAATGGAATTATTGTGTCTACTCCTTGTGGTAAGGTAATTTGTGTATCTGCCATCGAATATCTAATTCCGTAAGAAGATATAAATTCTGTTCCAGGCGGACCTGCTGGCCCCTGTGGACCAATATCGCCTTTTTCGCCCTTGGGGATTGAAAAAGCTAAATGATGTACCCAATTCTCGAAAGTATCCATAACAGTAGCTGGTTCTCCAGGTTCTATTGTTTCCGTTTCATCTATAGCAATATGTTCTGTTCTTCCTATTTCACCCGGCATTCCTCTTGGACCAATATCGCCTTTTTCGCCTTTTTCGCCTTTTGGTATTTTAAAGTCTAGGATAACGTCCGTCGGTGTACCAATGTTAGTAACTTGCGCTTCTACGTCGGATTCAACAGTTTCTGTAGAACCAACCTTAATAGTAGATGGTCCTTGTTCTCCTCTTTCTCCTCTTATTCCTTGGGGACCAATATCACCTTTTTTTCCTTCTGGTCCTTGGACTCCAGGAATTCCCTGTTCTCCTTTTTCGCCTTTTTCACCCCTAGGTATTTCAAAATCTAATATAACATCTTCTTGCGTTCCGACGTTACTAACTTTGGCGTCTAGTCCTTCATCTATAGTTTTAGTTGAACCTACAACTATTGTTGTTGGTCCTTGTTCTCCTCTTTCACCTTTTTCACCTCGCATGCCTTGAATGTAACAAATTTTATATTTTTTTTGTTCTTCTTCAATTTTTCTTTTTAGTTTTTTGTAATTATCGCAATTGCAATTATCATTCATAATTATCCCCCTCTCATTTTATATTAAGTTCTAATTTGTTTTACTTAAAACCCAACATTCTTATTGTTTAATCAATTTTCATTATATTTAAATAAGAAACTGTTTCATCGTATGGCGTAAGTGTAACAACAGCTGATGATGATACAGCTAAATCAACAATATTATTTTTATCTAAGTCTATAATTATGCTGCCAACAAATGTAATGTGTTCTTGGTTGTTTGCTTTTCTAACGATTTTCGTGCCTGCTATAGTTATATTATCCTTTCTGGCTTCTACTGATATGTCGGCAGTAGTAGATGAAATTGCCGAAAAAAAGTAATCTATTTTATATATGCCATCGTTTTGAATTTTAAGTGCATTTGTAAATGAAGTATCAACGTTTTTATTTTGTGATGTTTTACCTAGTTCAACTTGATTTGGTACATTAGGAGTCAAAGAATAAGAATTTCCATTATCCTCATAGATGCTTGCATAAGCGTCTAGTAAAGCAACTCCACTTGGACCTTGTGGTCCGATGGATCCCATTTCTCCTCGTGGACCAGCATCTCCTTTTTCGCCTTTAGGAATTAAAAAAGTTAAATTATGAGTAGTACCATCAAAGTTATCTTTTACATCAGCTTTTTTATCTGATTCTATTGTTTCTGTATTTTTTACAACAATTTTTTCACTCTTCCCATCTTCACCCTTTGGTCCTCGCTCTCCGGGTTCTCCTTTTTCTCCTTGTATACCTTTTTCACCATCAGCACCATCAAATCCCTGCGGTATATAAAAGTCTAAAGTGTGAACATTATTAATCTTGGTATCCACTACTTTTGCTCTTGCATTAGCATCTAAAGTTTGTGTTTCCCCCACAATAATTTTATCTCCAGAAATACCATCTGTACCCCTAGGTATTTTAAAATTCAAGATGACATTTGTGTTTGTTCCTACATTTTCAACCATAGCTTCCGTATTAGGTTCTCCTGTTATTGTATTTCCTATTTCAATGGTAGCAGCACCATCTTCACCCTTTGGTCCTCGCTCTCCGGGTTCTCCTTTTTCTCCTTTGGGACCTTGAATATAATAATACTTACATCTTCTATTTTCTTCCTCTATCTTTTTTTTTATTTTTTCATAACTATTACAATTACAATTATTCATTAGTGTTTTCCCTCCCGTTAAACTATAAAAGAATATTTCATAATTCCTTTACTATAATTTATGTAATACATATAAAATTGAATAAACCTTTATAATAGAAACTAAAAATAATAGTATGCCTTTTTATTATTTGTTTTTATAGTTATTTTGTGTATTACTTCTAAGTTTATTTTATGCCTAAATAATCAATAATAATTGTTAATAATGAATTGGCAAAATATGAAGAAGACATAATATTTTCTAAATCTGGTGCTTTTAGAAAAATATTATTGCTTCCCAAATTTGTAAGTTCATATAAATTATCTGTATTGGTTACCGCTACGATACCTTGGCTGACAATCTGTGTTCCTGTTTCAGCATTTACCCATTTGCTTGCTCCTACATAAATTAAATCTGTATCTTTTTGCTTAAATCCCAAAGTTATAAAATCAGTATCCGGATTAAACATATCGTCTTCTTTTTTTATTGTCGCTGATACGACAAAAGTTATTTTATAGTACCCAGGGACATTGAATTTAATGGTATTATCTTTATTTAAAGTTACTAAATCAGTAACATCCAATTCTTTTCTTGTTATTGGTAGATTAGTTTCTTTCGCTACTTCTTTTCCTGCCCCTGCTTCATCATTAAAGGTAACTAAATATGCTGAACGTAGCACTGTAAAACTATCCTTTCCTTTTTCCCCTTGTGGCCCTCTATCTCCTTTTGGTCCGGCTGGACCAGGAATACCTATATATGTTATGTTATATGGCTTTGTCTTTTTCCTATAACAATCATCATTTTTTTCTATCATATTCTTCTTCCTTTCTATTATATTCTATGAAACTTTACACTTGCTATGGAGGACAAAAAAATATTTTTAGACTTTTTAATGTTTTTTTTAGCATATGATGTTATACTTTTTTTAGAATAGGAGGAGTTTAATTGAATAAAAAAGTGTTGTTTATTATTATAACCCTGTACTGTGTAGGTTTTGCGTTTTTACTTATTTATGCTTTTTTCTTTATATTATCCTATTTTTCAATTCCTAAAATTGAACTTGTTGGAGAAAAAACAATTGAACTAAATATAGGAGAATCATATATAGAAAAAGGTGCTAAAGCATATGAAAATAATGAAGATATTTCTTCAAAAATTAAAATAATTGGTAATGTTGATACTTCTAAAGTTGGTAAATACGAGGTAATTTACACTATTTCTAATAGAAATAATAAAGCTAAAAGAAGTGTTAAAAGAAATATAATTGTAGTTGATAATGTTCCTCCAGTTATAAAACTTAATGGGGAAGAAAAAATTACTATTTATATAGGTTCTAATTTTAAAGATCCAGGTGCTAGTGCTATTGATAATGTTGATGGCGATATTTCTTCAGAAATAGTAACTACTGGTAATGTTGATTTTTCTACAGCCGGTCAATATAAACTTGTTTATTCAGTAAGTGATAGAAAAGGAAATGTTGCTGCAACTGAAAGAATAGTAGAAGTAAAGGAAAGTAAACATCTTTATAAAGGACAAACTACCTATGTTCTTGTTTCTATAAACGAACAAAAATTATGGTTCTATTATAACGATGAGTTAATTATTGCAAGTAATATTGTTACTGGGAGCAAAGGTGTTAATGATACTCCTAGAGGAACATTTTATATTTACTCTAAAGCTACAAATACTTATTTGGTTGGACCTGATTATAAATCTTATGTTAACTATTGGATGGCTATAACTGGAGATATTGGATTACATGATGCTTTATGGCAAAGTAATTTTGGTGGATCTGTTTATACTTATTCTGGTTCCCATGGATGTATAAATCTTCCATATGAAACAGCAAAAATTATTTATAATATGGCTCCAGTAGGAACTCTTGTTGAAGTATATTAAAAAATAGCATTCTCTTCGAATGCTATTTTAATATTAATTTATTTTCTTTTAAACTTCGTTGTACGTCAATTACTCTTTGGTTTGATGAACCCTTCCATTTTAAGTTTGGACTGTGAAGTTCTTCTTTGAATAAGCCATCTACTATTACATCAATATATTTTAAATTTTCATGTTTTAGTTTTTCAAATTCAAATCCAGTCCATACCCAAACATCTTTATTTGGATACTTTTCTTTAAATTGTTTTGCTAATTTTAGAGTTCCATCAATGTTTTTTGGGTGCATTGGCTCTCCACCAAGAATTGATAATCCTCTTATTGTATCTTTATCTGCTAATGCAAGTACTTTATTAATGGTATCTTCTGTAAATTCTTTTCCTCCATTAAAATCATGTGTTTCTTTGTTGAAACAATTCGGACAGTTAAATGTACATCCCTGCATAAATATTGAAATTCTTATTCCAGGGCCATTTGATATATCCATTTTTCTTATTTTATTATATCTCATTCTTCCTCAAGATCCTTATTATCAACATGAATTACTCTTTCTTTTATTTCTTGTGTTCTTCCTTTATTCCAGAAGTTACTTCCAATATATCCACATGTACGACGTGCTACATTTAATGTTGCATGATCTCTGTTGCCACAATTTGGACAATACCATTCTAGGTTATCATCTAGTAGTATTTCACCATCATATCCACAAGCTTGACAATAGTCTGACTTTGTATTTAATTCTGCATACATGATATTGTCATATATAAATTTGATTATTTCCATTACTGCATCAATATTGTTAGTTAAGTTTGGTGTTTCTACATATGATATAGCTCCACCTGGAGATAGGTTTTGAAACTCACTTTCTAATTTTAGTTTTGTAAATGCGTCTATCTCTTCAAATACGGGAACATGATATGAATTAGTAATATAATCTCTATCTGTTATTCCTTTTATTACTCCAAAACGTTTTTTAAGAGCTTTGGCAAATTTATATGTTGTTGATTCAATTGGTGTACCATAAACACTATAATCTATGTTTTCCTCTTTTTTCCATTCTTTACATTTATCATTTAATCTTTGCATTACAGCAAGACCAAATTCTTTTCCTTTTCCGTTATCTGTGTGACTATTTCCAGTCATGTATTTAACACATTCATAAAGTCCAGCGTAACCTAATGATATAGTTGAATATCCTCCATGCAATAATGGATGAATACTTTCTCCTCTTTCAAGTCTTGCTAAAGCTCCATGTTGCCATAGTATTGGTGCAACATCTGATGTTGCATTGCTTAATCTTTCATGCCTTTTTTGTAATGCTTTATGACATAGTTCTAGTCTTTCATCAAGTATTTTCCAGAATAATTCTGGATCTTTTTCAGATGATAATGCAACATCAACAAGGTTTATTGTTACAACACCTTGATTAAATCTTCCATAATATTTTGGTTTCCCATCTTTATCAACATATGGTGTTAAGAAACTTCTACAACCCATGCATGGATAGCAGTTTCCATTTCCGTTTTTATCTTTCTTTAACTCTAACATTACTTTTTCAGAAATGTAATCTGGTACCATACGTTTTGCAGTACATTTTGCTGCTAATTCTGTTAAATAATAGTATTTGCTATCTTCATGAATGTTGTCTTCCTCAAGAATATATAGTAATTTTGGAAATGCTGGTGTTATATATACACCTTTTTCATTCTTCATTCCTAAAATACGTTGTTCTAAAATTTCTTTGATTATAAGTGCTAATTCTTCTTTATATTCTTCTGTTTCTCCTAAATATAAACATACACTTAAGAAAGGTGCTTGTCCGTTTGTTGTAGTCATTGAATTAATTTGATATTGAAATGTTTGTACTCCATCTTTTATTTCCTTAAGCAAGTCTTCTTTAGCAAACTTTTCACACTGTTCTTTGCTTAATCCCCAGTCTTTATACTTTTTTAAGTATCTCTTATGACTTTCTCTTACAAATGGTGCAAGATGTGTCATTGTAACTGTAGCCCCACCATATTGACTTGATGATGCTGCTGTTATAATTTGGGTAGCTATTGTCATAGCTGTTAAGAATTTATGAGGTTTTTCAATCATTACGCCATTTATATTTGTACCGTTTTGAAGCATATCTTCAAGGTTAATCAAATCACAGTTATGTAATGCATTTTGTGCAAAATAGTCTGCGTCATGGAAATGAATTATTCCTTCATCATGAGCTTTCACTATATCTTCTGAAAGCAAAAATCTTCTTGTTATATCTGTACTCGTAACACCTGCTATATAATCTCTTTGAGTTGTTACTACTTTTGCATCTTTATTTGAATTTTCAGTATTCCAATATTCACTTTCGCCATCAATGAGTTCTTTTATTGATTGGTCAGTTGTGTTTGATTTTCTTACTAGTTCTCGTGTGTATCTATAAACAATGTATTTTTTTGCCAAATCGTACTTTCCAAAACTCATTAATTTCTTTTCAATTATGTCTTGGATATCTTCAACAAGAAGCCTTTTCTTATTTAAAGATTCAATGTATTTAATTATTTCTTTTATTTCTGCATCAGTCGCTCTTTCTTTTTTTTCTACTTCATTATTCGCTTTACTAATAGCTATTTTAATTTTTTCTCTATCATAATCAACAATAGAACCATCTCTTTTTACAATTTTCATAAAATTACCTCCTACTTTATGTTTTTAGTATAGCGTTTCAAAAAGCGAAATATTGTTGCAATTGCAACTTTTTGCTGTTTTTTGTCTTTTTTCTTTTTTTTATATTTTAAAACCCCTATTTCATGGGGTTTCTGTTTTTTTAATTAGTCTGTCAATTGACAGTTGCTTTTATTTTATTTTTACTTTTTTTGTTTTTTATAAGTAAGATTATTGTTACTATTACTATAATTAAAATGCTTATAAGTTGTGATGTTGAAAAAATCCAAAATTTTCCTCTGTATGTATCTCCTCTTAAAAATTCAAGTAAAAAACGAATTACTGCATATGAATATAAATATATATACATTAAATTTGATTTGAATTTTTCTTTCTTAAAGAATTTATTTAGAACTAAAAACAGTATAAAGTTTAGAAAAGCTTCTAGTAATTGAACTGGAAATCTCGATATATTATTGGCACTTTCTACTATGGCATTATGATATGTAAATCCAAATTTTGATGGAATACCATAACAACATCCACCTAGAAAACATCCAATTCTTGCAAATGAATGAAATAATGGTATTGTAGGAGCCATAATATCATAATAATCGCTATCTAGTTTTTTCTTTTTAGCATATATTAAGCCCGCTATTATTCCACCAATTAATCCACCATAAAATACCTGGCCTGAGAATAATACTAATAAATCTTTAGCAAACGAAATAAATCCACTATATTGTTTTATATTTTTAAAAATATTTATAATTTCTCCAAAATTTACTATTCCGTATAAAAGATGTCCTCCTATAAATACTCCAATTGTTGCAATTAGTAGCATAAAAATTACTTCGTTATCATCTTTTTTCTTTTTATTTATTGCTCTAGTTGCATATATTCCTGATACAAATATACCTACCAATGCCATAATTGCATACGTTGGTATTTCTCGATTAAAAATTTTAATAATAGGATACATATTTTCACCTCTTTTTTATTATAACAAACAAAAAAAGCTTTGTAAAAAGATTTACAAGGCTTTTATCTTATTAATTATTGCGCTGCAGCAGCACATCCTAAAGCTCCAAGAGCACAAACTGTACATAAAACTACGATTCCAGATAGAACTACACCAATAATTGATAAAACTAATCCTGCTGTTGCCATTCCTTTTCCAGTTCCAATTTTACGTCCTTTAGCACTTAGAACGATACCAACGATTCCTGCTGGTAGTGCTACATAGGTAAGATATGGTATCCATGGGAATACGATTGATATAATACCAAGAACTAAACCAACTATTGCTAAAGAGTTTGATTGTTTGTTTTCCATAATTAACCTCCTATTCATAATTATGATTTGATTATAACGAAAATAATATTATTTGTCTACAATTTTTGACATTTATTTTTACATTATACACTAAAGTATATGTATTTAACTTTTATTTTTTAACAATATTTCAATTGTTTTTTCTTTGTTGCTTCTTTTTATTAGCACTCTTATTTTTTCTCCAATATTGTATTTATATAATTGATATTTAAAATGTGTATTGTCTTTTATTTCAACATCATTTATCTTTTTTATAATATCTCCTTGTCTTAAACCAGACTTATATGCTTCTGATGTCTCATCTACTGATACAACGAAAATCACATTCTCATTGTTTTCGTTTTTTTCATATATAGATATTCCAAGATATGGCCTTTCAACTTTTTCTCCATCAATAAATTTATTTGCATATTCTTTTGCTATTTCTATAGGAATTGCAAATCCCATACCTTCTATATTAGAGCTTGCAAGTTTCATATTTGTTATGCCTATTACCTCTCCATTTGAATTGCAAAGTGGACCTCCACTATTTCCTTCATTTATTGCTGCATCTGTTTGTAATACTTCCATTAAATGAGCTTGTTTGTTTTCATCAAGTACTTCAACTTCTCTATTTTTTCCAGAAATTATTCCTCTTGTTACTGTCCATGAATAAGTTGATGCATCAATTGGTGCTCCAACTGCAAATGCTGTATCACCTACTCTTAAATCTTCTGAACTGCCTATTGATGCTACTTGTATAACGTAGTTTTTAGGAATTGATAATACCGCAATGTCAGAATATGAATCTTGACCAATTACTTTTGCTTCTACATTATTCCCATTTGTTAATATAACTTTTATTTCTGTTGAATTTTTTATTACATGGTAATTAGTAAGTATATAACCATTCGAGTCAAACACAAATCCAGTTCCGGTAGAGTATAATTTCCCATTTATATAGCTTTCAACAGTAACTACTGAATCATATACTTTTTCCACTGAATCCGCAATTCCTGTATCTGTTACAGTTACTTCCTTACTTACTTTTTCTGTTACTTTATTTGATAAATAATATTTGTAAAATAATAAGAATGCTAAAATACAAATACATAAAGTTAATATAATGCTAATAAATATATTTTTTTTATTTTTCATATGTTCTCCTTATCTTTATTATTCTTTACACTTTTATAATTTTTATTGTCATATTTTGTCTTGTTAAAAATTTAGTTTTTTTATTTCATAAAAATAAACTTATTAATGCATAGTTATGGACTTACAGTTAATATTGCGTAAATATTTTACTGTAAATTTGTTATTTATTTTTTGTTAATATTGGCTATTTAATTATTGTATAAATTGTTAAAATTTTATATACTAATAATAGATATTTGTAAAGGGATGATAATCATGGAAAATGAAAAGACAAGTATTATAGATCGTTATGGTGATAACTTTACTGAGAAGGAATATATTACTAATCCTGCTATAGGAAGAAGTGAAGAAATTAAGAATTTGTGTTTAGTGTTATTAACACCGGATAAGTCTGCAATTCTTACTGGTAAACCTGGTATTGGTAAAACTGCTATTGTTGAAGGTTTAGCTTACCTTATTCAAAGAGATGAAGTACCAGATGCACTAAAAGGATATACAATTGTTAAGATTGATACACAAGCTTTAATGGGTACTGTAAAAGATACTGGTGATACTCGTATTCAAGCTTTAGTGGATGAGATAAAACAAAGACAAAAATTCATATTGTTTATAGATGAAATTCATACTCTTATAAATTCTAATAGTGATAGTTCTTTGGATTTTGCTAATATGTTTAAGACTGGTCTAGGAAGAGGAGATATTAAAGTAATTGGTGCTACTACATCCGATGAATATGAAAAATATATCTTAAGAGATAAAGCATTCACTAGAAGGTTTCAAAGAATAGATATTAAAGAACCTACTGAAGAAGAAACAGTTCAAATACTAATGGGTTCATTAAAGAAGATTGAGTATAAGACTAAAGCTAAAATGGCTTATACAAACTTTATTCAAGAAAAAATAATGAGGTTTATTGTTGAAGTAAATAAAGAATTTAATAGAGTTTATGAAACTGCTGGTAGATATCCAGATGTTGCATTAACTATGTTATCACAAGCTTTTTCTGAAGCTATATTTAATAATGAAAAGGTTGTTACTATTGAGCATGTGGAAAAAGCTATATTAAATTCTAAAACTATATATCCTGATGTAATAAAAAAGGCTATTCCTAAGCTTCATAAAGAATTTGAACAACAATTTGAGCAAGAAAAGGAATTAAAAAAAGACTTTTATTACAATGAATAAAAATCTTTAAGTGCTATTTATTAGCATTTTTTTTATAACTTGATTTATCAAAATATGTAGTGTGTAATAATTCTTTTGATTTTTCACTAAGAGGATAGTCTAAGAAATCATTATATATTTTTTTTATTTCCTTATTTTCATGTGAAAATTTAACTCTAGATTTATTATCTTTTTTATAAATTGATGCCATTCTTTTTGTTTTAGTATCTCTTTCATTTGCTGCTAAAACTTTAGGTTGGCCTCCTCCACCAATGCAACCTCCATAGCAATTCATTATCTCTATGAAATGGTATTTTGATTTATTATCTTTCACATCTTCTAGTATTGGTATTGCTGATGACATTTCATTTATTACACAAATATTAATTTCTTTATTTCCTAGTTTGAAGCTAGTTTCTTTTACATTTTCTAACCCTCTAATATCATTAAATTCAAGATGTTTTTTGTCTATGTTTTTGCCAGTTTCTAAGTAGTATGCTGTTCTTAATACTGCTTCAGAAACTCCGCCGGTATTTGCAAATATAAGTCCTGAACTACTTCCATTTCCAATAATTTTATCAAATTTACTTTTTTTAATATTTTTGTATTCTATACCTTTTTCGTTTATTATATCTGCTAGTTCTCTAATTGTTAATACGGCATCAGTTCCAATTATTTCTTCTCTTTCAATTTCATACTTTTTAGCTGTACATGGTGTTATAGCTACGGTAAAAATATCTTCTTTGTTTATGTTTTTAATCTTGGAGAAGTATTCTTTAACCATTATTCCTTGCATAGCAATTGGACTTTTACATGTTGATAGCTTTTTTAATATTTGTGGATAATTAATTTCAGCATATTTTACCCAAGAAGAACAGCAACTGGTAAACATTGGAAGATCTTTATTAGTTTTAATTCTTTCTAATAAATCCTTTGCTTCCTCCATTATAGTAAGATCTGCCCCAAATGTTGTATCAAATACATAATTAAACCCTAGCATTCTTAGAAGTCCTACTAATTTATCTTGTAAAAATAATCCTGGTTCCATTTTAAATATTTCACCTAGTGAAACTCTTACAGCTGGTGCTGTATAGGCAATCATTATTTTATTTGATGATAGTGCTTCTTCTATTTTTTTAATAGGGCTTTTACTTATTATTGAATTCATTGGACATGATATTAGGCATTGTCCACAATTAACACAAAGCATGCCATTGTTTTCAAAATCTATACCTTCCCTTTTTATACAGGTTTTTTTACATACTCCACAGTCAACACATTTACTTAGGTCTCTTTCTATTGATGTGTTATCATTATCAATTACTACAGCATTTTGAAATAATTCATCACTTAGTGTTTCTTCACTTTCATCTATTAATTCAAAGATTTCTTTTGGTGCATTACATGATGGACATGTAAAATCACCTTTCAATTGATTAAATTTATGTTTTTCTTTTTTCTCATCATAAATATAATCACACATTGGACAAATATACTTCTTCATTTTTATTTATAGTTTTCTGCTTTTACTTCCATATAACTTTGTTTATGATTACATACTGGGCATACATCTAATGCATCTTTTCCTACATAAACATGTCCACAATTTCTACATACCCATATTTTATCTTCATTCTTGTGGAAAACTTCATCATTTTTAACATTTTTTAACAATGTTAAATATCTTTCTTCGTGTTCTTTTTCAATTTTTCCTACTTCTTCAAATAAATATGCTAATCTTGTGAATCCTTCTTCTCTTGCAGTTTCAGCAAATTCCTTATACATGCTAGTCCATTCATAGTTTTCTCCATTTGCTGCATCAATTAAATTCTCTTCTGTTGATGGAACTTCACCACCATGCAATTCCTTAAACCATATCTTTGCATGTTCTTTTTCGTTATTAGCAGTTTCTTCAAAGATTGCAGCTAATTGTTCATATCCATCTTTTCTTGCTTTTGAAGCATAATATGTATACTTATTCCTTGCTTGTGATTCTCCTGCAAAAGCAGTCATTAAATTTTGTTCTGTTTTACTTCCTTTTAATTCCATAAAATATTCTCCTTTATTTATTATTTTCTAAAGATTTAATACAATTTTCACAAATTCCACTGTAAGTTATATCAATATCTAATATTGTATGACCATTAATACTTTGTTTCTTATTTTCATTTTCTTTAAAAATATCATATATTTTATTGCACTTATTACAAATAAAATGATTATGTTTATTAAAGATTTTATCATATCTTTCCATGTTATCATTTGTTTTTACTGTTTTTATCATTCCATGTTCAACAAGAAGATTTAGGTTTCTGTAAACTGTTCCTAAACTAATATTAGGAATTGTTTTTTTTGATATCTCATATATTTCATTTGCTGTTGGATGGTCATTACTTTCATTAATTATTGATAAAATTAGATTCCTTTGTTTAGAATTATTCAATTGTATCTTCCTTTCTAAAATCAGTAATTATTACTAATTTATAATATAATATTATCACTATTTTTTTAAAAAAACAAGATATTAGGTAAAAAAACCATACATGAAATTATCATACTCATACTATAAGCTAGGAGGATTAATTATGAACAATTATAACGATTATGATAAAGATTTGTATCCAGAAGCTATTGAAGAGGTATATGATTATAGAGCAAATGAAGGAAAGTATTTAGCTACTCCATATGAAGCTTTAGTAAGAGGAAATATTTTTAATGAACTATATTCACCTTATAAAAACTATAAACCTAAAAATTTAAATCCAACTACTGAAAAAGGAAAGTTATTACTTGATTTAAGAATGTATAATCAGGCTTTAATTGATTTAAATTTATTTTTAGATTTAAACCCTAATGATACTAATATAATTAATATTCGTGCTGATTATTTAAGTAAGTATAATAAAGCAAGAGAAAATTACGAAAAGAAATATGGTCCTATAGGTTTAGATAGTGAGTATACAAAGCAAAGTCCTTGGGCTTGGGATGAAAACAATTTTCCATGGGAGGTAAGAGATTAGATGTTTAGTTATGTTAAAAAGTCACAATATCCAATTAATATAAAGAAAAAGAATCTAAAAATGGCTAAAACAATTATTACTCAGTATGGTGGTGCAAATGGTGAACTTGGTGCTGCTTTAAGATATCTAAATCAAAGATATACAATGCCGGATGCTAAAGGGCAAGCTCTTTTAACAGATATCGGTACAGAGGAACTTGGACATGTTGAAATGATTTGCACTATGGTAGAACAGTTATTACAAGGAGCAACTGTTGAAGAACTTAAACAAAATGGACTTGATGCTCACTACGCAGAACATAAAAGAGCTGTTTTCCCAACTGATGCAAATGGTGTTCCTTTTACAGTAACATATTTCGCTACTACAGGTGATCCATTAGCTGATTTGATGGAAGATATGGCAGCCGAGGAAAAAGCCAGGGCTACATATGAAAACTTAATAAACTTAGCTGATGATGAGGATATTATTCAACCACTTTTGTTTTTAAGGCAAAGAGAAATAGTTCATTTTGCTATGTTTAAAGAATTATATAATTACTATAAACAACAATCTAAAAACTCTTAAATTAATTTTTAAGAGTTTTTATACATTTAAATAAGAAATACTTGCATTTTTTACAATATATTGATAAAATGTAGGAGTAACTTTGTTAATGGCGATATTGGTGAAGTGGTTAACACGCTTGTCTGTGGAACAAGTATGCATGAGTTCGATCCTCATATATCGCCCCATTTTTAAAAATAACAGCTTCGGCTGTTTTTTTGTTCTAAAATAAATACTAAAAAATATTATTTTACTATGAGAACAATAATACATGATTTTAATAAAAAAGAGTTAAGTAAATTAAATTTTAAGGATGATGATAAACTTATTAAAGCAAATGGATGCAAGAATAATTGTATCGGATGCTTTTCTTGTTGGATAAAACATCCAATGCATTGTGCATTTAATGATGAATATTCTGATATTGTAAGTTCTATTGCTAAATCAGATGAATTAGTAATAATAAGCAAATGCAGATATGGGTGCTATGACAGTAAAGTCAAACAAGTATTAGAAAGGTGTATCGGATATGTTCTTCCTTATTTCACGATAAGATCAAATGCCATTCATCACTTTAGTAGATATGACAATAAAATTAAACTATCTTGTTATTTTTATGGAGATATATCACCAAAAGATAAAGTTTGTGTTGAAAGTTTAGTAAAAGCAAATGCTATTAATTTAAATGTTAGTGACTATACAATTAAATATTTTGAAAATGAAAAGGAGCTTGATAAATGTATACTTTAATAAATGGAAGCCCTAAAGTTTCTGATCCTAATTCTTTGTATTTTTTGAACTATGTAAGTAATAATCTGAATAATTTTAATGTATTTAGTTTAAAAAAGGATAGTTATAAAGAAATATTAAATAATATTAAATTATCTGATGCTATTCTATTAGCATTTCCACTTTATGTTGATTCACCTACATCTTTAGTACTTTCTTTTCTAGATTTTATTTATGATAACAAGGTTGATATTAAAGAAAAAAAGTTGTACACGATAATTAATTGTGGTTTTAGAGAAGGTGAACAAAATATAACTGCAGTTAATATTATTAAAAGATGGTGTGATAAGGTAGGTGCTAAATACTCTGGATCTTTACTTATTGGAGCAGGTGAAATAGTTGGTAAGGAAAAGTATAAACCTGTATGTAGAAAAGCTCTAAAAAAATTAGATAACTTTAGTAAAGTAATAAGAGAAAATGATTCTACTGATGATATTATAACTACTATGGATATTTTGGGTAATAGAATATATTGCTTTTTAGCAAATATTAACTGGAATAAATCTGGTAAAAGGAATAAATTAAAACCTAAGGACATAAGGTCTACATAAATCAAATAAAAAAACATTGATCATTATTTTATCAATGTTATTTTTTTGTTAATAAAAATTTTACTAATTCTTCTGGATCTTTATTTTCATATATTATATCATTTATCAAATTGATTATTGGTAAACTTATTTTCTCCTTCTTTAATAAATTATGAATTGATGTAAGGGTATATAAACCTTCAATGGTTGTATTATTAATGTAATCATCTATTTCTTTTTTAGGTTTTTTACTACCAATTAAATATCCAAGTTTAAAGTTTCTACTATTTTCACTTGTACATGTTAATAAAATATCACCAAAACCTGCAAATGATAATATTGTTTTTTTAGTTCCACCTAGTGAAAAGATTAATTTTTTTACATCATTTAATGTTTCTGTTATAAACATGGCTTTTGTTGAGTCAGAATAATTCATTCCATATACCATCCCAGATGCTATTCCTATTACGTTTTTAATTGCTCCACAGATTTCTATTCCTATAATGTCTTTTGAATCTCTTAGTTTTAAACTATCTCCTTCTAATAATTTTTTAACAATTTTTCTGGTTTCTTTATTGTTTGCAGCTAGAGATAAACCAATTGATGAGTTATTTGCCATATCTATTGCAAATGATGGACCTGATATTACTGCATATTTGCTTGTATGTATTTCCTTGGAAACAATTTCATGCATAAACATACAACTATCTTGTTTTATTCCTTTTGTTGCAATTAAGAAGTGTTGATCTTTAGTTGTATATTTTTTTATTTCTTTACATGTTTCTTCCGCAAATGCAGTTGGAATAGCTATTATAATTAATGTTGCATTTTCTAGAGCATATTTTAAATCTGTAGTAAATTTAATATTATTTGGTATTTTTACTCCAGGTAAAAGTTTTTTATTACATCTAGATTTTTGTAATAAATCCTTTTCTTCTTCGAATTTAGTCCACATTGTTATATCTTTTGTGTTTTTATTTACCATTAAACTTAATGCTAAACCATATGCCCCTGTACCAATTATTGTTACTTTCATTTTCTTACCATTTCCTTTTTCTTTACTTCTCTTTGATACTTTCTTTCTAAAAACATACTAGATGGAAAGCAATCTAGTATTATTTCATGTATGTCCTTTTTATAAACTTTTTCTAGATCTTTTACTTTGTATATATAGTCATTATCTGTTATAACTATATCTCCTGCTTCTAATACTTCATCATCTTTTGTTCTATACCCGGTTGCTTCTATAGATGGGTCTAAATTATCAAAGTGAACTCGATTATCTTTTAATAGGATGCCAAGATTTTCTACTTTTGCATCTCCCCAAATTAAGCCGTCCTCTCTTAATTCTTTATATATTCTATATACATCCTCTTCAATTATTCCTTTTGTATCAACGAGTTCTGTTACTTCAATGCAAAGTAAAGTGTTCTTTCCATTGATATGTTTTATTTCTTGTCTATATATTGGTTTTAAGAATCTCCTATGGTCATCCATCTTGAAATTATTTCTTTTTGAACCAATCTTTATTACTTTATCACCAATTTGATAAACTGCAGTGAATCCACCACATCCAATATAATTTATATCATGAAAATTTAGATTTTGGTACCCTAGTAATTCCTCTGCTATTCCTTTTACTAAGTCCACAACATTTTCAGAATCTATCTTCTCATCAGCTAACTGTAGCTTTTTGTTAATCATTTCTTTTATTACTTTATCTTTATTATTATCAATATAACTATATACTGCATTATCCATGCCATAATCTTGCATTATAGTTTTTGCTTCTATTAGGTTTTTATTATCTTTTAAGAAATAATCAAGGTTTTCTATAATTAACTTCATATTACGAAGATCTTTCATATAGAGTCTTAATATTAAATTGTAATTACATTTAACATTGTTTTCTATTAAGTATTTTATAAGATCGTATGAACCATTATTTATTTCTTCAGAATAGAATAATATTAATCCAAAAAAGAAATCACTATCAAAATGCTTAATAATTTCCTTATAGTTTTTTAAAAAATATGAAGGATTTTCATCAGATAATTCTCTTATTAATGGACATAATTCATATTTTCTTTTTTCGAATAGGTCAAAATTACTCCAAAATAAATTATTTTTGATAATGATATTAAGCATTCTTTTTGTTTTTAAGATGGTTTCTATTTCTTCACATTGTGACTGAATCATAACTTTTCTAAAGTTTTTAACAAATCCTGATTCACCTTCATAAAATAAAATATTATTTAGTTGTGTTATTGTTCTTTCTTTGTTTTTTCTTAAATTGTACATCCTTATCACCAGGTTTTTTTATTTTAGGAAAAACTATACTCTTTATTTTTCGAATATATAGTATTTTTTCTTACCCCTTCTTATTATGTTATATTTTCTATCATTATTTATTAGCATGTTTTCATCTGTTACTTGTTCACCGTTTAGTGTTATAGCTTTATTTGCTATAAACTCTCTAGCTTCTCTTTTTGATGATGTAATCTTATTATCAACTAATAACTCGATTATTGGTTTTTTTTCTAGTTTGTACATATCAAAACCTTTAAAGGCTTCTTCTATTTCTTCATCGGTTAAATCTTTTATATTTCCAGAGAATAATGATGATGAAATTGTTAAAGCTTTTTCATATTCTTCTTTTCCATGTAGATCAGTAATTATTTCTCTTGCAAGTGCTTGTTGTGCTTTTCTTTCTTCAGGTCTTTCTTTGTTAATAACTTCTAATTCATCGATTTCTTCTTTAGATAAGAATGTAAATATTTTTAAGTATTCAATAACTTTTGAATCATCAGTGTTAATTAGATATTGGTATAGTTCATAACTTGATGTTTTAGTTTTATCTAGCCATAGTGCATTTCCTTCTGATTTACCAAACTTGTTACCAAATTTATCTAAAACAAGTGGCATTGTAAACCCGTATGCTTCTTTTCCTTCAATCTTTTTTATTAGCTCTAATCCAGTTGTAATATTTCCCCATTGATCAGATCCTTCTGCTTGTAATGTACATCCTTTTTCTCTGAATAGATGTAGAAAATCATATCCTTGAATCAATGTATATGAAAACTCTGCATAAGTGATTCCTGTTTCAAGTCTTCTGTTAATAATATCTTTTGATAACATATAATTTACGTTGATATATTTTCCAATATCTCTTAAAAAGTCTAAATAATTAAAATCTTTCATCCAATCATAGTTGTTAACAATTTCTGCTTTTCCATCAAAAATACTATCAACTTGTTTAGTTATACCTTTAATATTATTTAATACTGCGCCTTTAGATATTATTTCTCTTTCTGCAGTCGGTCTTGGATCCCCAATAAGTCCAGTTGCTCCACCAATTAGAAGTATTGGATGGTGTCCTGCCTTAGCTAATCTTTTCGCTGTTATAAGCGATGAATAATGCCCGAGATGTAAAGAGTCCGCTGTTGGATCAGTTCCCCAGTAGAATGTTAACTTTTCGTTATTCAATTTGTTTTCTAGTTCCGGTGAACTAACATCTTTTACTAATCCTCTCCATTTTAATTCTTCATATAGTTTCATATAAATACCTCCTTTTAGATAAAAAAAATTCATAAACAAAGGACGAAATAACCGTGGTACCACCTTAATTTATGAATTTCTTCATACTCTTTTACTATATCGCGTAACCTTAAGCTCATGAAATGTATTTCATAATGTTTTTTGTTAGCTCTCACCAATACTAACTCTCTTTTCAAATTTACATTATTACTTATTTTCAGTCATTGCTTTTATGTAAATAATCTATCACAAAATTGTTAATAAGTCAATTAAATAAATTTAGACAAAAAAAAACTTAGCAACGACCTATTTTAGCATTATACTATCTTCGGCGCTGAAGTGCTTAACTACTGGGTTCGGGATGGAGCCAGGTGTGTCCACTTCGCTATAGTCACTAAGAAAATTTGAGAAATAATTCTCTGAAAACTAAGATAATGTATGAATCATCAAATTCATTAAATATTAAACATTTTATAGGGTTAAATCCTCGATCTATTAGTATCAGTCAGCTCAACATATCACTATGCTTCCACTTCTGACCTATCAACCAGATAGTCTTTCTGGGATCTTACTTTATAAAAAATGGGAAAACTCATCTCGAGGGAGGCTTCACGCTTAGATGCTTTCAGCGTTTATCCTTTCCATACATAGCTACTCTGCAGTGCCATTGGCATGACAACAGATACACCAGAGGTATGTTCATCCCGGTCCTCTCGTACTAAGGACAACTCCTCTCAATTTTCCTACGCCCACGACGGATAGGGACCGAACTGTCTCACGACGTTCTGAACCCAGCTCGCGTGCCACTTTAATGGGCGAACAGCCCAACCCTTGGAAGCGAATCCACCTCCAGGATGTGACGAGCCGACATCGAGGTGCCAATCAGCGCCGTCTATGTGAACTATTGGGCGCTATCAGCCTGTTATCCCCGGGGTAACTTTTATCCGTTAAGCGACGACCATTCCATTCTGAATCGCCTGATCACTAAG
>CAKOSO010000006.1 GCA_934102355.1 uncultured Bacilli bacterium
ACGATAGAACTAGGAGAAAGTACACTATATGATGGACAAACATTTAGTAAAACAATAAAAGACTTTGTAAATGGAACAAGTGATACGACATATAAATCAGAAGATACCAAAATAACATATATAGGATTTTATTCTGATGAAATACCAAGTGGATATACAGAAGAAAAATTTTTTAAATTACCATCAGTAATAGTATCAACAGATGGAAAAGTAAAAGCATATAACGATTCAGGAAAACTATACATATATAGTAGAAATAAAATGTACGGACATTCATCTATGTATTCAATGTTTAGAAATAATACATCATTAACAGAAGTAAATTTATCCCAACTCGACACATCAAAAGCAACTAATATGCAAAGCATATTTCAAGATTGTACTAAATTAACAAACATAGATTTTTCTAACTTTAATACTTCAAATATAACAAGTATGAATTTAGCGTTTTATAATTGTAGTTCATTGACAAGTCTTGACCTATCAAATTTCAATACTTCAAAAGTGACATCATTAGTTCAAATGTTTTTCAACTGTACAAGTTTAAAAAACTTAGATTTATCAAATTTCAATACATCAAACGTTACAAATATGTATGCAATGTTCTATAATTGCAGTTCACTTTCTTCATTAAATTTATCAAACTTTGATACATCAAAAGTAACAACAATAGCATATATGTTTCGAAACTGTAAAAGTTTAACAAGTTTAGACTTATCAAGTTTTAATACTTCAAATACAGTTTCTATGGATTATACATTTAGGGACTGTAGTTCATTAGTGTCATTAAATATATCAAACTTTGATACCTCCGAAGTAGTAAATATGAATTACATGTTTTCAAATTGTTCATCATTAAAAAATCTAAACATATCAAGTTTTAATACATCAAATGTTACAAATATGGCATCAATGTTTTCAAATTGTAGTTCATTAACATCACTAGATTTATCAAATTTTAATACATCAAAAGTAACTACTTTATCAGGTATGTTTAATGGTTGTAGTTCTTTAACTAGCTTAAACATTTCAAGTTTTGATACATCAAATGTAACTAATATGGCTTATATGTTTGTCGATTGCAAACTCCTAACAAGTCTTGATTTATCAAGTTTTAATACCTCAAAAGTAACTAATATGACATCAATGTTCCAATGGATGTATGCTTTAGAAAGCATTGATTTATCTAACTTTGATACATCAAAAGTAACTAATATATCTCAAATATTTTTTGTATGTCCTAAATTAAAAACAATAAACTTAAGTAGTTGGAATACAAGTAAAGTAACAAATATGTCAAAGTCATTTTATGGAACAAGTTCACTAGAAAAAGTAACAGTAGGATCTGGATGGACAACAGAAAACGCTGATACAACAGGTATGTTTACAGGTTCTAAAATTCAATCAATTTAAAATACAAATTATAAAAAGTACTAAATTTAGTACTTTTTATATTTTATCAGGAATTAATATATCAAAATAATTTAATAATTCTTGTTTAGTATACTTATTACCGTTTTCTAGCCACTCAACACCAATACCTATAATTGCACCTAAATAAAATTTAGCAATAATAGCACTTGGAATATTTGCAGATACAGTTGATTTATTCTTAATTCTTTCACTTACATCTTTATTTATCACATCTAATAAGATATCCATAAGAATTCCATTTCTATTGTTAATTAGTATTGCAGTATAAATATTTCTTTTTTGATCAATATGATTTATTAGTAATTCTAACATTTTCATAAAGTATTCTTTTGTGTTTATATCATTTTCATTTGTTTTTAAATCCGATAATAAAATTTTTTTCAACCCATCAATTAACGCGATCAATAATTCGTACTTATCATTATAATGAGCATAGAAAGTTGAACGATTAACTAAAGCTTTTGAACATACATCGGATACTTTTATTTCTTCAAAAGTTTTTTCTTTCATAAGTTCTAATAAAGCATTAAATAAAGCATTATTTGTTTTTACAATTCTTAAATCAGTTTTATTCTTCATCAAATCACCATTTAAATTATAATAAATTATCCTACAGAAGTAAAGATATCATACAAGTGTCTATTATTTTAGAAAGTGTATAAATAAATACTAAACTGTTACACTAATAATGTTGGATAATCAACAAAAGTTAAAATATGTATATGACTTTAAAATAAGTATATGGTATTATTAACTTGTAAAAATGATTGGAGTGTTTGATATGTTAAAAAAATTAAATAAGTATACGACGTTTTCAATAATTATATCAGCTTTATTAATGGTTCTAGGAATAGTAATATTTATCTATCCAGTTATGACATTGAAAGTATTTTCTTATGCTGTTTCTATACTGTTAATACTATTTGGTATATATTTGATAGTGGAAGATTTTAGATATAGAAAGGTTTGGCTATTATTTGATTTTTCACTTCTTGGTATAGTGCTATTACTTCTTGGAATAATATTGCTTATGTATCCTAGTACTCTTACAGTTTTGATGCCTATTGTTTTGGGAATATGGTTTATAACAAGTGGTATCATGAAGTTAAAAATTACCTCATTACTAGTTAATTGTGATGGTCTTGCCTTATCATTTGTAATGTCTATTCTTTCTATATTATGTGGTATATTATTTGTTGTTAGTCCACTAAGTGGAGCACTAGCAATGGTATCATTTATGGGAATTTTATTGTTTGTTTATTCCTTATCAGATATTATCGATATGATAATATTTAAGAAAAATGTTAACAAAATATGCAAAAACTTAAAAGATGGAGTAGTAATTACTATTGAATAATTTCTAAAGGTTATTGAGAATTCAATAACCTTTTTTGTTTTATATAAAAATTGCATATTTTACAAATAAGTATAAATTTTAATGTTCAAGTAACAAAAAAATATTGTAAAATTCAAATATTATGCTAAAATTATAATAGGGTTACTAGTAGAGGATAAGAATAAGGTTATACAATACTAGAAAAATAAAAGGGAGGGTAATAAATGTGAAAAAAAGCGTCATAAAAGTTCTAGCAATTCAAATTTTTCTGATATTAATTCTTTCCCTTAATAATTTCCTGTTTGATCTTTTCAAAGTAAGAGAATACTTTTACGCAATAGTAATGGTGTTTGGAATCGCATGGAGTATACTTTTGGTTGGCTATGCAAAAGATAAACACGTAGATACAAAAAGCATAAATATAGCTGTTACTATATTTACTGTATTGTATCAAGTAATCGTATTTGTACTATTTGGTATAATATTTGGCTTTTCAAGAATTGGGTACGTTTATGGATTTGAATGGTTTTCAAAAGTAATCCTACCACTTTTAATGATGATAGTAGCATCTGAGATTTTAAGACATCAATTTTTAATCAAGAGCAATAATCATATATTAGTGTTTATAACAACAATAGTATTATTTGCATTAATTGATATATTTGGTGAAATAACAACAGATAATATATCAACATTTAAAGGTATATTTGAAATAGTTACAGTGATAATTTTCCCAGCAATAATGAAAAATTCATTGCTTAATTTTCTATCATTTAACTATGGATATAAAACAACAATCATCTATAGATTGGTAGTAGAACTTCCAATACTATTTCTGCCAATATACCCAACAATTGAACCATTCTTTGAAATAATTTTAGGAGTCCTATTCCCGTTCTTGCTTCTTATGTTTTTCATTAGATATAGATCAACAAAACAACAAAAACAACAAAAAGTAGTAAAGAAACCTAAAAAAAAGAAAGTTGTTAAAATAATTATCAATGTAGTATTTTACTCATTTGTAATAGTATTTGTCATGTTAATAAGTGGAGTATTCAAATACTTCTTTCTAGCTGTTGGAAGTGGTTCAATGATACCAACATTTGATGTTGGAGATATGCCAATAGTTAAAAGAGTAACAAAACAAAATACTTTAAAAGAAGGAGATGTGTTGGTATTTAGGAAAGAAAACAAAGTTGTAATGCACAGAATTATTGAAATGACTTATAATAATGGAACTTATAAATATAGAACTAAAGGAGATAATAATAAAGATCCAGATAATTGGATAGTTGATTCAAAAGAAGTAATAGGAAAAATTATTTTAAATGTTAAATATATTGGTTATCCAACAGTAGTGATAAACAATTTATTAAATAGATAGAGGTGGTTAGTGTGAAAAATAGAATAATACAATATATAAAAAGTGATAAGGTTTATACAATTGAGAATAAGAGATTTGCGTTCGTAAATAAGAATCCATTGGTACTATTATTACCAGCAATAATTTTAGTCTTAATTGGAATCCTATGTTTCTCAAATTCCAAAAAAGTTGATAATGTAAAATCAATATCATATAGTGAAACAGGTAATATAGATTACAAAGTTTACCTAAAAGAAAATAACTATTATGATACAAGTTATCTAGAAAAGGATATGCAGTATATTGCTAGTTTAATAAACACAATAAACGTAAGATTTAATTATGAACTTCATGGAACAGAAAAACTAGATTATAAATATTCATACAGAATAATTGCCAATTTAAAAGTATCAGATAAAGCTGACACAACTAAATTATTATATAATAAAGAAGAAACTTTAAAAGAAGGTAAATTAGTTGAGATATCAGATAATAATTTTGTAATAAATGAAGATATAGATATAGACTATGGAAAATATAATAATTACATTTCAACTTTTAGAAGTGAATATGGCTTATCAGCAAATGCAGAACTTGCATTAAAAATGGTAATAGATACAAATGGACAATATAAAGAAAAACCTTTATTAAAAAATAGTAGTTCATTATCTATGACAATTCCTTTATCAGAACAAACTATAAACATCAAGATGGATACAAATAGCTTAAATCAAAATGGAACATTAAAATTAAGTAATGCTGGAGCATCTACTAACTTACTTGTATTAATACCTGGAATAATATCAATGTTATTAGGAATCACATTAGCAGTTTTCTCAATCTATAAATACATTAGAAAAGTAAATTCTGATCCATATAGAAAAGAATTAAATAGAATATTAAAAGAATATGATGCTAATATAGTTACTGCAACATCATCAATAAGAGAAAATTCATCATCAGTAGTAAGAGTTCCAAAATTTGAAGAACTATTAGATGCACAATCACAAGAAAATAAGCCTATAATTTTCTATGAGGTTGATCCTGATAATAAATCATACTTTATTATTAATGGAGAAAATACAACATATAGGTTTACCCTAACAAGAGCATATCAAGAAAGACTTAAAGCTGAAAAAGAAACTTTTGAAGACAATATTAAATAGAAGGATGTGGCGATTAAATCGTTACATCTTTTTAATTTTATTTACACAAATATTTGTTTGTGATAAAATTGTTTTAGGTGATAATAATGTATGCATATTTTAATGGAATAGTAAAAGATATTGAATCAACATATATAGTAATTGATGTTAATGGAGTGGGTTACCAAATATTTGTAGCTAACCCATATGAATATGAAATAGGTAACCAATACCAAGTTTATATATATAATCATATAAAAGAAGATGAGTATAGTCTTTATGGATTTAAAAATAAAGATGAAAAAGAATTATTTTTAAACCTTATAAGTGTTAAGGGAATAGGGCCAAAAATGGCTTTACCACTTCTTGCAACTGGAAGCATATCAGGAATAGTTGATGCTATTGAAAGAGAGAATATATTATATTTAAAAAAGTTCCCTAAAATAGGAGAAAAAGTAGCAAGACAAATAATTCTTGATTTAAAAGGAAAAATTCATATTGGAAACATTAGTACAACTAATAATCATGAAGATTTAGCGTTAGTATTACAAGGACTTGGATATAAAGATAAAGAGTATAAAACTATAATAGGAAAAGTAGATACTTCTATGCCTTTGGAATCACAAGTAAAAGAAGCCTTAAAACTATTGCTTAAGTAGGTGATATAATGAATGAAGTTTTAGATAATAAAATAAAAGATGAAGTATATGAAAAAACCATAAGGCCGACAACCCTAGATGAATATATTGGACAAAGTGAAGTAAAAGAAAACATGAAAGTGTTTATAAATGCTGCTAAAAAAAGAAAAGAAGCTTTAGATCATGTTTTATTATATGGCCCTCCAGGACTTGGTAAAACAACTCTTGCATACATAATAGCAAATGAACTAGGAGTAGGAATTAAAACAGCAAGTGGTCCAGCAATAGAAAAATCTGGTGATTTAGCGGCAATTCTATCTAATCTTGAGCCAGGTGATGTTCTTTTCATTGATGAAATTCACAGAATGCCAAGATTTATAGAAGAAATATTATATCCAGCAATGGAAGACTTTACCCTTGATATAATTTTAGGTGGAGAAGGTGGAACAAGAAGTATTAAAATTGATCTTCCGCCATTTACATTAGTTGGTGCAACAACAAGAGCAGGTGACTTAACAAGTCCGTTAAGAGATAGATTTGGAATTGTTAATAAAATGCAATATTATACAATTGATGAATTAACTATGATTGCTAAAAGAACTAGTAAAGTACTAGGAATGGAAATAGATAATGATGCAAGTATTGAGCTTGCTAAAAGAAGTAGAGGTACTCCAAGAATTGTAAATAAATTATTTAAAAGAGTAAGAGATTTTGCAGTTGTAGAAGATTTAAAAACTATAAACTTAGACATTACAAAAAAGGCCTTAGATAGATTAAAAATTGATAAATTAGGTCTTGATGAAACAGATAAAGAACTTATCTTAACAATTATAGAAAAATATAATGGAGGACCAGTTGGTGTTGAAACGCTTGCAACATCTATTGGAGAAGAAGTTTCAACCATTGAAGATATGTATGAACCATACTTAATTCAAATAGGTTTCTTAAAAAGAACTTCACGTGGTAGAATAGCAACAGAAAAAGCCTATCAACACTTTGAAAAAAATAGACAAGGAACTTTATTTTAAGCAAAAAGCTAAGGCTTTTTCTTTTATTTTTATAATAAATATTGTATAATACATGAAAGAAAAGAGGGATGACGATGAAAACCGATGATTTCGACTACGAACTTCCAGAAGAATTAATTGCACAAACACCTATAAAAGAAAGAGATGAATCACGACTTATGATACTTGATAAAAAAACAGGTGCAATAAAACATGAAGTATTTAAAAGTATAACTAAATATTTAAAAAGAGGCGATTGTTTGGTTTTAAATAACACTAAAGTTCTTCCGGCCAGATTAATTGGTGAAAAAGAAGAAACTCATGCAGTAATAGAAATATTACTTTTAAAGGATCTTGGAAATGATATATGGGAATGTTTAGTTAAACCAGCAAGAAGAATAAAAGTTGGAAGTGCTATATCATTTGGAGAAGGAAAAATCCGTGCAATTTGTACTGAGATATTTGATGAAGGAATAATGCACTTTAGACTAGAATACAAGGGACTTTTGGTAAATATATTAGATGAGTTAGGAACAATGCCCCTTCCACCATACATACATAAAAGCTTAAAAGATAAAAATCGTTATCAAACAGTATATGCAAAAGAATTAGGTTCAAGTGCAGCACCTACTGCTGGACTACATTTTACAAAAGATCTTTTAAAAGAAATTGAAAGTATGGGAGTAGAAATTTTATATATAACACTACATGTTGGGCTTGGAACATTTAGACCAGTAAAAGTTGATGATGTAAAAAATCATAAAATGCATAGTGAATATTATCACATGGATAGTTATGTTGCTGAAAGGCTTAATAAAGCAAAAGAAGAAAAACGAAGAATAATTTCAGTTGGGACAACATCAACAAGAACTTTAGAAACAATAATGACTAAGTATGGACACTTCAAAGCATGTAGTGAAAATACAGATATATTTATATATCCTGGATATGAGTTCAAAGCAGTAGATGTACAAATAACTAATTTTCACTTACCAAAATCAACACTTGTAATGCTAGTTTCGGCATTTGCAAGTAAAGACATTATTTTAAATGCTTATAAAATTGCAGTTGAAAATAAATATAGATTCTTCTCATTTGGAGATGCAATGATGATTGGAGATTTTGATAATGAGTAAAATGAATTTTGAATTATTAAAAACAAATAATAAAGCAAGACTTGGAGTAATTCATAGTAAATACGGAGACTTTAAAACTCCAATGTTTATGCCAGTTGGTACAAGAGCAACAGTAAAAACTTTATCACCAGAAGAATTATATGATTGTAATACTGGAATTGTTTTAGCAAATACATATCATTTATGGTTAAAACCAGGAGAAGATATAATAGAAAAAGCCGGGGATATTCATAACTTCATGAATTATAAAAGACCGATGCTTACTGATTCTGGTGGATTTCAAGTATTTTCTTTAGCGAATCCAAAAGATATTAGTGAAGAAGGAGTAAAATTTAAAAGCCATATCGATGGATCAAATTTATTTTTAACTCCAGAAAAATCAATTGATATTCAAAATAAAATTGGTGCAGATATAATTATGTCATTTGATGAATGTCCTTACTATCCTTGTACATATGAATACATGAAAAATAGTGTTGAAAGAACATTACGATGGGCAAAAAGAGGAAAAGATTATCATAAAAATAAAGATCAAATGTTATTTGGAATAGTTCAAGGCGGAGAGTTTGAAGATTTAAGAAAATATAGTGCTGAAGAAACAGTAAAAATGGATTTTGATGGATACTCAATCGGTGGTACATCAGTAGGAGAAGGAAAAGATGTTATGTATAAAATGATTGATTATGCAATTCCTTATTTACCTAATGATAAATTACGTTACCTTATGGGTGTTGGAGAACCAATAGATATTCTAGAAGGTATATCTCGTGGAGTTGATATCTTTGACTGTGTATTACCAACTCGTATTGCAAGACATGCCAATGCATTCACAAGATATGGAAGAATAAATCTTAAAAACTCTAAATATAAAGAAGACTTTACTCCAATTGAAAAAGACTGCGACTGTTATGCCTGTAAAAACTATACCAAAGCATATATAAGGCATTTGATCAATGTAGATGAAGTATTTGGACAAAGACTTTTATCAATACATAATATTAGATTTTTAATAAAAATGACTGAAGAGGCAAGAGAATCAATTGAAAATGACAAATTTGAAGAATACAAAAAAGATTTTATATCAAAATATGGCGATATAAGTGACAAGAGAATGAAACAGAAATTTGAAAAATAATTGATTTTTTATTAAAAAAGTTATACCATATATATCACAAAAACTTAATGGGGGAAAAGAATATGAAATTTAAAAAAGAAGAATTATCAAAATATCAAAATAATTCTAAATATATGATGATTTTACCAGTTTTAACTGCTATATATGATGAATTTTCATACCTCGATTTAACAAAAGAGGAATTTTTAAACATTTCATTAGAGTCAATAAGAAATGAAAATATATCATCAAAAAGTGATAATTTCATTGAAGAAATATATCAAGTATTAAAACAAGCATTCGGGCCACTATCTATAAAGAGTAGCAAAGGAAAAGATAAATTATTAAAAGAAATAGGTCAATATATTGATAATCTGGAAGAAAACAATAACGAAAAAGCATTAAAAGACATATCGTCATTTATAAGTAGCAAATCATATGAAATAGATGTAGACTTATTAATCCAACTTATTAATAATAATTTAAAATTGAATGAATTATTAGAACGATTTACAAATAACAACATTAAATCATTAAAGGAAGGAAAACTTAAATTCCAAAACAGTACATTTAGTGATTTAGTAGAAACTTATTGTAATATGAATAATATTGAAATAGATCTTAATCAATATAATGATGAATTAGATTTGACTTGTATTAATGATGATGTTAGATCATATTTAATTGAAATTGGAAGAATTAGAATGTTAAAGCAAGAAGAAGAATATAAATATGGTATTGAAGCAAAAAATGGTAGTGAGGAAGCTAAGAGAAAACTAGTAGAAGCAAATCTTCGTTTAGTTGTATCTGTTGCTAAAAAGTATATTGGTCATGGTATAGGTCTTCTTGACCTTATTCAAGAAGGAAATATCGGGCTTATGAAAGCAGCTGATGAGTTTGATGCCGAAAAAGGATATAGATTTTCAACATATGCAACATGGTGGATAAGACAAACTATAATACGTTCAATACACAATAAAGCAAGAGTAATAAGAATTCCTGTACATGTAAATGAACAAGTTATAAAATTAAAGACAACAATAGCAGAATTACAATTTGAATTAAATAGGGAGCCAACTGTTGAAGAAATATCAGAAAAAATGAATATTTCAATAAATCATACTAAGGATTTATTGAATGTCTCAATGAAAACGATTAGTTTAGATGGAAGCATAAATTCAATGGAAGATGACGATGATGAACTAATGAATTTTGTGGCAGACAAAAACTCTGAAGACTTCGTTAATAATATTATCGAAAATAGTTTGTTAGAAGATTTGCTTCAAAATTCAAATTTAACTGATACAGAATTAAAAATATTAAAAATGCGTTATGGAATAGGAGAGTCTCGACCAATGACACTTCAAGAAATCGGAAACACTATGCATGTAACAAGAGAAAGAATTCGCCAAAAAGAAGCCAAAGCACTAAGAAAAATAAGATTAAGAGTATCACTCCAAGAAAAAGCATTAGAAGAACCAAAAGAAGAAAAAAAAGCAAAAGCTAAACCAGTATATTCATATGGAGAACACAAAACAATATACGAAACATTCCCAGAATATAAAGTAGAAGAAATAAATGATATGTTATCAGAATTAACTGATATTGAAATGAACTTAATAAATATAAGGTTTGGAAATAATTTATATCAAAAGTTACCAAAAATCGCATGGCCAGATACGGCTACTAGATACAAATATACATATAGTTTAGTTCCGAAAATGCAAATATTATTGCAAAAAATTAAAAGAAGAAATGAAATACAAAAAACTAAGCCAGTAACAAGAGCTAAAAGAGATGTTAACGAATAGAATACATCTCTTTTAATTTCAGTACAGTTTTATCAAAAAAATTATTGCATGAAATAATTGATTTTTTATTAAAAAAGTTATACCATATATATCACAAAAACTTAATGGGGGAAATAAAATGAAATTTCAAAAAGAGGAATTATCAAAATATCAAAATAATCCTAAATATATGATGATTTTGCCTGTTCTAACTGCTATATATGATGAATTTTCATATCTTGATTTAACAAAGGAAGAATTTTTAAGCATCTCATTAAATTCAATAAGAGATGAAAATATATCATTAAAAAGCGATGACTTTATCGAAGAAATATATCAAGTATTAAAAGAAGCTTTTGGGAATTTATCCATAAAAAGTAGTAAAGGGAAAAGTAAATTATTAAAAGAATTAAGTCAATATATTGATAATCTGAAAGAAAACAATAACGAAAAAGCATTAGAAGACATATCATCATTTATAAGTAGCAAATCATATGAAATAGATATAGATCTATTAATTCAACTTATTAATAATAATTTAAAATTAAATGAATTATTAGAACGATTTACAAATAACAACATTAAATCATTAAAGGAAGGAAAACTTAAATTTCAAAATAATACATTTAGTGATTTAGTAGAAACTTATTGTAATATGAATAATATTGAAATAGATCTTAATCGATACGATGATGAATTAGATTCAGTTATTATTGACGATAACATTAAAGCATATTTAATTGAGATTGGAAAAACCAAAAGATTAACACCAGAAGAAGAATATAAATATGCTACTGAAATAAAAAATGGTAGTGAGGAAGCTAAGAAAAAACTAATAGAAGCAAATCTTCGCTTAGTTGTAGCTATTGCTAAAAAGTACATTGGTCATGATATGGATTTGCTCGATCTTATTCAAGAAGGAAATATTGGGCTTATTAAAGCAGTTAATGAGTTTGATATTGAAAAAGGATATAGATTTTCAACATATGCAACATGGTGGATAAAACAGAGAATAATACATTCAATACAAAATAAATCAAGAGCAATAAGAGTTCCTGTATATATAACTAAACAACTCAGAATACTAAATGATATAACAGAAAAATTACAAGCTGAATTAAACAGAAAGCCAACTATTGAAGAGTTAGCAAAAGAAATGGAGCTTCCATTACGTAAAATTAAAGAATTACTTAATTTATCAACGAAAATGGTCAGTTTAGACGGACGTATAAATTCAGAAAACGATGTAGAGAGTGAACTAATTAACTTTGTAGCAGATGAAAATTCTGAAGTTTTCATTAATAATACCGTAGACAACATTGTTTTAAAAGATTTGTTAGAGAACTCTAATTTAACTTATATAGAGCTAAAAATAATAAAAATGCGATATGGAATAGGTCTACCTCGACCAATTACACTTCAAGAGCTTGGGAAATCTATGCATGTAACAGGAGAAAACATTCGTCAAAAAGAAGTTAAAGCACTAAAAAAAATGAGGTTAAGATTTTTCCAGCAAGAAAAAACTTTAGATAAATCAAAAAACCCGGAAACAAAAGAAGAAAAAGCTAAACCAGTATATTCAACTGAAGTATGTAGAACAATATTTGAAACATTTCAAAGATACGAATTTGAAGAGATAGTTGAAATGATATCAAAATTAACTAATAGTGAAAAAGAATTATTACATATAAGATTTGGGGATAAACTATATCAAAGACCACCAAAAGAAATTATATGGCCAGATAAATCTACTAGATATAAATACAAAAATGTTTTGCTTCCAAAAATGAAAATGTTACTACAAAAAATCAAAAGAAGAAATGAAATACAAAAAACTAAGCCAGTTATAAGAGCTAAAAAGAGCGTTGATAAGTAAAATACGTTTCTTTTTCTTTTTACATTTGGTATAATCTTATTAGAAAAGAGGAGTAATATGAAAAATAGTGCAATAACAAGTCGTAATGTTGATTTTGCTAAGTGGTATACAGATGTAGTAAATGCTGCTCATCTAGCAACATATTCTAACGTAAAAGGTTGTATAATACTAGAACCAAATGGATATGAATTATGGGACAGTATAAGAACACAAATGGATAAAATGTTTAAAGAAACTGGACATAGAAATGTGGCAATGCCAATGCTTATACCAGAAAATCTTATGAAAAAAGAAAGTGATTTAATAAACGGTTTTGCACCAGAAGTTGCATGGGTAACGGAAGGTGGATCTAAAAAACTTGAAGAAAGAATGTGTATAAGACCAACATCAGAAACACTATTCAGTGATTATTATTCAAATGTAGTAAAATCATATCGTGATTTACCACTTAAATATAACCAATGGTGCAGCGTAATGCGTTGGGAAAAAGAAACAAGGCCTTTCTTAAGAAGTAGAGAATTCTGGTGGCAAGAAGGACATACAGTACACTCAACAAAAGAAGAGGCTGAAAAAGAAACACTTGATATGTTAAATGTATATAAAACATTCTTTGAAAAATATTTGGCAATACCAGCTATAGTTGGTAAAAAAACCGAAAAAGAAAAATTTGCAGGAGCAGAATATACTTATACAGTTGAAGCATTAATGTATAATGGTGTAGCACTTCAATCTGGAACTACCCACTATTTTGGTCAAAAATTTTCCAAAGCATATGATATTAAGTTTTTAAATCAAAATAATGAATTTGAATATGCTTATCAAACATCATGGGGTACATCATCAAGAATGATAGGTGCATTAATAATGGTTCATAGTGATGATAAGGGATTAGTTTTACCACCAAAAGTAGCACCAAGAAAAGTTTGTATAATACCAATTGGTAATGATGAAAATGCATTATCTCTTGCAAAACAATATAACGAAAAATTAAATAAATCTGGAATTGTAACATATACTGATAGTAGTGAAAAATCACCTGGATTTAAATTTGCTGAAGCAGAAGTTTTAGGAATTCCATTAAGAATAGAAATAGGAAAACGTGATTTAGATAACAATCAAATTACTATAGCAAGAAGAGATACAAGTGAAAAAATCACTATCAGTAAAGATGCTGATATAGTTAATGAAGTAAATAAATTATTAGAAGAAATTCAAGATAACCTATATAACAAAGCAAAAGCAAGAAGAGATGAAATGACTTATAAAGCAACAACGCTTGATGAATTAAAAGAAATAATGGAAAATCATCCAGGATTTACTAAAGCAATGTGGTGTGGAAGTAAAGAATGTGAAGAAAAAATAAAAGAAATAAAAGGATGCAAATCAAGATGTATTCCATTTGAAGAAGAACAAGAACATATTGCAGACACATGCATCTGTTGTGGTAAAAAAGCAGAAACAATGGTTATCTGGGATATTCAATATTAAAATTTTTTGGGGGAAGAAATGAAAGACAAAAAAATTAGTAGTAAGATGTACATAGCAATGGAAAGACTTTATAAAGTTGATCCATCAACAGGTTTAGAAGTTGAAGACATATATGGAAAAACATATATAAAAAATTATGAAGGTAAAAGATTGTCTGATTCATATTATGCAGTTAAAAGAATTGATGATAAACACTTTATCGTATGTGATTTAAACTATTGTAACCAAGTAGGCTATGTAAATGGTTTCTCAGGTAATTCAAAAATAAAAGAAAGCTTTAAGTTCCAATATGGAATTATATCTTGTAATGGAATTAATAAAGCAAAAACTTTACTAAGACCAATATATGACAATATAATTACTACAGATTATAATATGGCCATAATTGAATCAAATGGAAAACTTGGATGTGTTGAATTAGATGAAAACAGCAAATTTTATGGAGAGGTAATTATACCACCAGTATTTGATAACATAAGATTTGAAACAGAAAACATAATTAATTGTAAGATGGATGGTTATGAAGGATATCTACCAAGAAATGATATATTTAAAAACAAAATTAAAGCGTATAAAGAAAAAAATCCATCTGCAACTGGATCAGACATAGAAGACTTTGTTGGAGAAAACATACTAAAGATAAAAACGCAAGATGTACTTAAAGACAAATTAAGAAAAGTAAAAAAAGGAATTGTAAGAAAAAAAGTAAGAGACTAAAAAAGTTTCTTTTTTTTACGTCAACTGTAACTAAAACATCAAATTTCGACAAAAGCAATATCTATAATTTTAAATACAAGGGAGAGATTTGATGTTAGACATTGATATGGAATTTAGGAAAGGAATTTTTTTTGTTAGATTAAAAGGTGTTTTAAATGGAGATACAGCACTTGAACTAGATGAAAACTTAACATCTATTATTACTGATAATGGTATAAAATACTTACTTATAAATTTAAATGAACTTACATATATAGATAAATATGGACTAAAAGTAATTTTTAAAAACTATCAAAATATTAATATTAATAATGGCAAATTTATTATATGTGGAGGGGATAAATTATCAAATTATACAGGAAATATAATTGATAATTTATATCAAGTAAGTGATGAAATGAAGGCTTTTGAGGTAATAAGTATATGACATTAGAAAAAACTAGTATTACTGAAGATCTAATTTATAGTTGTGAACCATTAATATATTCCATTATCAATAAATATACATTTTTCTTTGATAGAGATGATTTATATCAAGTAGCAACAATTGGACTTATTCATGCATACAATCACTATAAAGAAAATAAAAATACAAAATTCTCTAGTTATGCATATTTTTATATAATAGGGGAAGTAAAAAAGTACATAAGAGAAAGTAATTTCTTTAAAGTAAGTAAAGACTTATCAAAAATAGGTAAAAAAATAGAAGACGTAAAAGTTCTTTTAACAAATAAATATGGAAAAATTCCTACTAATTATGAAATAGCAAGTTTTTTAAAAATAGATATAGAAAAAATAGAAGAATCAATAAACGCCAATACATTATTAAAAAGTCTAGATTATATGGATGAAGAAGAAATATCGGTGCATGAAAAGGTTGGCTTTATAGAACAAGGATATAATGAAGAAATACTTGATTTAAAAGAAGAATTAAAACATCTTTCATCACCAGAAAAAAGACTTATCAAAGAAAGATATGAAAACGGGCATACTCAAAATGAAACATCTAAAATACTAGGAATTTCACAAGTTCAAGTGTCAAGAAAAGAAAAAGAGATATTAACTAGACTAAGAGCTAGATTACAGTAAAAAATTATAGAAGATCTATAATTTTTTTACATTGCCAAAATAAATACATTTACACAAATGTTCGTTTATGATAAAATTTATATAGGTGATAGTATGCTAGAAAATCTAAATGAACAACAAATAGAAGCAGTAAAATATAAAGATGGTCCATTACTTGTTTTAGCAGGTGCAGGAGCAGGAAAAACAAGAGTTTTAACAACAAGAATTGCTTATTTAATAAAAAATTATGGTATAAGTCCATATAATATACTTGCTATAACATTTACAAATAAAGCAGCAAAAGAAATGAAAGAAAGAATCACGAACTTAATTGGTGATACAAATATGATTATTTCAACATTTCACTCTTTTGGTGTCAAAATATTAAGAGAAAACTATACTGAACTAGGTTATTCAAATAACTTTGTAATAATGGATAGTGATGATAGTTTAACACTTGTTAAAAAAATACTTAAAGATATGAATATTGATCCAAAAACATTTAATCCATATATGATAAGAAATAAAATATCTTCATGTAAAAATGAATATATGTTGCCAGAAGAATATAAAAAATTTATATGTAATGAAGAAGATGACGTTGTATACAAAGTTTATAAAAAATATCAAGAAATCTTATTTAAAAATAATTCAGTTGACTTTGATGATTTATTAATTCTTCCTATAAAATTATTTACGGAACATAAAGATATATTAGAAAAATATCAAGAAAGATTTAAATATATATTAATAGATGAATATCAAGATACGAATCGTGTTCAATACTTATTAACAAAAATGATCAGTGCTAAATATAAAAATATATGTGTAATTGGTGATAATGATCAATCCATATACATGTTTAGAGGTGCAAATTATAAAAACATTCTAAATTTTGAAAAAGATTATAAAGACTGTAAAACTGTAATGTTAGAGCAAAATTATAGATCAACAAAAACTATTCTTGATGCTGCAAACTCTGTAATAAAAAACAATGAATTAAGAAAAGATAAAAACCTATGGAGTGTTAAAGGTGGAGGAGATAAAATTACATATTACAAAGCTTATGATGAAATAGATGAAGTATTTTATATCATAAGGAAAATAAAGAAACTTACAAAAGAAAACATTCCATATAGTGATATAGCAATTCTTTACAGAACTAATGCACAATCACGTGTATTTGAACAAGAAATGTTAAAGCAAAATATCCCTTTTAGAATTGTAGGAAGTTTTTACTTCTATTCAAGAAAAGAAATAAAAGACTTACTATCATACTTAAGATTAGTATTAAATCCTCATGACGATGTTAGTTTACTAAGAGTAATTAATTCACCAAAAAGAGGTATTGGATTAAAAACAATCTCTGATTTAGAACAAATAGCAAATAATAGTAATGTTAGTATGTATGATGCTATAACGGAAGGTAAACCACTTATATTTAAAAACATAATTGAGGAATTAAGAGAAGATTTAAAGAGCCATACATTAACAGAATTTATAGATATAGTACTAGAAAAATCAGGATTAAAAAAAGAATTAGAAGAAGCTCATACCTTAGAAGCTGATATAAGAATTGAAAACTTAGAAGAATTTAAATCAGTTACCAAAACATTTGAAGAAAGAGTAGGAGAAATATCACTTGAAGAATTTTTGACCGAAGTAAGTTTAGTATCAGATGTTGAGGAATATAAAGATGACCCAAATAGGGTAACTTTAATGACTGTACACTCTGTAAAAGGATTAGAGTACCCATATGTATTCCTTGCTGGTTTGGAAGAAGGAATATTTCCACATAAAAACTGTTTTGGGTCAAAAGATGAAATGGAAGAAGAAAGAAGACTTATGTACGTTGCTATAACTAGGGCAAAAGAGAAACTATTTATAACAAATACTAAAAAAAGAATGATCTTTGGTGAAGAATCACCTAGTATTCCATCAAGGTTCATAAATGAAATAGATAGTAATTTAATTGAAATAGAAAATAAAGAAGAAAAACCTATTGTAAAAAAAGAAAAAAATCTCTATGATAAAGATCAATTATTTAATTATGGAGATAAAGTAGAACATGATACATATGGAGTAGGAGTTGTTATAGATGTATCTGGTTCATTAATAACAGTTGCATTTAATAAAAACATTGGAGTAAAAAAGCTGTTAAAAAATCATAAGAGTATCAAAAAAATATAGGAGGAAAAAATGGTTTGTGATTGTTTAGTTGAATTAGAACATGTATTTATTGATAAAACATTTACATATAAAGTACCACTTAAATATCAAGATAAGATAAAAGTTGGAATGAAAGCAACACTACCATTTGGAAAACAAGTATTAGAAGGATTTATCTTAAAAATAGAAAACTCATCAAATCAGGAAAACTTAAAAGAAATTATAGATTTAGATGATACGGTTATATTAGATGATGAATTATTAGAACTTGGTAAATTTATAAAAAAAACAACTCTATCAACACTTATGAGTGCTTATCAAGCCATGCTTCCATTAGCAGTAAAAGCCAAGAAAAAAGTTAATATTCATAAAAAATATGAACAATATATAACTTTAAACGAAAGTATTGAAATAGATAAATTAAAGTTAAATGATAAACAAAAAAAGATTGTTGAATTATTAAAAAAAGATAAAGTTATAAAAAAAGAATTATTAAATCTAATTTCACCAAGTAGTGTAAAAACACTTATAAAAAATAATGTAATAATTAAATCAAAAAGTGAAGTATATAGACTAAATCAAAAAGAAGTAGAATATAAACCATTTAAACTAAATGAAAGTCAAGAAAAAGTATATAAAGAAGTAATAGATAATTTAGATAAAACAATTACATATTTATTATATGGAGTTACTGGATCAGGTAAAACAAATGTCTATATGGAAATAATAGATAAAGTAATAAAAAATGGTAAAACAGCTATAGTATTAGTGCCGGAAATATCACTAACTCCCCAAATAATATCTAGATTTTCATCAAAATTTAAAGATAGAGTTGCAGTATTACACAGTGGACTTTCTACTGGTGAAAAATATGACGAATGGAGAAAAATAAAAGAAGGAAAAGTAGAAGTTGTAGTAGGAGCGAGAAGTGCTATATTTGCACCTCTTAAAAATATTGGGGTAATAATAATAGATGAAGAACACTCACAAACTTATAAACAAGAAAATACTCCAAAATATAATGCTATAGATATAGCTAAAGAAAGATCAATATATCATAAATGTCCACTCATTTTAGGATCAGCAACACCATCACTAGAGTCATATGCAAGAGCACTAAAAGGAGTATATCATTTATTAGAGCTAACAAATAGATATAATAATAAACCAGTACCAAAAGCAGAAATAATTGATATGAATAAAGAGTTTAAAAAAAGTAATGGCTATCTATCAAAACCCCTAATAGATGAAATAACAAAAACTATTGAAAACGATGAACAAGTAATTCTATTTCTAAATAGAAGAGGATATTCAAGTTTTATTACATGTCCATCATGTGGTACAACCCTTAAATGCCCTAATTGTGATATAACATTAACATATCATAAAACTTCTAATATGCTTAGGTGTCATTACTGTGGATATGCAGAAAAAAAACAAGACTTATGTCCGAAATGTCATGAAGAATTAAGAGATTTTGGAATAGGTACAGAAAAAGTAGAAGAAAATTTAAAAGAATTGATTCCACAAGCAAAAGTCTTAAGAATGGATATAGATACGACAACAAAGAAAAATTCTCATGAAGAAATAATAAATAAATTTTTAAATAAAGAAGCAAATATACTTTTAGGAACACAAATGATAGCTAAAGGACTAGATTTCCCATCTGTTACTTTAGTTGGAGTAATAAATGCTGATATAAGTCTTAACTTTCCAGATTTTAGAGCAAGTGAAACCACATTTCAACTTTTAAATCAAGTAAGTGGAAGAAGTGGAAGAGGGGACAAAGAAGGGAAAGTTTTAATTCAAACATTTAATAAAGACCATTATGCGATAAAATATTCAATAGATAATAATTATATTGGATTCTTTAATGAAGAAATGAAAATAAGAAAATCTTTAGGATATCCACCATATTATTACATTTGTCAATTAAGAATAGTATCAAAAGATTATAAAAAAGCTAGTGACACAAGTATTAAAATAGCTAATTATTTAAAAGATAATTTAAAAGAAACTATTTTAGGGCCATCTCTAGCAAATATATTTAAAATAAATAATAAATATAGATTTCAAATATTAATAAAGTATAAAAATATAAATAATATTATAGGTATTATAACCAAATTACAAGAACACTATTTTAACAACAATGATATTAAATTAGAAATAGATTTTAATCCAATAAAACTATAAAACAGAATCCAATCGGATTCTGTTTTATTAATCAAACATATCTTTATTTATGAGTCCCATTAAATCACTCGTATAATCTTTTGTATCTAATCTTGTCTCATCAATTAAATTATTCTTCTCTAATATAGCTTTATATATATCCTGAGTACTATCTAAATTATTTTGAGGTTTATATTCATTTTGTTTTTGAACTCTAGATTTAGGAGTAGGTATGTAACCAGGAATATCATAAACACTCTTTTCCTTATCATAACCAAAAGATCTATTATTATCTTTTACATTCGTATCTTTTAAAGCAACCTTTGTTGCAACAACCTCATCTTTATTATCATCTATATGTTCAACCGGAGTGTCCTTTTCAAAAGTTTCAATCTCTTTAGATTCTGTATCATTTTTCTTATCTTCTTCATCATGGTTTCTAACATAAATGTTATTAACTTCATCATCAACATCAATAAGTCTATAGATTTCACTAATTGATGTAATACCATCAGCAACTTTAGTCAGTCCATCCTTAAGCATTGTATCTCCATTACTTTTATAAATCATTTCTTTAAGTTGTTGCCTTGGAAGACTTTCATTTATTGCATTTCTTATACTATCATCAAGTAATAAAACCTCTTGTACAGAAATTCTTCCTTTATAACCACTGTGGCATTCAGGACAACCAACAGCTTCATTAATCTCATTTACATCTCTACCCAAAACTCTTTTAAATAATTCTTTTTCAGCAGGAGTAGTAGGTCTTTTTTTCATACATTTAGTACAAAGTCTTTTAGCTAAGCTTTGAGAAATAATTCCTTTTAATGAAGAAGATAAAAGATATCTTTCAACATCCATATCCAAAAGTCTTTCAATAGTAGTAAGTGAATTATTAGTATGCAAAGTAGAAAGAACTAAGTGTCCAGTAATAGAAGATCTAATAGCAATCCTTGCAGTCTCACTATCTCTTATTTCACCAATTAAGATAACATTAGGGTCTTGTCTTAAAATAGATCTTAAAACAGCAGCAAAAGTTAAACCAATTTCAGAATTAACTTGTATCTGATTAACTCCTTCAAGATTCATTTCAATCGGATCCTCAACGGTAATAATATTAGTTTTTTCATCATTTAACTTTTGTAACATTGCATAAACAGTAGTACTCTTACCACTACCAGTAGCACCAGTTACCAAGATAATACCATTAGGGTTAGCAAGCATTTTATCAATCTTATGTAAACTATTATCAGAAAATCCTAACTTTTCAATACCTTCCAAACTCATGTAATAATCAAGAATTCTTATAACAACCTTCTCACCAAAATTAGTAGGTAAAGTAGAAACACGAAGATCCAAATCTTTACCATTAATTGTACTTTTTATAGAACCATCTTGGGGAAGTCTATACTCAGTAATATTCATTCCAGCTAGAAGTTTAATACGAGTAATAAGATTGTTCTTATAAGCATTATCTATAAGTGTATAATCATGTAAATCACCATCAACCCTGATTCTTACTTTTAAATTTTTTTCAGAAGGATCAAAATGTATATCGCTTGCATTCATCATAAATGCATCAATAATTATTCCATTAACAATATCTTTAACCGAATTAACGGCAAAATTAAACGTCTTCATAAACATTCCCCAAATCTTATTCTTTTCCTATTTTATTCTAGCTTTTATCATAAAAGTATTATATAATAAAAATGTATATTAATCAAGATTGAAGGGTGTTTTTTATGAAAAAAAATAATAATGGATACGTCTTAGTAGAACTACTTGCAGCATCAATAGTAATACTGTCACTTTTTACATTTGTGTTCACATCATTATCACCATCCAGAGATAGTATAAGAAATAAAATAAAATTTACTGATACAGATTCAACATACACATTATTCTATTTCAGAAAAATATTTTTAAAATCATTTTATGACTTTGGTACTAGCGATTACATAACCCTATATGATGGTAATACTTGTACAGATAGCATAGATGAAAATACGAGAACATTATGTAATGATATAGCAGCAAAATTTAAAAATGATAAACACAACATTAATGAAATTATATTAACTAAAAACATAAATAAACTAAAAAATTCATATCCAGAATCAGGTAAAATGAGTGAATATATAAAATATATAAAAAATAATAACGAAGATAATGAATTCTTATATATTTTAATCAAAACATCTACTGGATATTCAATGAGTAATTTATATATTGATACAATTCCTTGTGAATTCTTAAATGATGATAGCAGTACTGAAGTAGAGTTAAAACCTAATGAAACAACATCTTTATTTATGCTATGTATAAGCAAAGATGAGATGACAGAACATGATATAGCAAAAGAAAATGTAGAACTTAAAGATAAAAATGGTAAAGATTTAAGAAGTATGATTGAAAGTATAACTTATTCAAACCCTAAAGCTACTGAACACCAATTCATGATAACTTTAAAAACACCACAAGATATAAGCAACATAGAACAACCTTTAACATTAAGAGTAAAAGCATTTTCAATGAAAAATATAAAAGGTACTCAAAATAACGATGTTTTATTAGAAAACATAACTATAAAAGGAGATGATACTAATGCTTAAGTTGAATAAAAAGGGAATGACTTTAGTTGAAGTATTATTGGCAATGACAGGACTAATTATAATTTCATTTGGTATGTTAACATTAATTAGTAGTTTAAAGAAAAGCTCAGTAAAAGAACAAAAAGTTAAAAATTTATCAGAATACAAAACAATAGTTTCTAGAAAAATAGAAGATGATCTTATATACAAAGAATTTAAAAGTATTGAAAACTGTAACGAAACCGGCTATGACATCTGTAAAACAATTACATTTAAAAAACAAAAAAATAATGTTGATGAATCTAAACAAATCAAAATAAATATAAATTCCAAACTTATAAATTACGATAATATTAACTACTATATAGAAGAAAAAAATGCAGTCATTTCATCAAGTGATATCAACATTTCAAACGATGATAATTTTTTTATCGTAAAAATTCCAATCATTCTAGGAAGCAATGATTATGGAATTAAAATAGTATATCCAATCAGTTTACAAAACTAATAAAATAAAAGTAACAAAACCACTAAAAAGTGAATGAACTATCCTTGAAAAAAAGAATGGTGCATATTTCACTTTTTTATTTTCCAAAATACTCATTATTTGTGAATGGACAGATAATCCACCAAAAGAAATAATCATACTAGATAGCACTGCCTTGGTATTAATATTGATATTTAATAAAGATAAATTTTTTAAACCTGTTGTCATCTCTAAAACAGAAGATAAAAAAGTTTTACAATAATCATTAAGAGAAAAAACATTGCATATAAGACTAGTTAGAATAAGAAAAAAAGTAATTATTCCAAAAACGCTAAATAAAACATCAATTGCATTTTTAATAGCGTTAAAAATTAAAAATATAATATTTTTTTTGTTAAAATCTTTATATAAACTTCTATTAGTATCCTTTAAAGTAACTTTTTCACAATCTGTATAGATAGGTTTTTTATTTCTAAAAATAATTCCAACAAAAATATTGCCTAGAATATGAGAAATAAAAATAATAAATCCAATCATTTTGCTATTTAAAAATATATTACCAACAGTATTTATAATAAATAAAGGATTAGCAAAAAAAGTAAACATTAATACCTTTTCAGCATCTTTTTCATTAAATATTTTCTTGTCAATCATTTCACATGCATTTTTAGAAGAACTAGGAAACCCTGTTATTAAACTCATTAAAAAAATAAAAGATGCTTCTTTTTTAACTTTAAACACTTTTGTAAATAACTTTGAAAACATATTTCCTATAAAATGTGGAATACCAATATTTACAAGAACATAACTAATTATAAACATTGGAAAAAGAGAAGGGAAAATATTTTTTATAAAGATATTTATACTATATATTACTATTGAACTTATATTTGAAGAATATAAAAAAACTAAACAAATAAAAAATAGCATAAACGAAATCCAAAATATAAACAATAATTTTTTTTTCATAGTTTCTCTCTTTCTTGTTATAATTATATTAAGGAGAAAAAATATGATACTAAATAAATTAAAGAAAAAAGTAACAAAAAAGGATTTAATATCAGTATTAATAATTATATTTATAGCGTTAATATTAATAATTCCGTTACCATATTATGTAATTACTGGTGGAGGAATTTTAAATATTGATAAAAAAATAACATTAGAAAACGAAAATAAAAGTTCAGGTTCACTAAATTCTGCATATGTAAGTGAAACAAAAGGAACAGTATTAACATATTTACTTTCTAAAATTATACCAACATATGAGTTAGAAAAAATAGAAGATGTAATTGGAGAAGAAGATGAAAGAAGTTATGAAACAAGAGAAAAAATTTCATTTGATAATTCTATAAATAATGCAATATATGTAGCATATAACAAAGCAGGAAAAGATATAAGGTTAATAAATGAAAAAACATATGTTGTATATATTGAAAATTCAGCAGAAACCAACTTAGAAGTAGGGGATCAAGTAATAAAAATAAATGGTAGTGAAGTATTTTCAAATAAAGATATAAAAAAAGAAATAGAAAAAAGCAATAATGAAATAGAACTAGAAGTAATAAACAATAATAAAAAATATACAAGGTATGCTAAAATAAAGAATAATAAAATAGGAGTATATTTAGAGACAACATTTGAATGTGAAACAGAAAATAAAATAAAACTATCATTTGATCAGACAGAAGCTGGACCATCTGGAGGATTAATGATGAGTCTTAGTGTATATAATAAATTAGTTGATGAAGATATAACAAAAGGTAGGAAAATAGTAGGAACAGGAACAATTGATACTGATGGAAATGTTGGAGAAATAGGAGGAATAAAATACAAATTACTTGGAGCAGTAAAAAGTAAAGCCGATATATTTTTAGTACCTTATGGGAATTATGATGAGGCAATAAGATATAAAAATGAGAACAACTATGATATAAAAATAATTAAAGTAGCAACATTTGATGAAGCACTAAATACACTAAAAAGCAAAAATAATTGACAAATTTTACACTTTGTGCTATAATCTAGATACTTATTAAAGATTACCAAAGATAAAGGGGGTTAGGTAATATGAATAATAAGCACGGATACCATTTTGAATATATGGATGAAAATGAATTTAGAAAAAAAGAAAGATCTGTCAGAAAATATAACATGCTTGCTTATAAAAGATTACAATTTGAATATTATCCAACAATAAGAGAAGGAAACTTTATTGGAACTAAAGTATCTTCATCAAAAAAAGATAATACTGAAAATTATGAGTTAAAGTTACCAACAGATTCATTATTTGCTAGAGTTCATGGATGTATAACACTTCATTATACTGTATATTTAAATGAATCAATTGTATTATTAACTAATATAACTCCAGATAGTATACTAGATGAAGGGCACAGAAGTGAATTAAGTACTTATAAAGGTGTTATGATATCAAAAACCAATGCTAAAAAAGACATGTTCAAAGTTAATTTATTAAATATGATGAATCAAAAATAATATTTGGTTCATTTTTTTATTAATTTTGAATAAAATATATTGATTTTTATATGAAAGTTGTGCTATTATTAATAACGTTGATGGACCTTTAGCTCAGTTGGTTAGCAGCATCCGGCTCATAACCGGGCGGTCGTAGGTTCGAGTCCTACAGGGTCCACCACTCGCGGGTATGGCGGAATTGGCAGACGCACTAGACTTAGGATCTAGCGGAGTGATCCATGGGGGTTCAAGTCCCTTTACCCGCACCAAACTGATAAATAAACTTGGAACTTTTCGAGTAAAGATAAAACGACTTGCTAAAAGGTCGTTTTTATGTTATTCTGTATGTAGATGAGGAAATCTTCATAAAATATTAAAGGAGCACTTAATATCGCATGTTGAGTGTAGCCGATTTGATTGGTTCCACCTAAATCATTGCTGAGTTAGGTGGATTTCTTTTATATTAATACTATAAATAGTAAGAATAGTAAAAGGAAGATAATTATTACTAGAGATAGAATTAAAAAATCCTTGTAATTAACTAAAGTGTTGTTTTAGTAACACACTATGTTATTGATAAAGCCAATAACTAAAATTAAGCAAAAATATGTTATATTTATATAGTAGGTAGTAGTTATTGCTACCTATAAATTTATGCTTAGTGGTTGTTGTACTCCAACCAAAAAGACACCAACTAAACTGATAAATAAACTTGAGCTTTTCGAGTTTAAGTAAAAAAAGTTTTTTATGATAATATTAGCATGTAAGTAAGAAACTTGCATAAAATAAAAAAAGGGGAACATTTGCAAGTGAATGTCTCCTCTAATTAAATAGGATTGACACTCTATCAATGCTGAAGAGTGTCTATTTTTTATTGCTAAAAAGTTAATCTTAAGAACTAAAGAGAGAAACTTGTAAAAAGTTTCTTTTTTTAAAAAATGACATGATAATATCGAAAAAATTCCCGAAGAAGAAAATAACAGATACTATGTCCAAGAATACTGGAATCAAGTATTATCAAAATTAGATCCAGAAGAAATTTATGATGAACTAGACTATTCAACATTATTGAATTATGATTCAAATACCAAGCTTTGTCATAGACATATAGTAGCAGCATGATTTGAAATATTATTAGATGAAAGTGTTCCTGAATTAGAAAAAAATGAATATCAGAAAGAAAAAACAGGAAAATGTTATGATGGATATAGAAGAGCTGCATGCTACTTTAGATTGGATGCATATGAAGCAGAAGCAAAATATAATAAACAACATAATGAACAACCATTAACAAGAAATAGAAAATTGGACACTTAATAAATATGATAGTTATTAGCTAAGTATTATAGATTACCTAACTCAGTATTGATTTAGGTAATTTTTTAAAAAGTTTATTTGATCGTAAAACAATTTTATGATATTATATCGGTCGTTAAAGGGATGATAATATGTCAATAAATAAATTCATGGATAGCTGTGCCGAGCTACATAATCAAAAAGAAATCGGAGAAGTAGTACTTTATTTTCTGATGAATATTGGATTAGCAAAACTAGGATATTCAATACTTGATCAAAGCCTATTATTAGGTACTACAATAGTTAGTTTAATGATTGCGCCTATACCTGCGAGGATTGTACCAAAAATTATAGAAAATAAAGATATAAAAAAAGTATTAGTTTTATATAAAGAATTTCTAAAAAATTATGATAAACTAAACAGAACATTCAAACTTGATAATCCAGTTGAGATATATGCAATGTTTAATTACTTATATACTAATGGATATTTATCAAAGAATAAAACATTTGAAGCTACAGAAAAAGAGGCAGTTGATGTAAGAAAATTATTTGGTACTGAAGTTATTAAAGGAAAAGGTGTATGTAGACATTTATCTGCTATGCTAAAAGACATATTAAATGAACATGGTATAAATGCAAGTCAAATATCAGTATGTCAAAATAAACTTTTAGAAATACTTGATGCTGAAAGTTTAAGCAAACTTGATGATTCCGATTTACTTGATTATTATGCAACAAATATAAGAGATCAAGAATTGTTTGATCAATTTTTAACAATATATGAAGCTTTTAAAGAAGGAAAAGAACTAGATAGAAATAGTTTAAAAAAACTATTAGAAAAGCAAAAATTTCATAACAAAATAAATTTTAATCATGCCATAACATTTGCAGAAGATAATGATAATGTTTATTTTCTTGACCCAATGCAATCTAGAACATATCGATATGATGAATCAAGAAAAAATGTCGTAGTTGATAGTTACTGTGAATGCCAAATGAAATTGAATTTATCAATCGCTACTAATAGACACAGAAATATAATGAAAATGAAAAGATCTATAGCAAATAAAAAACCAACAATCAGTAAAGAAAAAGAAACAGAATTAATAGAAAAAACTAACAAAATATGCCAAGATAATACTGATATATTTGAAAAGTTTTATAAAGATAATCGTGAACTATATAGTGATATTTCAAATCAATTGTCAAGAGTGAGAAATATTTAAATAAAACATTTACCAGAAATGAAATACATAATATAATAAACCCAAGGGAGAAAATAAAAATGGTAGTGGAAAAAGAAAAGGACTTAAAAGATCCAAACTGTTACTTGACAATGGCATGCATGAAACATTTAAAAGAAGACTTTGATAATGATTGTTATGAATTAACAATTATGAGATGGTTTAGAGATAACTTTATATCTGAAGAAGATATAAATCATTACTATGAAATAGCACCAACTATTGTAGAAATGATTAATAGTCAAAAAAATAGCGAAAAAATATATGATGAAATATATGAAACAGTTATATCAAAATGTATATTTGCTATAAAAAAAAGAGATTATGCTTTTGCATACAATAATTGTAAAAATAGTGTCTTAAATTTAGAAAAAAAATATATAAAACCTGAAAAGCCATTAACTAGAGTTTTAACTCAAGTCAATAAATAATTATGTAGAAAGAAGACTAAAAATATATGGAAAGAATATATAATAAATTGGTAAGAGATAACATTCCAAACATAATAAGGAAAAATAATGAAACACCAATAATTAGAGTATTAAATGAAGACGAATATAAAAAAGAATTAGAGTTAAAACTATATGAAGAGTACAAAGAGGTAATAGAAGCAAAAGGAAATGAAAGATTAGAAGAGTTAGCAGATATGATAGAGGTAATTAAGGCTTTAGCAAACATTGAGAATAAAAACCTAAAAGATATTATTGATATAGCAGATGAGAAAGTAAATAAACGTGGAAGTTTTAGTAATAGAATTTTTTTAGAAAAAGTTATTGAATCAAAATAAAAGAAGTTAAAAATTAAACTTCTTTTATTTTACATATAAAGTGTAAACTGAAACAATAAAGTATTGAAAAAACAAATACTAATAAATACAATATAAGTAGAAAAGGAGAAGGAAGACAATTATGGAAGAAAATAACGTTTCAAAAAATCAAGGTAGCAACAAAAGACTAATTATATTATTAATCATATTAGTAGTACTTGTTGCAGGGTTATTGGTTTATAAGTATGTTTTCATGAATAGAGGAAACAACAATAACAACAATAATGAACTAAATAACAATCAAGAAGAAGTTGCAAAAATAAGTGAAGAAGAAGTAAAGAAAATCTATGACACAATACTATATAAAGGAATCAATGATTATAGCTATGGATTATACTTTAAAGAAAAAGTTGATTCATCAAATGTAATGCCATTTGTAGTTTTAGCACTAAAAAATTATGTTGATGGAAAAAATATTGAAATTCATCAATGGGCATTTAGTGATGGAAGCACAACTAATATCATTGGACTTTCAACTGGAGAAGATCAAGTAACAAAATTTGAAAATGCAACAGAACAACAAGGAAAGATAACCAAAGAAAACATCATAAGTTATATTAAGGAAAAATATGGTGTTGAAGTTACAAAAGACCAAATAACAGATGGAAAATGGTTTGGATCAATGACTGAAGTTAAAGATTTTGGTGATTATGTTGTTATAGGTTATAAACCAGCAGGAGGAGCATCCCTAAAAATAGAAAGAAGTATGACTAAATATGAACAACAAGGTAAAAATCTAATTATATATGATAACGCTTTAGCTTTATCAGCAGAATCAGGATCAATTGGTTATGCAACTTACATCAATTTTGATGGAGATGATATCAAAAGATTCTCAACTGGATCAACAGGTGATTTAGTTGATGAAAAAAATACTGTAGTAACTCAAGAAGATATAACAAAATTTGTTAACGATTCATTAAAAAATGGAACAGCAGGATCATATAAACATACATTTACATTAGGTAGTGATAATACATATCACTGGGTATCATCAGAAAAAATAAATTAATAAAAGGCTTCGGCCTTTTTATTTTGTCTAAATTTATAAAATTAAAAACACAGTTTTTTAGAAAAAAATATAATCATAGGAATATTTATAGATTTTGTATTTCTTTTACAACCGAAATTAAATATTTAGCCATTTGCAATTCTTTTAAATATTTAATATCCTCTTTGTGAAAGGAGGTGAAAAATGTTAAATCAGGTTGTTTTGGTAGGAAGATTAACAAGTGATCCAGTCATAAAAGAAGTTCAAAATAACAAAGTTAGTAATATTACTTTAGCAGTTCCAAGAAGTTATAAAAATGTAAATGGCGAATATGAAACAGATTTTATAAATTGTACTTTATGGCAGGGTATAGCATCAAATGCAAAAGAATATTGTAAAAAAGGAGATATAGTAGGAATAAGAGGAAGATTAGAGGTAAATGTATACGAGAAAGATGAAGATAAAAAATACATAACTAATGTAATAGTAGAAAAGTTATCATTCTTATCAAGTAATAAACCAAAGGAAGCAGAATAATATGCTTCTTTTTATTAAAACATAAATTATTATAAAAAATGTAATACAAACCTAAAATTTTATAGCAATAAAAGGATTTACTAAAAATATATTCATCAGTTTAACTTTAGGATAATTTCGACATTTTTTATTTTCATTCTTTTTATAATGAAGATAAGAAATGAGGTGTGAATATGTTTTTAGCCATGAGAATAAAGGAATCTAGACTAAAACAAAATTTAACACAGCAAGAACTTGGTGATTTATTAAAAGTTTCAAAAGTTAGTGTATGCCTTTGGGAAAAGGGAGTAAAGAAACCTAGTTCAAAAAACTTACTTCAGTTATCTAAAGTATTAAATGTTCCTTTAGAATATTTAATAGGTAATGATAGTTATGTAATATCAGAAGATAACCAATCATACGGACTTATGATGGCAAAAGAAGAAATAGAAATAATAAAAGAATTAAGAAACCATAATAAACTATATACGACATTATTAGAAAATCCAAAGAGAACTTTTGATAGAATTGATAAAAATCTTTTTTAGATTTTTTTATTTTAAAAAAATAATTTAACTTATGATATAATCATAATGGTGATACTATGAATTATGAACAAATACTAAATAAAAAGAAAAGGAATGAAGTTTTATCATTTGAAGAACTATCATTTTTCTTTAATGGTTATATAAATAATAAAATAGATGATGATATAATGACAGTAATGTTAAAACTAATTTGTAAATATGGCCTTACTGATAAAGAAATTTATGATTTAACAGATATATTTATAAATAGTGGTGACACTCTAGATCTATCAAGTTTTGGTACAGTAGTTGATAAACATTCAACAGGAGGAGTAGGAGATAAAACAACGTTAATAATTGCACCAATTATAGCAGTATCCGGAATTAAAATAGCAAAAATGAGTGGTAGAGCATTAGGTTATACCGGTGGAACAATTGACAAATTAGAAAGTATCAAAGGATTTAATGTTAATTTAAGTGAAGAAGAGTTCAAAAAAGAATTACAAGATATAAACATGGTAATAACTAGTCAGACAGCAAACCTATGCCCAATGGATAAAAAAGTTTATGCACTAAGAGATGTAACAAATACTACCTCATCAATAGCATTAATTGCAGTATCCATAATGAGTAAGAAAATAGCAAGTGGTGCAAAATTTATATTAATTGATATAAAAGTTGGAAAAGGTGCTCTTGTAAAAAATTTAAAAGAAGCTAAAGAACTATCTAGTTTAATGATTAAAATAGGTAGAAAATATAATAGAAAAGTAAAGTGTATATTAAGTGATATGAATAATCCTTTAGGGGATAACATAGGGAATGCTTTAGAAATACTAGAAGTAATTGATGTATTAAATGGAAAACAAAATAAATTAAGTGACCTATGTATTTATATGTCATCATTAATTATAAGTATTGAAAAAGATATAACATTTAGTGATGCTAAGCAAGAAGTGCAAAACTTAATTGAATCAAAAAAAGCACTAAACAAGTTTTATGAATTCGTAAAATATCAAAAAGGTGATATTAACTCCATAAAAATAAGTTGTAAAAAAGAAGAAATTTTATCACCATTTTCTGGTTATATCAAATCAATAGATGCTAAAAAAATAGGAATGTATTCAATGTCTTTAGGAGCAGGAAGAATTAAAAAAGATGACAAAATAAACTATGAAGCTGGTATTATACTAAATAAAAATGTTGGTGATTACATATCAAAAGGTGAGCTTTTATGTACTTTATACGGAGATAAAAAGGCTCCATTTAGCGTAAAAGAAATATATAAACATTCTAGATTTAAACCAAAAAATAAAAATATAATTATTGATACAATTTAGTGACAAAAAAATTTTTATGTGCTATAATTAGCTAGTCATGTCATACTTTATAAAATTACGAAAGGAGAAATTATGAGTAAAATTAAAATATTTAGTCTTGGTGGACTAAATGAAAACGGCAAAAATATGTACATCGTTAATATTGATGAAAACATATTCGTATTTGATGCCGGATTAAAATATCCAACATCACAAGTTTTGGGTGTTGATTATATAATTCCAAAATTTGATTATTTAAAAGATAATAAAGATAAAATAAGAGGTTTATTCTTAACACACGGACATGCCGGAAATATGGGAGCCGTAAAAGATATATTAAAAGAAATTCCAGATTTAAAAGTATTTGGAACAAAACTTACAATTGATAAATTAAAAGAAGAAATAAAAGCAATAGGAGTTGATGCACCAAACATCAAAGAAATAAGACCACACTCTAAACTTGAAGTTTCTGGATTTTCAATTTTCCCAATTGAAGTTACACATTCTATGCCAGAAGTTTTAGCATATGTACTATATACAGATGATGGAGCAATAGTTTATGCAACAGACTTTGTATTTGATTCGACAATGCTTGGTGCATATAAAACAGATATAGGTAAACTTGCATATGTCGGGAAACAAGGAGTATTATGCTTGCTAGCAGAATCAACATATGCATATAGAGAAGGACACACAAGTCCAAAACATAGAATATCTAAAATAACATGGGATGTACTTAATAAATATGACGGAAGAATAATAATAAGTGTTTTTCCAGAACATATTTACAGAATTCAAGAAATATTTGATCAAATAAAAAGAACAAGACGTAAAGTTGTATTAATGGGTAAAGTTTTACAAAATGCAGTCGAAAATGCTGTCTCTCTAAATTACTTAGATATAGACTTATCATTAATTGGCGATTTATCTAATATAAATGATAAAGATGTAGTAGTAATAACAAGTGACAACAAAGAAAAAAGTTTTGCGTCAATTGAAAAAATAATAAGTGGATATGACAAATTTATTAAATTTAGAGAAGGAGATACAGTATTTATCTCTGAACCAACATACCCAGGAAATGAAAAAAAAGTTGCCAAAGTAGTTGATGATTTAGCAAGACTTGGAGTAGAAACAGTAACCTTATCATCAAAAAAATATGCACTTCATCATGCTTCACAAGAAGACTTAATGCAAATGATAAATCTTATGAATCCAAAATACTATTTTCCAGTAAAAGGAGAATATAGATATTTATACATGAATGCAAATGTTGCATCATTACTCGGAATACCAAAAGAAAACATAATACTAAAATTAAATGGAGATGTAGCGTGCTTTGAAAATGGTGTTTTAACTGATGAAAAAGAACATATTAATACAGAAGAGATATTAATTGATGGAACAAGTTCAGATGATATAGGAGAATTAGTTTTAAAAGATAGAGAAATACTATCTAAAAACGGTATTGTAATTGTTAGTGCAACAATTGATAAAAAAACAAAAAAAATATTAGCAGATCCACAAATATTAACAAGAGGGTTCATTTATGTTAAAGAAAACCATGATATTTTGGAAAAAAGTGAAGAAATATCAAAAGAAGTAATACTAAATGAATTAGCACCAGGACAAAAAATAGACTTTGCTAAAATAAAACAAAATATAAGAGAACAATTAGGTAATTACTTTAATAAAGAGACTGGATCAATTCCAATGATTATAACTGTAATATTAGAGATTTAAGATATTTTTGAAATATCTTTTTCTTTACAAAAAAAGTGTAAACATGGATAAAAAAATAAAAAATGGGTTGAATATATATATATATATTTAAGGTATAAAAAAAGAAAGGAGAAAAAATATGAAATTAAATAATAAAGGAGGAGCAACAACAGCAATAATAATTATATTAACAATATTATTAGTAGCATCACTAGGGTATATTGGATATGATAAGTTTATTGCTAAAGATGAACCAAAAGACAATCAAACAACACCAACAGAAGTTACAAAAGAAAACAAAGTAAGCGTAGTAGACGCAGTTGATTGTGTCGATGAGTACTGGCAAGGAAAGGCAGTGAAAATAGTATTACCAAAAATAGTAAATGGTGGTACAAATGCTGAAGAATTAAATAAGACAATTCTTAGCGATACTCTATCTAAAGCATATAGAAATTTAGTAAGAAATATTAATGATGAGGCTAATAGTCAAACACTAAATACAAGTTATTCCTATATTGAAAAAGATGGAGTAATAATGATTAGCATATTAGTTCACTTTAACCCATGGCCAGCAAGTGGTAGTGGTCATTTCTATTATTACTATTTCTATGATACAAAAGCAGATAAAATATTAGATGTAATTGAAGGACTAAATGCATTTGGATATTCAAATGATGATTTATTAAAAATTGCTAATGAAAAAGGACGTTGTTACTTTGATGAAGGAGAAACTTACACAATTGAAACATTAAAGAAAGATTTCGATTTCTCAACAGGCACATCTTATATTGATATTGATGAAAACAAAAACATTTCACTTCATATATCATCACTCTGCATTTAAGCTTCTAAAATAGAAGCTTTTTTCTTTTGAAATTTAATTTTTTTATTCTTTATGAATTATATTCTTTGTGATATAATGTTTTATATATACTTGAGGGAGTGATATCATGGCTAAAAGAAAGTCAAGAAAAAACAAAGAAAAAGATAAAGGGTACTTAAAAGAGTTAATAGGAATATTTCTTATTCTAATAAGTATTCTAGGTATAGGAAAATATGGACCAGTTGGAAAAGCAATTTCATCTTTTTCAGTATTTTTAGTAGGTTCACTATATTTTTTTGTACTTTTATTTTTCCTAATTATTGGAATATATATGGTAGCAAAGAAGAAAGATTTTTGCTTCTTCTCAAGTAAGATGCTAGGAATATATTTGCTAACAATAGGTGTAGTTGTATTTTTACATCAAAACTATGTATTAGAAAATATAGATTTATCAAATATTATTAAAGAAACATTAGACAACATAATGGTTGGTGTAAATAAAATAATGGCTGGAGAAATAAGACCAGGAATATTTAATGCAGCATTATCAAATACAGGTGGAGGATTACTTGGAGCATTATTTTCTGCACTATTCTTTAAACTATTCGATACCCAAGGAACAACAATTGTAGTATGGGTTTTAATAGGAATAGGTATAATGATATTTACTGGATTCTCAATATTTGATATTGTTAAAGCTGTTGTTGATAAGGGTAAAGAAATGGTACCGCATAAAACCAAAAAACAAGAAAAGACAAGCTTAGCAGAAGAACAACTATCAAATACACAAAAATTAAAAATAGTTGATCATAATGATGAACATCCAGAACCAGAGAAAATAGTTGTACAAGATATAAAAGAAATCACAAAAATTCATGATAATACATCCACACAACAATCAACAGTTGAAGAAGAACCAAAACAAATGGTTCCAGAAAATAAAAATTATAAATTACCTAGTCTTAGTATATTAAATACTAGTAAAAAGAGCAAAACTGAAACAGATAAAGCAGCAATTGAAAAAAATATTAATATACTAGAAAAAGTATTAAGAGACTTTGGAATAATTGGTAAAGTAGTAGAAGTAAATATTGGACCAACAGTTACTCAATATGAGCTCGAATTAAACTCAGGTACAAAAGTATCAAGATTATTAGGAATAAATAGAGAAATATCTCTAGCGTTAGCAAAAAAAGATGTCCGTATTCAAGCACCAATTCCAGGAAAATCAACAGTAGGAATTGAAATGCCAAATGACGTTCCACAAATGGTTGGATTAAAAGAAACAATGGAAGCAATGCCAAAAAAAATGTCAGGCAACTTACTTGCTGCAGCACTTGGAAAAGACATAATGGGGAACGTTGCATGGTGTGAAATAGATAAAACCCCACACCTTTTAGTAGCAGGTGCCACTGGTAGTGGTAAATCTGTATGCATTAACTGTATAATTTTATCAATCTTAATGAGAGCAAAGCCGGATGAAGTAAAACTTATCATGGTAGACCCTAAAAAAGTTGAATTAGGTATCTATAATGGAGTACCGCATTTAGTTACACCAGTTGTAACAGATCCAAGAAAAGCATCACTTGCCCTTAAAAAAGCAGTAAGTGAAATGGAAAGACGTTACGACTTATTTGAAGAATGTGGAACTAAAAATATAAGTGGATACAACAAGATGATCGAAGAGAAAAATAAAAAATTGCCACCAGAAGAACAACTCAAAAAAATGTCTTACTGGGTTGTTATAGTAGATGAGTTAGCAGACTTAATGCTTGTAGCCAAAAAAGAAGTAGAAGATTCAATTGCAAGAATTACACAAATGGCTAGAGCAGCAGGAATACATTTAATTATTGCAACACAAAGACCATCAACTGATGTTATTACAGGACTTATTAAATCAAATATTCCATCACGTATTTCATTTGCAGTTTCATCATTTGTTGATTCAAGAACAATACTAGACATGGGTGGAGCAGAAAAGTTATTGGGTCGTGGAGATATGCTTTTCTTACCAATGGGAGAAAGTACTCCGAAAAGAATTCAAGGTGCATTTGTATCTGAAGAAGAAATTAAAAGAGTTGTAGATTATGTTTGTTCACAACAAAAAGCTATGTATGACGATAACTTCCTAAATTCAGAACCAACTGAAGTATCAGGTGAAGCATACCAACATAGCAACAATGATGAAGAAGAATATGATGATCCACTATATAATGATGTTGTAGAATTCGTCGTAACATCAGGAAAAGCAAGTGCATCATTATTACAAAGAAAATTTAAACTTGGATACAATAGAGCAGCAAGAATAATTGATTTATTAGAAGAACGTGGAATAATCGGACCACAAAACGGTTCAAAACCAAGAGAAGTATTAATAAAATTAGAAGATAAATAGGAGGACATATGACACCACATATAAAATCTGAAGAACATGACATAGCAGAACTTGTTATAATGCCAGGAGATCCATTAAGAGCAAAATATATAGCAGAAAAATATCTAACTGATTATAAACTGGTAAATGATGTTAGATTAGCACTAGCTTACACAGGTTACTACAAAAACAAAAGAGTAACAGTTATGGCTTCTGGTATGGGTATGCCTAGTATGGCAATATATTCTTATGAACTTTTTAAAGAATATGGTGTAAAAAAAATAATAAGAGTAGGTTCATGTGGAAGTTATCATAAAGAAATAAAAGTAAATGATTGTATTTTAGTAGAAAAAGCTTATACATTATCAAATTTTGCATATCAATATAATGGAGTAAACATTAATTTAGTTAGAAGTTCAAACTTCCTAAATCAAAAAATAATAGAAGAAGCAAATAGAAAAAATCTAGAGATTAAAATAGGAGTAATAAATACTAGTGACTTATTTTATAACGTATTTGAAAACCCAGAAATCAAAAAAAATTACTGTTTAGGTGTCGAAATGGAATGCTTTGCACTATTCTTTATGGCCAAAACACTTTCATGTGAAGCATCAGCTATACTTACAGTGTCAGATAACTTAGTAACAAAAGAAGAACTTACATCAGAAGAAAGAGAAAAGACATTTGACAAAGCTATTACATTAGCATTAGAATCTATTCGCTAAAGGAGGGATTATGCATAGAAAAACAATACATTATAACAACTACAAATTGCATCTTATAAATACAAAAAAATTTAAGACAATAACATTTAAAATAATATTTAAAAGCAGGATAAATAAAGAAGAAATAACAATTAGAAATTTACTTACAGATAATTTAGTAATGTCAACAGAAAAATATCCTTCCGTAAAGAAAATGGGAATAAAAGAGCAAGACTTATATGGAGCTTATTTAAGAAGCTCCACAAAAAGAACTGGTAATTATTCAATAAGTGAAGTAACAATGAGTATTCTAAATCCAATATATACTGAAAAAGAAATGTTAGAAGAATCATTGTCACTTTTTCATGATGTAATATTTAAACCAAACGTAAAAAATAAAGAATTTAATAAAGAAATATTTGATATTTTAAAAAATGATTTAAAATCAGATATTTTAGCAAACAATGATAATCCAAAAGCATTATCATTAATTAAATTAAAAGAATCAATGGGTGACTATCCGTTTGCTTATAACATGGATGGAAACATAGAAGATTTAGAAAGAATAACTACAAAAGATTTATATAAATACTTTGAAAACTTTTATAAGAATAACATAATAGATTTCTATGTAGTAGGGGATATCTCATCATATAATATTGAAAAAATTATAAAAGAAAAATTTATATTTAATACCGAGAACAATAAAAAAATAAATGCAGACATAGATTACAAAAACACCAAAAACGAAATAAAAGAAATAAAAGAAGAAACAAATTTCAAACAAACAAACCTTTCAATAAGTTGTAGTATAAATAATATGAATGATTTTGAAAGAGAATTTGTAGTAACACTTTATAACATCATACTTGGAAGTTCTCCATGTTCAAAACTGTTTATTAACGTAAGAGAAAAAAACTCATTAGCGTATTCAATATCATCATACTTTAGAAGAAGCGATAGTATCTTAATAATCCTTGCAGGAATATCAATGGATAAATATAATGAAACAATAAATGAAATAAAAAAATCAATGGAAGGAATAGAAAAAGGACAAATTACTGACAAAGAATTAAAAGATGCTAAAAAACTATTTATAACAGCCATGGAAGAAATAAATGAATATCCAGAATCAATAATTAATTATTATCATTCAATTGATTATTTTAATGCAGTACCAATAAAAGAAACAAAAAAAGCAATTAACTCTATTACCAAAGAAGATATAATAAAGGTAGCAAATAAAATAAAGATAGATACTATTTATACTCTAAAAGAAGGTGACCATGAAAAAGATTAACATTAACAATTTTGAAGAAAAACTTTACTATGAAAAATTAAATAACGGATTAGAAGTATTCATAGTACCAATGAAATATAAAAAAAATTATCATGTAATGTTAGGTACTAAATTCGGTGGTAAAATACTAACATTTGAAGAAAACAATCAAAAACATAGAGTTCCAACTGGAGTTGCACATTTCTTAGAACACAAACTATTTGAAAATGAAGAAAAAGATCCTTTTGCATTCTACTTAGAAAGCGGGACAGATGTTAATGCTGTAACAACATATGATTACACAGCGTACTATTTTAACGGAAATAAAAATCTTTCAAGAAATTTAAAATTTTTAATCAATTGGATTAGTAAATTCTCTATAACCGATGAAAAAGTAGAAAAAGAAAAAAATATTATTTTAGAAGAATCACATATGTACAATGATAATCCAACTAGAAGTATATACAACAAAGTATATGAAAACTCATTTATAAGTGATAGCAGAAAATATAAGGTAATCGGATCAGACGAAGACATAAAAAGAATAACAAAAAATGATCTAGAATTATGTTATAACACATTCTATAATCCAAGTAATATGTTTTTGATTTTAGTAGGAAATATAAATCAAGAAAAGACAATAAAACTTATTGAAGAAGAATATGAGAATAAAAAGTTCAAAAAAATAGATGTTAATATAATAAATGAAGATGAACCAGATGAAGTGTCAAAAGAATATGAAGAAATAACATTAAATATAGAAATACCAAAATATGCAATTCTATACAAAATAAACAAAAATAATTTTAAAGATTTAAATATAGATACATATCATTTATATTATTATCTCTACATGGTACTATCATTGTCATTTGGAGCAACTTCAAACTTTTATGAATATTGTTATATGAATAAAATAGTTTCAAATGCATCATATCAACTGAATGATACAAATAGTCATTATCTAATTGAATTATATGCCGACACAGAAGATCCTGGTAGAATAGATAAAGAAATAAAAGAATATGTAAAAAACATCAAAATAAATAAAGAAGATTTTGAAAGATTAAAAAAAACATGGATATCATCAGAAGTAAAAATGATTGATAGTGTAAGTACGACATTATACAACATCATGGGTGATATATTAGATTACGGAGAATTTAAAAATAATAAAATTGATGACATAAAATCTTTGGATTATGAAAAGCTAATAGAAGTATTAAAATGTATTAAATTCGATAAATATTCCGTAGTAGTGGCAAATTCCAACAAAAAAGGAAATGATTTGTAATAAAATATTGCAATCACTTCTTTTTTTTGTTATGATATTTGTGAATAATAAGGAGATGGTTAATGTGAATTTTAAAATGTTTTTAGAATTCCCAGGAATACTAATTTTAGTAGGTGTAGTACTACTCTTAATATCAATAATAATTAGTATAATAGCATACGGATCAAAAGGAAAAAATAAAAAAATAGAAGAAACTAATAATGATGATAATGCCAATGCATTAGGTAATATAGAATATGAAGCAAATAATAATGATGTAGTAAATACTCAAAATAAAGATATAAATGAAAATTATAACTTCTTTAATACTTCAACACAAGCTATATATAATGATGATAATGCCAATGCATTAGGAATGAATATAACAAATAATGTTGAAAATGTACAAACTAATATGCAACAAGATAATAATATTAATAGTGTTAACCCTATTGATAGCATTAATAATATTAGTTATAACATGAATAATCCAACTGAACCAGAACCTATAAATAACAACATAAATATTAATAAAGTCAATGATATAGGAACAAGTAATCAAAGTGAACCAGTTGAACAAAATAATGTAAACATTCCGATGAGTAATCCAAATGAAGAAGCAGTAGTTTCAGATTTAAGTAATACTATGATAATGCCAACAATTGAAGATCAAGCATCAAAACTTGATTTAAATACAGGAACAATCGAAAAAATGAATTTATTTACAGAAACTCCAACTGAACCAGAACAAAAAGAAGTAACAAATGAAGTTCCTATAAATAATACAGTTAATGAATATCAAGCACCAGATTTTAGTGTTCCTAATATCGAACCAGTCATTAATAATATAGAAACATCAAATATACAAAAACAAGAAGAAGTAAAACAACAAGAACCAGATATTCCTTCGTTTGATTTTGATTTTGAAGAAAAAGCTGAAGAAACTGATCAAAAAAGCGAAGAAACAATTGATTCAATCCTAGAAAAAACAAGAATAGAATCTACACCAATTATTAATGAACAAGCACTTAATGATATAATTGAAAAAGAAGAACCTAAAGTAGAAGAAATTCCTGAATTCAAAGAGGTACAAGAAGTTCCAAAACCAATTGAAACATATGTTGAAAAAGTAGAGGAGAACAAAAGACCAATTTATGGGGGAACATCTCCGCTAGAAAACATCACATTAAACTTCCAGGAGAAGAAAAAAGAAGCTTATTCAAATAAGAACTATAAACCTAATGAAGTTATAAAAACTACTGAAACTTCAGATGATCTAGAACTTTTATAGTTCTTTTTTTAATACTAGCTAATATAATATTAGTGTATTAAGAAAGGATGATAAAACATTGGAAACATTAAAAGTATCTAGCAAATCTAATCCCAATTCAGTAGCGGGAGCACTTACTAATGTATTTCGCGAAAAAGGAAAAGTTGAAATTCAAGCTATAGGAGCAGGAGCTTTAAACCAAGCAATAAAAGCTATTGCTATATCAAGAGGCTTTTTAGCGCCATCTGGGCAAAATCTTGTATGTATACCATCATTTCAAGACATTAAAGTAGATGGTGAAGAAAGAACTGCAATTAAGTTAACAATAGAAGCTAAATAAGCTTCTTTTATTTTGATAATAATTACACTAAAAGAACATATATTATAGTAGGTGATCTTATGTCGTTAGAAAACTTTAAATCATTTGTAAAAACAAAACCAGAACTTATAAATTATGTAAGAAAAAAAGAAATGTCTTGGCAAGAATTTTATAACATCTTTGAACTATATGGACCAAACAATAGTATCTGGGATAAATATACAGAAGCAATAAAAGAAGCAACATCTACATTTTCTTTTAAAGATATATTAGGTACTATAAAAAATATTGACATGACAGAATTACAAAAAGGAATTGGGTCTTTGCAAAAAGGAATTGGATATCTTCAAGACATGGTATCAAAAAGAGAGGACACCACAAGAAAAACATCATCATATGAACCAAGACCAATTCATAAACATTTTGATGATTAATGAAAATAGACATTAAATTAAAAATAAAACAAAATCCTAATAACAGCAAATTTTTAAAAGAAAATTCATATTGGTATAAATATTTAAATAGAAACCAAAGCTACTACAGAGACTTTGAAAATGCTATGAAAGTAAGATACAAACTAACCCCAGAAGATAGAATGAGTAAAATGCGAGAAGGCATAGACACATTGTCAAAAATAATTGATATATTATCTTAATGATATATCTTTTTTTTTATTTTTTTGATATACTGTCTATAGTAGGTGATGATATGAACAATAAAGGTATAGCTTCAATGGCAGCTATTTATAGTATGCTACTTCTCTTAATCATGGTAATGTTTTTAATCCTAGGAATATTAAGAGCAAGATATTACAATCAAAACGAATATAACAATGATATACAAAACTCATTACAAGAATGCTTAGAAACAGGTGAATGCTAATGAATACTAAAGGTTATACACTTATCGAATTATTAGCTGTTATAGTTGTTTTATCACTTGCTTCAATACTAATTATTGGAATATCATCTAAATCACTTGATAATAATAAAAAGCAGAACTTTGTAAATAATGCTATAAATGCAGTATCAAAAGCAAAACTATACTATAATACCAAAACTTATAATGGCGATGAAAATAGTGTTTTCACTAGTTGTGGAACTTGTAAATGCATTACATTTAGAGATTTAGGATATTTTAATTACCAAGATCCTGATAATAACTATTATGATTTAGATAACAGTATAGTAAAAGTATGCTTAAACAATTCAGATTTTACATACTATGTTAAAACCATATCTAAAGGAAATAAGCCAAGAGGAATTTACAAAGATAATAAAGACTTTGTACAAATAACAGAACTAAGTAGAAATTATGTAAGTTATATAAATTAGGAGGTTAAAAATGAAAAAATTAAATAAAAAAGGATTCACATTAATTGAATTATTAGCAGTAATCATCATACTTGCAATATTAATAGCTGTTGCAGTGCCATCAGTAACAAGATATCTAGATGGAGCAAGAAAGGACACATTTGTAACAAATGCTAAAGCTGCAATTAAAGCAGCAAAGCTTGATTATGATACTGGGCACGAAAATGCTGAAATAATTACTATGGATTATGGGCCACTTGTATATACTGTTTATAAATACAATTTAAAAACAATAAATAAACTGTTAGAAAAACAACTTAATGAAAGTCCATATAATAAAGATTATCAAGAAGGATCGGCGGTATATATAGTAAATGCAAGCATTAATGGAAACGCACAGGAAAACTTGGGAAAGATAGGAATATGTTTGCTAGATAAGAATGGTAATGGTGTATCAGGCGTAGGAGAGTTAAACATTGATGTCAATGACTCAAGTAGTTTTGGTGAAGATAACTATAAAATTTGGAATAGCAACTCAGGCACAATGCGCAGTGCTCTTGATGAAGAAAAAATAACCAAAGATAGAATAATAAAAGGATATGTCGATCTTCATTGTTAAGTTAACATTAATATAGACATAATAAAAGAAGTAGGTGTAGTAAATGAAAAAAATAAATAAAAAAGGATTCACGTTAATTGAATTATTAGCAGTAATAATTATACTTGCACTCCTTATTGCAATAGCAGTACCAGCAGTAACAAGATACTTAAACAGTGCTAGAGAATCAACATTTGCAGTAAATGCAAATTATGCTATAAAAGCAGTAAAAGAATACGTAACAATAGAAGGAATGAGCGGGAATAACAGTTTAATTGATAGTAATGGTAACATAACAATACAAACTTTAAATGATAATTTATTAGATAAAAAACTTGAAGAAAGCCCATATGGCTATGACTATCAACAAACATCATATGTTCACGTAGGAACTGATCTTGATGGTAATTATGTATATTCAATCTGTCTTCTGGATACAAGCGGAAGAGGACTATATGATAAAACAACAAAATACGTAAAAGAATCAAAAGTTACAAAAGATAACATATCAAAATATAGTATGGGTACAGAATGCAATTAAACTAAAAAAAGAAATGCTTTACATAACTAGACATTTTAACAAAAAAACTATTTACTTTTTAAATCAACTTTGCTATGATTAAAATGTAAATAAAATAAATGATAGGAGGAAAATTTACATGTTTAAAAAATTAAATAAGAAAGGATTTACATTAATTGAATTATTAGCAGTAATCATTATACTTGCAATATTAATCGCTGTTGCAGTACCAGCAGTAACAAGATATCTAGATGGAGCAAGAAAGGATACATTTGTAACAAATGCTAAAGCTGCAATCCAAGCTGTATCTGATGATAGAACTATTAACGGTATGCAAGGATCAGCTACAGACGACACATACACTTTAGAAACAATTAATAATAAGTTATTAGACACTAAATTAGTTGATAGCCCATATGGATCTCCATACGCAGAAAGTTCTTATGTAAAATATGATGCTGACTCAGGTAAATATTATATTTGTCTTGTCGATGGAAAAGGAAACGGAATAGCAGAAACAGAATATGCTAGCTTAACACGTGAATCAGTTACAACTGAAGTAACATGTACAACACCAACTGGAGCATAATAAATAATTTTTAAAAATGAGCCAAATGGCTTATTTTTTTTAGGAGGAATATATGTTAATAATCGGATCACATGTATCTTTTTTAAAAGATACTCAATTACTTGGTTCACTAGAAGAAGCATTATCATATGGATCTAATGCATTTATGTTTTATACAGGTGCACCACAAAATACAAATCGTGTGGAAATAAATGATGAAATGACTAAAAAAGCACTTGATGTAATGAAAGAAAAAAATATTTCATTAGATAACGTCATTGTTCATGCACCATACATTATTAATCTTGCTAATAGAACAAGTGAAGAAAAATTTATGTTTAGTGTTAATTTTTTAAAACAAGAATGCAAAAGATGTGAAAAACTTTTATGTAAAAAACTAGTTTTACATCCTGGAAGTCATGTAGGCCTAGGAACATCGGTTGGAATAAAAAACATTATTGATGCTCTAAACATGGTACTACAAGATGCAAATATTACTATTCTTCTTGAAACTATGGCTGGAAAAGGAAGCGAAATAGGTTCAAACATAGACGAAATAAAAGAAATAATTGATGGAGTAAAATATAAAGATAAAATTGGAATATGTCTTGATACATGTCATTTATCAGATTCATCATATGATATTTCATCATTTGATAAAATACTTGATAAATATGAAGAACTTAACCTTTTATCAAAGATTGGTTGTATTCATATAAACGATAGTAAAAATCCATTCGGATCAAGAAAAGACCGTCATGAAAATATTGGATATGGTACTATAGGCTTTGATAATTTAATCAATGTAATTTACAATAAAAGAACAGAAGACATACCTAAAATACTAGAGACACCATACATAAATGAAAAACCACCATACAAAGAAGAAATTGAATCAATTAAAGCAAAAACATTTAACCCAAAATTAAAAGAAATATAAAATCAATTATATTTCTTTTTATATTCCAAATAAAGTTCATATGTCTTATTATAAGTGTTTTCAGAAAGAAGAGTTTTTAATTCCTTAAATAATCCTTCCGGATTTCCCTTATAAAATACTTGCCAGTAGTTTTTAACATACTTATATATAACTTCAGCTTCATTCTTTGAAATACTAATATTGTTATTACTTGCAAAAGAATAAACATCTTCTATACAAAACTTATTGTTTATATAGTTTTTAATAAAAAATTCATACATTTTAATACCTCTTTCTTTAATAATATGTTATGTTTTAAAAAAAATAATCCACTATAATAATATGAAAAAAAAGAAAATTAATAAAAAATTTTTATATAAATTTAACAGGACTCATTTAATAGTATTAATTCTTGTCTTTTTCTTATGCATGATTATTTTTAGATTATTTTATCTTAATGTATTTTTAAAAAACCATTATAAAATACTTTATAAAAATAAAACATCTGATATTGTATATGGACAAAGCGCTCCAAGAGGAAGAATATATGATAGAAATATGAAACTTTTAGTAGATAATAAATCAGTTAAAACAATATATTACACAAAAACAAATGATACAACTACTAAAGAAGAACTAAAAATGGCAGAAAACTTATCAAACATACTATTGTTAAACTATAATAAGTTAAACATAGCAGATTTGAAAAATTATTATATGATAACAAATAAAGAATATGTAGATAAAAAAATAACAAAAGAAGAAAACGAAGCATTAAAAAATAGAAAACTAACTGATAAAGAAATATACAATCTTAAAATGGAAAGAATTACAGAAGAAGAACTATCAAAACTTACTGAAAATGATAAAAAAATTGCGTATATTTATTATTTAATGAATAATGGTTATTACTTCGATGAAAAAACAATAAAAGAAGATATTTCTGATGAAGAATACTCATACATGATAGAAAATGCAAAAGAACTAAAAGGATTCAAGGTAAGTACATCATGGGAAAGAGTTTATTTATATGGAAACTTACTAAGAGGAGTATTAGGTTCAGTATCATCATCTTCATCAGGTATACCACTTGAACAAAAAGATTATTATTTAAACCTTGGTTACAACCTAGACGACAGAGTAGGAATAAGTGGATTAGAAAAAGAATATGAAAGCATTTTAAAGGGAGAAAAAGCTATCTATAAAGTTAATGATAATAATGAGTTAAAATTAGTTAGTGAAGGAAAAAGAGGAAATGACATCGTTTTATCAATAGATATTGATATACAAAAAGAAATAGATGAAATGCTAAAAGAAGAATTACTTATCACAAAAAAAGAAGCTAATACCGAATTTTATGACAGAAGCTTTATAGTAATAGAAAACCCACGAACTGGAGAAATAATTTCTATGTCAGGCAAACAAATTCTATATGATCATAAAACTAATAGTTATGAATTCTATAACTTTGATGAAGGAGTAGTTTTATCAACAGTAGTTCCTGGGTCAGTAGTAAAAGGAGCAAGCATTTCGGTAGGATATAAAACAAATGTCATAGATATTGGTACTGTTCTAGAAGATAGATGTATAAAACTAGCATATATGCCAAGCAAATGTTCTTGGAGAACACTTGGGTACGTAAATGATTTGCAAGCATTAATGTATTCAAGTAATGTATATCAATACAAAATAGCAATGATGGTTGGAGGATTCGACTATAGCTATAATAAACCACTAAATATAGATTTAAATGCATTCAACAAATACCGTAACATGTTTTATCAGTATGGACTAGGAGTTTCAACAGGAATAGATTATCCAAAAGAAGAACTAGGATACAAAGGTGGAAGTTCAAAAGGTGATCTATTAATAAACTTTGCCATCGGTCAATATGACACCTACACACCACTTCAATTGGTACAATACATATCAACACTTGCTAATAATGGAAATAGAATGAAAATAAATTTATTAAAAAAAGTATTAAATAATGATGGTGAAACAATTATGGAAGTAAGTCCAACATTATTAAATAAAGTTAATTTAGACGATAAATACATCTTGAGAATAAAAGAAGGATTAAAACTTGTCATGACTGGAGGAACAGGAGTAGGACAAATGGGCAGTAGTCCATCACCAGCAGGAAAAACAGGAACAAGTGAAACATTTATAGATACAGATGGAGATGGAATTGTAGATGCTGAAACAGTTTCAAACAACTTCATCGGTTTTGCACCATTTGATAATCCAGTAATGGCAATAGCAACATCATCCCCAAATGTCCAAAATCCAAAAAGAGGAGAGTTTAAATCGTCAGTAAATTACCGAATAACTAAAAAATCATCCAATATATTTTTTAAGTATTATGATACAGATGGACAAAGAAAAGTATAAAAATACATAAAAATGTTTTGCATTTCATAAAATATCTGATATAATACTTATGGAAATGAGGAGGGATACTATGGCAAAAATAGGAAATAGACAACAAAAAACACTTACTTGTACTGTTTGTAAAGAACAAAATTATCGTACTGATAAAAATATTAAAAATACAACTGAACGTTTAGAACTTAAGAAGTATTGTCCTAAATGTAAAAAACATACAACACATAAAGAAGAAAAATAATAATAAGTAAGGTGAGAATATGGTAAATGTTAATGACTTTAAAGTAGGAATGACAATTCAATACGAAGGAAACATCTATTCCATAGTAGAGTTTCAACATGTAAAACCTGGAAAAGGTGCAGCATTTGTAAGAACAAAACTTAAAAACTTAAGAACAAGTTCTACAATTGAAATTACATTTAACTCATCTACAAAAGTAGAACTAGCAAGAATAGAAAAGAAACCAATGCAATTTTTATATGCAACAGGTGATGATTATACTTTCATGAATATGAATGATTATAGCCAAATAGAGTTAAATAAATCTCTTCTTGGAGACGATGTAAAATATCTAAAAGAAAACTTAGATGTTGATATAGCATTTTTTGAAGGTGAAATGTTAGGACTTTATTTACCGGATAAAATTGAAATGGAAGTTACACATACTGAACCAGGAGTAAAAGGAAACACTACAAGTAGTGCTATGAAAGATGCAACTCTAGAAACTGGTTATGTTATTAAAGTTCCACTATTCGTAAATGAAGGTGAAAAAGTTATAATTTCTACAAAAGACGGAAAATACGTTTCAAGAGCATAAACTACTATTACAGTAGTTTTTTTATTTTTTAGTATAACTTTCGATATCATTCATATATTTTAACAGGAGGAATTAAGAATGATAAATAAGAAAGGATTATGGTTTTTAACACTTTTTAGTTTGATATTAGTACTAAGCATTTATTATATAACTATGCCTGATGAAATGTTTGTTGGTAATAATAACACAACTACCAATACAGAAACCAAAAAAGATACTGTGGCTACAAATAGTGAAATAGAAGATTTAAATGAAATTGATGTTTTAAAGCAGGAACATGATACAACGATGATGGAGCAAATAAGTGAATTAGAAAAGAAATTATCTGATAGTTCATTAACAGCACAAGAAAAAAATGATGCATATGAAAGCATAAAAAAAATAAATAATAATAAAGCAATTGAACAGCAACTAGAAAATACACTAAAAAACAACTTAGAACTTGATTCCTTTGTAAAAAAGGAAAATGATCAAATACTAGTAGTGGTAAATAAAAAAGAACATAACGTTGAATTAGCAAATCAAATAATGGTTTTAGTTCAAAAAGAATTCGACAATAAAGTCGATGTTTCAGTTAAGTTTAAATCTTAATTTTAATATATAAATGGGCAAATTCTTTCACATAAAACATAATAAGTTCATATGATAATATGAATAATATAAAACCACCCAATCTGAAAGTGAGGGATAAGCCTTGAGTAAATCAATACTAACAAAAAGAGAAAAAGAAGTATTTCAATTGTTAGTTGATAACAATTCCACAAAAGAAATAGCAGAAAATTTAAAAATAAGTGAAAAAACAGTAAGAAACCATATATCAAACGCAATGCAAAAACTAGGTGTAAAAGGTAGAGCAGGAGCAGTAGTTGAATTATTAAAGTTAAATGAAATATCACTGTAACATGTGCTAAAAGCACATGTTTTTTCATATTATTTTATAGGTGATTTTATGCTAAAAGAGAAAGCCATAAAAAAAATAGTCTTAGCAACAGTGGCATTATTTCTCGTACTTATAATTTATACCCTAACAGATAAACAAAAAGATGTAGTAATATATGATGATGCCCATTATACAACGTCATTAGATGAAATTTCAGTATTTTCCTTAACTAAAGACAACTACATTTCAAAAGCTAGTGTATATGTTAATAATAACTTAAGTCTTGAAGAAAAAATTAAAAATGTTTTAGAAGTGATGATAGAAAAAAACAATAAAAACTCATTGATGCCAGACTACTTAAAACCAATACTTCCCAATGATACAAAAGTTTTAGATGTTACAATAGATAATGATATAGCAACAATAAACTTTTCAAAAGAGCTATTAAATATATCGGAAGAACAATCAAATAATATGATTGAGTCAATAATATATACAATAACAGATTTTGATAACATTTTAGGTGTGACAATAAAAGTAGAAGGGAAAACATTAAAATACGTTCCAAATACAAACACAGTATTAAATGAAGTATTAGACAAAAACTATGGTATAAATAAGGTATATTCAATATATGATAATAACAACATAACAAAAGTGATTCTTTATTATATAGCTAATAATACTAATAACATTTATGTCCCTGTTACCAAATATGTAAATGATACTAGAGAAAAAATTGAAATAATAGTAGAAGAACTATCATCTTCATTTATATTAAAAAACAACTTAGTATCTTTTCTAGACAGTAATGTAAAACTAGTAGATTATAGTATAGATGATAATTTAATAAAGTTAGTATTTAATGAGTCATTATATGAAAATTTGAACCAAAAAAAAGTAAATAAAGATACATTAGATATGATAGTATTATCTGTTTTTGATAACTATGACGTAGAAAATGCTGAAATCTATATAGATAGTACGAAAATTTACGAAAAATCAAGAAAAGATATTGAAAATTAAAAAAAAGTATTGTATAATGAATAAGCATTGAAAAAAGTTTATTCATGTCCCAGTAGCTCAGCTGGATAGAGCAACGCCCTTCTAAGGCGTCGGTCGGGCGTTCGAATCGCTCCTGGGACACCAACTTCGGGAAGTGGCTCAACTTGGCAGAGCGCGTGGTTTGGGACCATGAGGTTGCAGGTTCAAATCCTGTCTTCCCGACCATTTATGAAATTGAAGGATCTAGTAAAATAGATTCTTTTTTTGTGTTTCTGCAACCTCACGCTCTCCAAACCGTGCTTATAATAGTACTAAGTAAAATATAAAAGACTATAGTTTTTTATATAAAAATAGTAAATCATCTTCTTTAATTTCGAAACTAGTACCATGATCATGAATTTGACCAATTCTTTTACCACTTGTGAACACACCAACTTTAAATGTTATTCTTATAATTCCTCTTTCTATAGCATCAATAAAATAATCAAATTTTTTAAATTCATAAAAATTAAAATCAACATACTTATAATAAGTACCATCATTACGATTATTTTTTAATGCTCCAAAAAGTGCTAAATTATGTAACTTTCTACTTACTTTTTCTTCCAACAAATCAAAAGACCAGAATACATCATCTTCAATCAATTTACCATGAATATCAAAAACAAGTAAAAAAATCTTCCTTTTTGCTCGATCAACCTTTAACTTAAAATAATAAAATAAGCCAACTTTTATTTTAAAATTAGAATAGACAGAGCTAATTAAAACCTTATACTTTTTATCCTTACTGTACCTATATCCATATAAATCTTTTAATCTTTCAGTTCCTTTAAAGTAAGGCCCTTCAACCCCACAATTAAAAAGCGAAACATAAGAATTGCTAAAAATATTTCGCGACTTTAATTCAAAAGTTCCAAGATCAGGTATCTCAAAATCATTTCGTGGTATATTTAATAATTTTTCAAGTGTAAGACCAATACCACAATATCCTTCAGCAACACTCTTAACCCAACCCAAACGTTTTATTCTTTCAAATTCCTTTTTAATTTCGACGATACTTTTACCGTACATTATTAATCACCTCAAAAATATTATTTATAAAAAGAAATAATAAACCTTAAGATTAATGAAAAAACATTAAACAATCATTAAACTTGCCAAAAAATAAAAAGTATGATATAATATGTGCACAATTTAAAAGATGAATTATGAGGGGATAAAAATGGTTGAAGAAAGAAAAAATAATAAAGAAATCTTAACAAGAAAAAAAATACTTTCTCTAGTAAATGACATAGTAGATGATGCACTATTACTCGGGGTTGAAAAAAATGATGTAAACAAAATTTTAGATGTTGCATTAAACTATTTTTCTAAAGAAGAAAAACAGGAAAAAATTGAGTTTGCTTTAAAAACATATGTAAATAAGAAACTTTTGCAAATAATTGATACAAAAGCTTTTAATAAACAAGAAACTGTAAATATGCTTAACAAATACATTAGTGTTAGATTAATTAGAGTAAATAATGTTGATGAAGCAATAAGAGAATTAAACAGAGTATCAAGTATAATGAACAACTACCAAGAATTTGCAAATCCAGATATTTTGATTGAAGTTTTAAGCAAAAATAATATTTTAAAGTCAGTATTAAACTTAGTAGTTCAAAGTAAAAATACAATAAATGATGGTAATATTGAGTCTATAATGGAGATATACTGTGATATGAATAATATCAATAGACAAAAAATACTTACTACAGATGAAAGTAACCTAAAATATGATGATAATTTTAGAATTTTTATGCGTGAAGTTCTTTCTTATTCATTGCTGGAACCAGATGAAGAAGAAAAATTATTAAAAGATGCAAAATTAGGAAACACAAACGCTAGAGACAAACTAGTTGCACATAATTTAAGATTAGTAATAAATGTTGCAAAGAGTATGCCTTGTAACTCTCTTACAACTTCTGATCTTGCACAAGAAGGAAGCATAGGTCTTATGGAAGCAATAAAAAGATTTGATCCGAGTAAAAATGCCAAATTCTCAACTTATGCAACTGTTTGGATAAGACAAGCTATAATAAGAGCAATACATGTTAAGGATAGAACAATAAGAGTTCCAGAATATGAGCAACAATATATTAGAAAATACAAAAAAGCTTATGACGAAATAAAAAGTGAAAAAATTGAAAATCCAACAGTAGAGCAACTAGCAGAAAGAATGAATATAACGATTGAACATGTCAAAAGAATCGCTACAGCACAAGATGCAATAAGTTTGGAAGAAATATCAGCAAGGGATGTTGAAAGTGATAAAGTAGATGAAGAACAAAATAGTTTTGTTTCAAGAATAGTAGATGAAAATGCAAATATAGAAGATGATTATATAGGAAAATCCTTAAAAGAAAATATAAAAAACTTATATAAGAAAGCTAAATTATCAGAAAGAGAAATATTAATACTAAATCTCCATTTTGGAATTGCAACAGGCGGGAAACTAACATACCAATCTATATGTAATAATTTAGGTTTATCAAGACAAAGAATGGAACAAATAGAACAAGCCGCAATACTAAAACTTAGAAGACTAGAAGAAACAAGAAACCTTGCTTCATATCTTGATGATCCAGAAGGTTCTTTAATACGACTAGATGGCTATAATATTACAAATAGCAAATCTAAAAAAATTAGTGATAATTATGTTGCAGAAACACTTGCAAAAGAATTGATGAAAATGGAAGACTACATATCTATTTATGATTGGTATTTGGATTATACAAAAGACGAAGTTGATTCTGCAATAGAATATCTTCAAAAAGAGTACAAAGATGCAATAGTACTAAGATATGGAAAAACATATGAAAAATATAAAAAAGTTATGACTTCAAGAGAATTAAATGAAGCTGAATCTAAAGTATTCTTAGTTGCACTAAACAAACTAGGCACAATTTTAGCAAATAAAAATAATTTATCAGAAGAAACACTTGAGATGGTAAATAAAATGTCAAATATTGCTTTAAAATCACTTTACTCATATTACCCAAATAATAGTATGCAAGAAATCGATAATGCTGTTGAACAACTTCAACCACAAGATAAAGATTTTTTAAACCACATTTTTCTTGGCGATTATAGAAATACTAATCAACGTGCAAAAACAAAAGGTATGGAAGAAAAGTCAAGATTCTTAAAGATAATATCTAATCTTAAAACAATATTAAATGATCCAATAGGTAAGATAGCAAAAAAACCAAAACCTATTTACGATTACTTTGAAAAAGACAAACCTGAGGATATAGAACTTATAATAAGTCTTTTAACTGAAAGTGATTTAAAAATTCTAAATGCAAGATATGGTGGCGACTATAAACAATACAATGAAAATGCATTTATAAGTTATGAAACTAAAGTAAACTTTTACACATACCTTTTAGATAAAATGAATAAAATGTTAGAAGATAGAGAAAAGTCAAAAGAAATCCTTAAAAAATATAACTTATCAGAAGAGCAAGTAATAACTTCGCTATTAGAGTCTAATAAAGATGATGAAAACGCATCTACAATAATACATCAATCTGTAGTAAGAAAAAAAATACTAAACTAATTAAAAAGGTGATAATATGAAGAATATAGAAAAAATACAAGAAGAAAAGATAATAACAAGACTATCTGAAATAGAAGGGTTATTAAGAGACGAAAAAGAACCATTTATAATTGAAAATATAGATGAAGAAAACCTAGATAGAATAAAACAAATAGCACAATCATATTATCCTAATTTATCACTATTACCAATAAAAGATAATAGTCAAAAATTGTTAATAAGAGCCATTACTACAGAAAAAGTGTACCAATTAGACATAATAGAAATAAAAGATAAATTTCATTTCTATTACAGAGAAAAAGATTATATAAAATGTATTGAATATGGCAAAGAATTATTAAAACTAAGACAATTAAGACCAATTACTATAGGAATTATGGGACTATCTTATTTAAAAATAGGAGATAAAGAAAATGCTTATAAATATCTGAAGTTAATTACTTTATTAGATGATAGAGCAACTAAAAATGACTATAAAAATTTATTAAAAGCATTAGAAAATTATGATGAAATAAGAGAAAAATTATCGGAGATATATAACTACTTATTAACAAAAGAGAACTTCTATTTATCTGAAAAAATGAGTACCACTAAAATGAAAGGATTAAAGAGTATTTCAAGAATTTTTTATCCACAATTAGATATATTAAGTTTTAATAGTGGTAAAGAAAAAAAGCTAATCATTAAAATAACTTCAAAAAACACTTCAGATTTTGATATAAGAAAAGTGAAAAATGATCTTAATTCTGCCTATAGGAATAATGATTATGATAAATGTATAGAACTTGGTCAAGAATTATTAAAGTTAAGAACAATAAAACCAGTAACACTAGGAATATTAGGAAATTGTTATTTAAAAAAAGGAGAAAGAAAAAAAGCTATAAATTATTTTGAAGCAGCAACTGAAATATCAAAAAAATATAACAATGGAGAAACAGATTTTTCTGAATTCATAAAAACTTTGAATAGCAAAGGTAAAAAACAATATAATAAAGAAAAAGACAAAGATGATAGAAAACCTACTTTTACAGTTAAATTAGATTTTTACGATAATGAAATGAATAATTATTATGGAATTGAAAATATCAATAAAATAAAAGAAATTATTGATCAATCAAAAAGTGACGTTGAAACAGTATGCAAAAAATTAAATCTTAAAGATGAAGAAACAGATACAATAAAATTAATATTTGCAAGAGAATACTACTATCAATCTCAATTTAAAAAAGGGGACGAATTCTTAAAATCTTATCAAACAAGTAAACATAAAACAGAACTAAATAGAGAGTTATATGAAAAAATAAAAAGTACTAGAAGATTTTACTCAAAAAGAACAAATGAAAATCCATTAAAATTAGATTTAACAATTAAACCAAGGAGCTTAAAGAAAAAGTAAGCTCTTTTGTTATAAATTAATATTTGTTATAATTAAAATGGTGGTAGTATGTATGAACAAATAATCAAAAACATGAATAAAAATGATAAACTTTTATCAGAATATGCATGTTCTAATAATAAAGGAATAAGAATTGTATATGAAGAAAATGATATTAGACCGTGCTACTTAAGAGATGCAGATAGAATAATATACTCACTAACTTATCTAAGATACATTGATAAAACTCAAGTATTTAGTACAGTGAAAAATGATCACATTTCAAAAAGAATTAGTCATGTTAATATGGTAAGCAAAATAGCAAGAACAATAGGTAGGGCTCTAAATCTAAATGAAGATTTAATAGAAGCAGCATCTCTTGGTCATGACTTAGGTCATTGTCCATTTGGGCACGTTGGAGAGTCTATTTTAAATAAATTAAGCTTAGAAAATCATGAAGGATATTTTAATCATAATGTACAAAGTGTTAGATGTCTTATGAATTTAGAAAATGAAGGCCATGGGTTAAATATAACACTTCAAGTACTAGATGCCATTTTATGTCATAATGGAGAATTTGAAATCCAAAAATTAACAACAAAAGAAAAAAATTTTGATAAATTTTTAGAAGAGTATAAGAAAACTTATTACGAAGAAAATATATGTAGAACATTAAAACCAATGACACTAGAAGGATGCGTCGTAAGAATAAGTGACATAATTGCATATATTGGAAGAGACATCGAAGATGCTATAAGACTTGGTGTAATAACAAGCGAAGATATACCAGAAAATATAAAAAATGTATTAGGTAGTGATAATAGAACAATTATAAATACATTAATAATGGATATAATTTATAACAGTATTGATAAAAACTATATAAAAATGTCATCTAAAGTATTTACTGCTTTAAAAGAATTAAAAAAATTTAATTATGAAAACATATATTCAAAAGCAAATGATGAAAAAAGAATAAATGAGTATAAAGAAATGTTTAATACATTATTTTATAAATACATAAGTGATATAGAAAATAAAAATGTAAAATCTAATATTTATAAAGATTTCCTAAATAATAAATGTGCTGAATACATAAAAAACAATAGCACGGTAAGAAAAGTAATTGATTATATATCAGGAATGACAGACGATTATTTTATAAATGAATATGATATCATTAAAGAGAATAAACAAAATTAAAAATAATACAATTTTATAGACAAATAAAAATTATTATGTTATAATTTTACATGTTGAAAAAGCAATCCGCTATATTTAATATATGATTGTAAGAAATAAGGAGTGATATCGATGGCAAATTTGTTAGACAAAATATCTGCTAAACAAATCAGAAACGATATTCCTGAATTTAGAGTTGGAGATACTGTTAGATGCGATGTTAAAATCATCGAAGGTAAAAAAGAAAGAATCCAAGCTTTTGAAGGAATAGTTGTTGCCCGTAAAGGTTCAGGATTATCTGAAACATTTACAGTAAGAAAAGAATCTTATGGAGTAGGAGTAGAAAGAATATTCCCAGTTCATAGTCCAAAACTTGCATCAATTACTGTATTACGTCATGGTAAAGTAAGACGTGCCAAATTAGGATTCTTAAAAGGCAGAGTAGGTCAATACAGAATTAAAGAAAAAGGACAAAAATAAGGCGCGAACCTTATTTTTTTCTTAAAAAAGGAGAAAAATATGAGTAAATTTAAAAAAATGCTTCCATATTTAATTATAATAGCAGTAGTAATACTTCTTAGAATATTTATTGTTACACCAGTAAGAGTATCAGGGGACAGTATGGAACCAACTCTTCATAACGGTGAGATAATGGTTTTAAACAAAATAAAATCAAAAACTACTGATATAAAAAGATTTGATATAATTGTAATAAAATATAATGGAGAAAAATTAATCAAAAGAGTTATTGGTTTACCGGGAGATAAAATAGAATATAAGGATGAAATATTATATGTTAACGGTAAAGCTGTTATGGAAACATATCTAACACAACCAATGAGTGATTACAATATAACTTCATTAGGAAGTGAAACAGTACCAGATGATAGTTATTTTGTTTTAGGTGACAACAGATCAAACTCATTAGACAGTAGATTAATCGGATTTATAAAAAGGAAAGACATTGAAGGAATAACGAATTTCGTATTGTTTCCATTTAGTGAATTCGGTTCAAAAATCTAAAAATTTATTTATAAACACAATGATTATTCATTGTGTTTTTTAACATCAAAAAGCAAAACAAGAAAAGATTAAAGAGAAGAAAGAGCTTGCTAACATATATGCATATATAATATAATTATAGTGTAAAATAGAAAGGATAAAAGCATGAATAAAGATAAAAAAAATAAAACAATTAGGATATTATTAACAACAATAGCAATTTTAATGCTTTTATTTGCGGGCTATGGATACGC
>CAKOSO010000007.1 GCA_934102355.1 uncultured Bacilli bacterium
AGGACCGTCATCACTCACGCGGCATTGCTCGTTCAGGGTTTCCCCCATTGACGAATATTCCTAACTGCTGTCTCCCATAGGAGTTTGGGCCGTGTCTCAGTCCCAATGTGGCCGATCAACCTCTCAGTTCGGCTACGCATCGTTGCCTTGGTAAGCCATTACCTTACCAACTAGCTAATACGCCGCAGGCTCATCTCAAAGTAAAGCTTTAAAGGCTCCTTTTAATATAAAACAACGTATCGTTTTACATATCATCCGGTATTAGCAGTCGTTTCCAACTGTTGTCCCAGTCTCTGAGGTAGATTCCTACGTGTTACTCACCCTTTCGCCACTAAGCGGTAATCCACATCCAATCTTGTGCAAGCACTCAATCTTCAGTGGGCCGCTCCGTTCGACTTGCATGTCTTAGGCATGCCGCCAGCGTTCATCCTGAGCCAGGATCAAACTCTCAAATAAAATTTATTTTTCATTATTTAAGTTTGATTAATTTCCTAGCTATTATCAATTAAAATTGACGTTTTGCTCAGTTTTCAAAGATCAAATCTTGTGTTTTTTTCTCTGTTGCTTTTCAATTGTATCAAACGTTTTCTACAAAGTCAAGCAATTTTTTAACTTTTTTTAATTTTTTTAATTTTTGCTTTTTGACTTTGCTTCCTTTTTTTGTTCGACGTTCTCTACTATAGCAAATGTGTCTTTTTATGTCAATAAAAAACTTAAATTTTTTTATTTTTTTTTATAAAAAGTGCTTTTTTGGTCGTCTTTTAGCTATATTTGCTATTTTTGTACGTTATATTATATGTAAGTTATATTTAATAATTACATTTTTTTATATTTTTCATAATATTTTTCTACTATATCTTTATTAAACGGAAATTCTTTTTTTCTAACCATTTCTATTAATTCAGTTAACGCACCTTTAATAACTTCTTCTAATTTTTCTGAATATGCCATTTTATTTTTATTATAATTGTATTCATCTCGATCTAAAATTTTAAATGCTCCTGTTTGAAATACCCTTAGGTCTAAATCATAATCAATAAATTTTATTGTTTCATCTTCAATTATATATGGACTTGTTATATTGCAATAGAATGTAACGCCTGTCTTTTTTAATTGACCAATTATATTAAACCATTTCTTTTTCGGAAAGAAAATAATAGCAGGTTCTTTTGTTTTCCAGTTCTTACCATCTTCTTCAGTTACTATTGTTCTATCATTAGCAAATATTAGATATTCATTTTCGTCTCCTAAATATATAGTATTACTCCAAGTCTTATGCAAATGTCCATCATGTTTATAACAATGCATGTATAACTTTTTTCCTTCTTTTAAGTTCTCTATTTTGTTCACCTCCAATTTGCTATGAACTTATTATAATACATTTTTTAAAAAAATTAAAAGACTATTAATTATTAGTTTATGATTAATAGTCTTTTTTCTAATTAAAAGTTTTTAAGGCTCCTTGTAATTGATTATCATCTTTTTTATCATAGGTTTCAAAGTATTTACTATTTATTTGCACTTCAATAGTTGGTAATACACCTTTTTTATTTATTTCATTTCCTTTAGATGTTAACCAATAGTCACTTGTATATTTAATCATTGCTCCAGTATTTAAAGCCATTACCTTTTGAACTGTTCCTTTACCGAATGTTTTCATCCCTACTATTTCTGATCCTAAATTCTCATTTAATGAAGATGCTAATATTTCTGATGCTGAAGCACTAAGCTCATTTACTAGTACTGTTATTTTATATTTCTTTTGATTGTCCAAATTATTTTTTTCTGATTTTATATTTTCTCCATGTTTTATTTGATACAGAATGCTATTTTTTGGCAATAATCCCTTTAATATATTAGTTACAGTATCTAAATGCCCTCCTGTATTTGATCTTACATCTATTATTAGCCCTTCAATATTTTCTTTTTCTAACTCTGCTAATTTTTTAGCAAATTGTTCATCGGTGTTTTCAGCAAATATTGTAATTGCTATATATCCTATCTTTTTTCCATCTGTTTCTAGTATTTCACTATATACAGATGGTATTTCATTTTCTCTTGCTTGAAGTTCAAAAGTTAGTTCTTCTCCATCTCGTTCAACTACTAATTTTATTTTTTCATTAACATTTTTAATTTTTGTTGTAATTTCTGATAGTTCTTTTTCTTTTACTTCTTCACCATTAATAGATATTATTTTGTCTTTTGCTTTCAATCCTTTTTCGCTTGCTGGTGTATTTTCAATTATTGCATTTATAATTGTTTCATTATTATCGTCCTTTGTTATTTCAACACCAATACCCACAAATGTTCCTTTAAGTCTTAAATAAAAAGCAGAGCTTTCATCTTTTGTGTAATAATCGGTATAATCATCATCTAAAGATTCTATCATACCTTTTATTGCAGCTTGTTCTAAATCTGATTCATTTATTTCTTCTTTATATTCTTTTAATAATGAGTTATATACTTGATTCATTTGATTTGGTACTTTTTCACTTGGTTTCTTATTGTTTAACAGTTTTTGGATAGTCATACCAATCATGATACCAATTCCTAATATGATTATTATTTTTATAATATTATATTTGTTTTTCTTTATGTACTCAAAGAAAGATTCTTTCTTATCTTTCATTTTTTACCACCTCGTATTTTATATGATACCACATTAGTTACTTTTTTTCTACCATAAGAAAAACTCTGATTATTCAGAGTCTTACATGTTTTTTAGGTATGTTTCTACATTTGAACTTCCTTCAATGTATTCAACATTTTTACCTTCCTCTATTTTTATTAATGTTACACCATTAATTTTTAGTTCACTTACTGATGATGCTGAACTGTTTCCTTCTTCACTTAGATAATCTTTATTCATTCCATCATCTAAGTTAACTTTATAAACTTTTGTTTCTGTTTTTAAAGCATCTATTGCTTCTTGTATTGAAGAATCACTATTAAAGCTATAATAAACTACATAGTATGTATTTTCTTTTCTATTGAATGTTTGTCCAGCTATTATGTCATTATATGTAATCTTAATTTTTTTACTTTTAAAATCTCCATTTACAAATTTTGTTATTAAAACTAATACTAATATAAATACTAATAATGCAACTAAGATTTTTAATGCAGTTATTATTTGATCCTTTACTTGGTCTTCCTCTTTTATTTTAAGTGGCTTTTCTTTTTTTGTATTTTTGTTAATAGCTTTTTTCATCTTTGCCATATGTTTCACCTCTATGTTTCTATTATATAATAAATCAAATAAAAATGAAACATATTGTTTCACTTTTATTTTGTAGTCATTGTTGATACTGTATTCAATGATTTAGCTACTTCAAGAAGTTCTGGTGTTTCCATTACATCTGATACTATGTAGTATTCTATACCATTACTTGTCCATGTATATGATACATCTGTTAATGATCCAACTGTATCTACAAGTAAGTATGGTTCTCCATATGTTGAAATTATTGTTAATTCATCTTCTTTGTTAGCTGTTTCTTGTACTAATATGAATGGTTTATCTCCTGAGAATGTCATTATTACTCTTTCTCCATTAGTCATTTCTATAACTTCTTTATTAGATAAAGATGTGTTTTCTGGTAAATATAATGGAAATACTGTTTCTTTTATTGTTTGTTTTTCTCCGGTTTTATTTGTTTCAGTTGTTGTTTTATTGGTACAACTATCATCTTTACAATTTTCGCTTCCCCTAGCATTGTTTGTATCACTTGTTATGTTTTCTGATAATGTTTTTAGATCAAAGTAATTATCTGCAAAAGTTGCTTTTTTATCTATACTTGTAACTGTAAATGTTATTAGCGGAACATCATTTTTATTTAATACTTCAACTTTCTTTAAGTTCATATTCTTATCTAGTGTTATATTTTGATGGTCTAATTCTTTATTATTCGGATAATTAGTTTTTGTAGTAAATACATATTCATCATTTTTTTGAGTGAATGTATAAGAATCATCATTTTTAAGATCTTTTGCTACTGAATCTAAAAGATAGCTTTGTGAATTGTTATTTGGCCATTCGCTTTGGAATTTAAAACTTTTATTTAATTCAGGTGTTACAACATAAACTCCATCATTATTTTTTAAAATTATTTGTCTATAATTATTTGAATTATTTGTTAATATAACTTTGTATTTATTGTCATATGAGTAACTTACTTCCACATCATATTCATAATTATCATCATTATTAGTTAGATTAAGCTTTCCTTCTATATAATATCCTTTTAAGTTTTCGACTTCTTTTATAAATTCCTTTCTTATTTCCTTTTCATTTGTTTTGGAACAACCTGTTAAAAATATTGTTAATACTAGCAATGTTGTTATAATAATTTTTTTCATTTTTCACCTCTTTTTTATTTTCAATTAATTATATTTTTTTTATTCTTTAATATTCCATGAATAATTAATCAAATTAAGGTTATCTTAGTATTAGAAATATAAGAGGAGGAATATATATGGTAACATTTCAAAAAATATGCTTAGTATTTACTATTATAGGAGCCATTGTATGGGGACTTATAGGAATTTTTGATTTTAACTTAGTTGCTTTTATTTTTGGAGATGCAACAGTACTATCTAGAATTGTTTATACTATAGTAGGTATTGCCGGCGTTATAAATATAGGTTTATTAATAGAAAATATTGAAATTAAATAATTAGTTTATTTTTATAAAGAAAAAAGTTATCAACTTTTATGTTGATAACTTTTATGCTTTTTTAATAATAATTTTTACTGTTTTTGTTCTAGGTTCATAATGCAATTTTGAATCGTCGCCTGTTACTGTTACTTGGACATTATGTGTTCCTACACCTAAATCTTTTAAGTCAACTGATGCTTTAATATTTTCTGCTAAAACACTTTCTATTGTATTTTTTGTACCTGTTACTATTACTGAAACACTACTGTCTTCTTGTGTAGCTGCTTGTGCAACTAATCCTTCACTTAAGTTTTTAGTTTCAATACTTACATTATCTACAGTTTTTTTCTTGGCATCTCCTAGTGTTATTTTAGCAGTTAATGTTTTAACTCCTAATTCTTTAACACCGCTTGGTTTTGATACATTTATTGTTACTGAAGTATTTTGTGTTATATTTGAAACATCTAGTTTTACTGGTACTGATAAAATATCTTTTATATCTTCAGAGTTACCATAGATTGCTGTTTTTGTTTCACTTAGGCTTATACTATCTATTGCTTTTCCTGATTTTATCAAGTTTTCAATACCTTCTGGTATTATTTTGAATGGAACTTCTTTGTTAGTTGATACTAATTCTATTTGAGCATTGATTGTTGATGGTACAATTTCTAGGTCTAATTTGTCACCATTTGAGTCATATGCTACTAATGGAATCTCTTTTAATTGTACTGTTCCAGCTTGTTGATTTTTAATCTTAGATACATCTATTAGTGCTTTTACTTCTGCTATTTGATCTAGTTTATATTGTGCACCTTTAACGTATACTTCATCTCTATCATATGTAATATTAGCAATGCTATATTTTGCTTCTAGCTTATCAGCATTTAGTATTTCTTTATTAATTCTTTTAGTAACTGACATTTTTTCATAAATTACAATTGTTGCTGTTGATGGATCAAGTTTATAATCTACTGATGAAATAGCACCTTTGTATTTTAAAGATATTTCATGTGTACCTGCTTTTAAGTCTCTTAGATCTACTACAACCTCATCGTTTGGATATTGTTTTGCTAGGTAAAGATCTGATTTTCTTCCTATTAATGTTATATCAACTGTATCTGGCAATCCCTCTATAACATATGATTCTTCGTTATATAATGCAGTAACTTTTTGTCCATATATTACATCTGCAGAATTACTTATTGTATTTGTTGTTGTATCTATAAAGAAGAAGGCAACAAGTGCAAGTCCAAGTGATAATGTTATTAACACTAATTTGTTATTAAGTAATCTATCAATTGGAAGGTTATTCTTTTTAAGTAAGTTAGATATCATTAGCATAAACTTACTAATTGGTGTTATTATTATTTTATCTATAAATCTATAGATTGATGCAAATATCCTTTTAAATACCTTGAATATTTTCAATTTCCTTTTTTTTGAGGACTTTTTATTTTTCATAATCTTCCTCCTCATAATCTTCATTAAAATCTTCATGTTTTGGTCTTAATTCATCTATTAACAATAGTTTTGTATCATCAATTGTTAAATTATAGTATAAATCTCCTTTTATTGCTATGGAAATTCTACTTGTTTCTTCTGATACTACTATTGCTATTGCATCTGTATCTTCTGTGATTCCAACAGCTGCACGATGTCTTGTTCCTAATCTTTTATTAATTTTTGGATTGTTGCTAGTTGGGAATACCGCTCCTGCACAACTTATCTTATTTCCTTGAATAATCATTCCGCCATCATGAAGTGGATTGTTTGGAAAGAATATTGATTCAATAAGTTCACTTGTTAAATCTGCATATAAATTGACAGATTTATTTATGTATTCCTGAAGACTTACATCTCTTTCAATTACTATCAATGCACCAATTTTAGATTTTTTCATATATTCTATTGCATGAATAACTTCATATACTAAGTTCTCTCTTTCATCTACTGTTAATAATTTATGTCTGCCTAGTAACTTAGTTCTTCCAAGTTGCTCTAGAATTGTTCTTATTTCTGGTTGGAATATTATAATTATTGCAAGCGGTCCCCACATAATTACATATTCAAGTAAAAGCCCTATAGTTACAAGACCTAACCAGTCACTTATTAATTTTAATGCTATTATTAAAATTATTCCCTTAAATAATAGTGATAATTTAACGTTATTTTTTATGTTTTTTAAGATTGAATAAAAAACAGCCCATACAATTATTATGTCTAGGATTTTCTTTAATGTATCTAATATACCTTCTAAACTCATATTAACCTCCGTTTTAATACTGTTATTTGATTATAGCATATTAACCAATTATTGTAAAACCCCCGCCCCCTTATCAGTAATTTAATTGTACTACATTTTATAGTGTATTGTAAAACAAAAAATAATTATAAAAAATAAACATTAGGTGATTGAATTTTTCTAATGTTTATCGTATTTATTTTTATTTTATTCTTTCCAATACTCTTGCTTTACCTTGAAATAAATATTCTGCTTTTGTCTCTTCATCTTCATTTTCAAACTTTGGGTTCCAGTATTTTTCTGAAAAATTATACATCTCTTTCAAAGTTAATTCATCATCTGGAATAAATTTATCACTCGATTTAAACATATTTCCTGTTACAGAAAGTTTAAATAGTTTTAAATTCTTTCCTAATTGAGTTTCCCAGAAGTTAACACATTTCTCATCTGTAAGCCATATGGAATGTAATCTACTTGGAAGATGCGGAAAATTTCTTTTTCTATATTCTTCTAAACTTCTTTCTCTGTTATATATGTTTATAAATTGTATGATTCTTAATGAATCAGAAAGTAAATGTTTTAATACTTCTTCATCAATGCTTTTCAGATCTTTATTAAGATATCCTTTTATTACCCTATCAAAGGAACGTTTTTCATTATCATTACATTGGACTGCTGTACTAAAATTGGCAAATTGATAGCAAAATTTTGATTTAAAATTATCATCTATAATGATTTCTTTATTTTCTTGCCATATTTCGTCATAAACTCTTTCTTTATGAAAATGATACATGACTTTATTTTCTACTTCCATATAATTTCTCCCATTAACAGTTTAGACTTGTTATAAATAATATTGTTTAAAAGGCAATAATTCATTTATGCAAAATAAAACCCTTATATAAATAAGGGGTAAAATTTCAAAATGGTGGAGAATGAGGGACTCGAACCCTTGACCCTCTGCGTGCAAGGCAGATGCTCTAGCCAACTGAGCTAATTCCCCATGATGAAATGTCTTTGCGGACATTTTCAATTATACAGTAAATTTATGTTTTGTCAATACTTAAATGCTATCTATATTGATTTTAACTTGTTTATTATCTTTAGTGAAACTACTAGCTTGAACAATTGTTTTTATAGCATTAATTGTTCTGCCATTTTTTCCAATTACTTGAGCCATATCTTTTTCTGCTACTAAAATTTGAATTAGTATTTCTTTTTCATTTTCAGTTTCGAATTCTTTTACAGCTACCATATCTTTATCTTCAACTATTGATAATACTATATCTTCAGTTAGTTTTATTAAATCCATAATTATTTACTTCTTTCTTCGTGAAGTTTTTTCATGATTCCAGCTTTTGATAATAAATTTTTAGCAGTATCAGTTAAAATTGCACCATTATTAATCCATTTAATAGCTTTTTCTTCATCGATTTTAATTTCAGCTGGATTAGTTAATGGATTATAGAATCCTATTTGTTCAAGATATTTTCCATCTCTTGGGCTTCTAGAATCTGTAGCAACTAAACGATAACTTGGTCTTTTCTTTGATCCCATTCTTGTTAATCTTATTTTTACAGCCATGATAATATCTCCTTTCAATGTGATTATATTATATAATACTATGTTATCTTTGTCAACCAAAAAAGTTGACAAAGTTTTTTTGCCTAAAAAAATAAAAGTCTATGCTTTTATTTTTCTTCGTTTATAAAATCTTCTTTTACATTTTTATCTATTTCTTCCATTATGTTATTTTCAGTTTGTTCATCAACTATTTCATCCCATGCGTCTTCATCTTCATCAACACTTATTCTCATTTTTGTATCTCCAACTATTTCTATACCTAATTCTTTTTCTATATCATATTCGATATTACCATTTATTATATCGACTTTAGAACAAGTTGGTTGTTTCAAGCTTCTTACAATTATTTCTTCTTGACCATTGATATCGCTTTCTTTTTTTCTGGCTACACTTACTACTTCATTATAGTTTATTGATTGCTTAGATACTAATGTTTTTGTATCATTTTCACAAGAATACCAAATATTTACATCGCATGTACCAGATACAGAAATTTTATCTCCAATTTTTTCTCCACTAAACTTGTGATTAATTACCCAGCATCCTAAAATTGTTGTAGGTTTTTCTTCTGGAACCAAAGTGTAGTGATTTGAGAACGTTTTTTTTCCTTTTCCGATTACAGCTTTTGTTACTATTTCTCTAAAATTTGACATCATATCACTCCTCATTCTAATTTATGCTAATATCCTAAATATGTTTACAAAAAAAAGAATATATTAATCAATATATTCTCCGTCTAAACTCCATGTCTTTGCATCAGTTATTTTTACTTTGACAATTTTACCTATTACATCTTTCTGCGATGAGAAATTAACAAGTTTGTTAGTATCTGTATATCCCATAAACATATCTTTGTTTTTATCGCTTTTTCCTTCTGCTAATACAAACACTTCTTTACCTAATAATTTTTCATTATTTGCTCTTGCATATTTGTTTACTACTTCATTTAATCTTTGTAGTCTTTTTTCTTTTTCTTCTAAACTTATACTATCTTTCATTCTTGCTGCTGGAGTTCCTTCTCTTTTTGAATATATAAATGTATAAGCTCCATCAAATTTACAGTATTCACAAAGTTCTATGGTATCCTCAAATTGCTCTTCAGTCTCATTTGGGAATCCTACAATTATGTCTGTTGTAATACTTATTCCTGGAACTTTATTTTTTAACTTATCAAAAAGTTCTATGTACTGTTCCTTAGTATATCTTCTTCCCATTAATTTTAAGATTTCACTATTTCCAGATTGTACAGGAAGGTGAATGCTTGGCATAATATTTTTATATTTTGCAATTATGTCTATCATTTCATCGGTAAAATCCCATGGGTGACTAGTTACAAATCTTACTCTTTCTATTCCAGATTTCGCAACATCCTCTAGTAAGTTTGCCATATTATAGCCATCATTTAGATCTTTTCCGTATGCATTTACATTTTGACCAAGAAGAGTAACTTCTTTGAAACCATTTTTCTTAAGTTCCTCTACTTCTTTTAAAATATCTTCATGTTTTCTACTTCTTTGGGCTCCTCTTGTATATGGTACTATGCAATAAGTACAGAATTTATCACAACCATACATAATATTAACAAATGCTTTATATTTATTATTTCTTTCTGTTGGTAGTCCCTCTATTATGTCACCTTCTATACTAGGTGCTGTAATCTTTAGTTTTCTTTCTTTTAATGACTGATAGATTATTTCATTTATTTCTTCTATTTTATGTGTTCCCACAACGAAATCTATCCATTTATAAGTAGATAATATTTTAGATATTGTAATTTCTTCTTGAGCCATGCAACCCATTAGTCCTACTATAATATCTTTTTTTGTTTCTTTTAAGTGTTTTGCTCTTCCTAATAATCCAAATACTTTGTTATTTGCATTTTCTCTTATTGAACATGTATTTAAAATTATTAAATCCGCTTCTTCAAATTTATCTGTTTCTTTATATCCCATGAATTTAACTAATGCTTTTATATTTTCACTTTCATGTTCATTCATTTGGCAACCATAAGTTTTAAGAAAGAATTTTTTATTTTTAACTATATCTTTATATTTATTATTAAGATTAAATACTTTAGTTCTTGGCTTTGTATTTCCTCTTTTTCTTGCTTCAATTAAGTTTGGTAATTCCATAATATCACTTCCATTTACTGATTATATAAGAAAAAAACAAATTAATCAATAATTTGTTTTCTCATATTAACTACATGCTTCAAGCATTTTATAAATCATCTTATCTAATGATCTGATTTTATTATTTTCAAGTTGTTCTTTAATTCTATTGTAGTTTTTATTAATTAAATTAATTAATTTTTCTAATTTTGGATTTAATGGTTTATCATTTAAATTATCAACAATGATTTCTAAGTTGTTTAATTTAGATATTGTGCCATATTTATTATTACTTATATATTTTTCATAAAAGTTTCTAAATGATATCAAACCAATATTATCAAATCTTTCATCTTCCAATATTTTAGTAGTTGTACAAATATAATCTGCATTCATTGATTTATCAAGAATTGTTTCTCCTTTATTATCTATAATATTTGGAGTAAACTCTTTATTCTTTAGTAATGCTTTCATTATATCTCTAACTTCTAAATATCTTTTTGATACTAGTATATGGGCAAATGTTTCACCACTATTATTTTGATGGTTTACTTCCCAGTTCTTATTTTTCATAAATTGTAATACTTCATTGTAGTATCCTTTGTTTAGTAAAACCATTAAAATACTGTTACCATTATCATCAGTTGTATTTAAATCAACTATTTTATTATTTATTAGCTTCTCTGCTAATTCAATGTGTCCTTCGTTAATAAGTAAAAATATCTTCGACGGATCTTCTTCACATAATTCTATAGTACTTTGTTCATCATAAAACATAAGTTTTTCACCTCTTCTTTTACGTGACAGTTATATATTTTACCATTTTTTAAATATTTTGTCAAATTTTAATACTACTATCAGCTACTTCTGTCATTAATATAATGAGGATTTTTTATAAGTTTTATACAACTATTTTAATTTTCTTACACGTGATTTTATGTCACATCCAGCTTTGTTAAATACATCGCACATGTAATATGGATCTCTTAAATCCATACCTATAAATTTTAAAAATTCTTTGTCGGTTCTAAATGAATTGAATGAACAATCAATGAATTTTCTTCTTTGTAATTCTTCATCTTGATCTAGTAAATGTAGAGCACATATTCCAGAAAGCAAGTATATGAAACTTTCACTTAGGTTTATACTACTACAATAATTTAATATGCTTTCTTCTTGTTCTTCATCTGTCGTAATATATCCAGTCACATCTTGATAAGCACTAATAATATTTGGTAATGTTATACTTTTTTTACAAAAACTAACATCTTTAATAATAGAAAAATCTAGTAATATTCTTTGTAAGTATACCATATAATTATATTCACTCTTTAAATAAATAGGGTCTTTAGTTTCTTCATAAAGCATTTTATCTGTCTTTAAACCCATATATATTGAATGTGTTTCTTCTAAGTGTGGAAATCTATGGAAATATGGATTTATTGTTGCAAGGATAGAATGCATTAATTCATGATTATAAGTTGATTCATGACTTGTCACTCTATCTATTGGGTTTTTGCACATGTATACATATCCAAGATTATTCTTACTTTCATTGAAACAACATGATTCATATATTTCAGAGTTTCCAGCTTTTACTAAATTATTCTTATAGATATAATCAAGCACTCTTGTAAAATATGGTGAAATTCTTCCATATATATTGTAAGAAATATCAAATAATCTTTGATTTGAAAGATTCTGTTTTTTTATTATCTCTTCATCAATATCGCATACATGCGTTTCAATAGATCTTCCATAGTTAAAATTGATATTCTAATATCCTGTGGAAGCTTACAAAATAAATCTAAAAAATTCTTAGTATTAACTTTTATTATATTTAGTAATTCTTCTGTTGTTTGTTCTTTATATTCTGTTTCAACTTTTTCAATTGGTTGATTACTTAGAACATTCCTATAAAAATCAAGATTAAGTTTTGTTGATAAATCTCTCTTTTTGCTATTTTCTAATTCTTTTAATCTTCTTTCCATATCTTTTCTAGACCAATCAAGTTTCATAATTTATATTCCCCCTAAATGTGCTTTGTATTATAACACAATATTTACTTTTTTACAATAAAAAAGAACTAACTAAGTTTTTTATTAGTAAGTTCTTTTTATAATTATGCTTGTGTATAAACAATTGAGAATTCAAGATTTGAAATTGTTACTTCATTCTTTGGAAGTTCTTCATTTGTTACATCATCTTTATAAGTTAATGTAATTCTCATTCTTGTTGATTTTCCTCTCTATTATATCTCAGTTATATATATATATATATATATATATTAGCAAGGCTTTTTTTAAATAAATGATTTAAAAGTGTAAAAAAAAGATGACCTAAGTCATCTTTAATTTATTAATTATTCAATAATTTCAGAAACTGATCCAGCACCAACTGTTCTTCCACCTTCACGGATTGAGAATTTAGTTCCGTTTTCAAGTGCGATTGGGTGAATAAGTTCAACTGTCATATCTACGTTATCTCCAGGCATAACCATGTCTACACCAGCTGGTAATTCAATAACACCAGTTACATCTGTAGTTCTGAAGTAGAATTGTGGTCTGTAGTTTGCGAAGAATGGAGTATGACGTCCACCTTCTTCTTTAGATAATACGTATACAGCAGCTTTGAATTTCTTGTGTGGAGTAACTGAACCTGGTTTAGCTAATACTTGTCCACGTTCTACTTGTTCACGAGAAATTCCACGAAGTAATACACCTGCATTGTCTCCAGCTTGAGCAAAGTCAAGTGATTTCTTGAACATTTCAATTCCTGTTACAACTGTTTTTTGAGTTGGTTTAATTCCAACGATTTCAACTTCATCATTAAGTTTTAATGTTCCACGTTCAACACGTCCAGTAACAACTGTTCCACGTCCAGTGATTGTGAATACATCTTCAATACTCATTAAGAATGGTTTGTCTGTATCACGATCTGGTGTTGGGATCCATTCATCAACTGCATCCATAAGATCTTTGATCTTTTGAACATATTGAGCATCTCCTTCAAGAGCTTTTAATGCTGAACCAGTAATGATTGGAGTGTTATCTCCATCGAATCCATATTCATTAAGTAAATCTCTTACTTCCATTTCTACTAATTCGATTAATTCTGGGTCATCTACCATGTCGCATTTATTTAAGAATACAACCATTCTTGGTACTCCAACTTGACGAGCAAGTAGGATATGTTCTCTTGTTTGAGCCATTGGACCATCTGTTGCTGCAATAACTAGGATTGCTCCATCCATTTGAGCAGCACCTGTTATCATGTTTTTAACATAATCAGCATGTCCTGGGCAGTCTACGTGAGCGTAATGTCTTTTCTTTGTTTCATACTCAACGTGAGCTGTATTAATTGTAATTCCTCTTTCTCTTTCTTCTGGTGCTTTATCGATATTAGCATAGTCAACGAATTGTGCACTAGCTCCATCAGATTCTTCTGATAATACCTTTGTAATAGCAGCAGTTAAAGTAGTTTTACCGTGGTCTACGTGACCGATTGTACCAATATTAACATGTGGTTTTGTACGGTTAAATTTTTCTTTTGCCATAAAATATTTCCTCCTTTTTTATTTACAAATTTTATTTTATCTAATAATTGAATTTTTTTCAACTATTTGGCCTATTTTTTTATATTAATTGCCACTTTTTTTAATAATTTCTTCGGCAATTGATTTTGGTACCTCTTCATAGTGATCTGGTACCATTTGGAATACTCCACGTCCTTGTGTATTTGATCTTATGCTTGTTGCATAACCAAACATTTCAGATAGTGGAACCATTGCAGCAAAATGGATAGAAACTCCACGTGATTCTTGTGATAATGGTTTACCACGACGAGAAGTAATATCTCCCATTACTGTACCAAAATATTCTTCTGGAACATCAATATCAACTTTCATGATTGGTTCTAGAATAACTGGTTTACATTTATTTTTAGCTTCTTTTAATGCAAGTGATGCAGCAACTTTGAATGCCATTTCTGAAGAGTCAACTTCATGGTATGATCCATCATGTAGCGTTGCTTTAACATCGATCATTGGGTATCCAGCTAAAATACCTGTTTTTAAAGCATCTTGTAATCCTTTATCAACGATTGGAATATATTCACGTGGAACAACTCCTCCTACAACTTCGTCAACAAATTCATAACCCTTGTCTTTATTTGGTTCAAACTTAATCCATACGTGACCGTATTGTCCACGACCACCAGATTGTTTGATATATTTACCTTCGCAGTCTCCTTCACATGTAATTGTTTCTCTGTATGCAACTTGTGGTTTACCAACGTTTGCTTCAACGTGAAACTCTCTTCTCATACGATCCACTAATACATCTAGGTGAAGTTCTCCGATACCGGCAATAATTGTTTGTCCTGTTTCAGCATCAGTACGAACTTTAAATGTTGGATCTTCTTCTGCTAATTTTTGTAAAGCTATTGCCATCTTATCTTGGTCAGCTTTTGATTTAGGTTCAATTGCAAGTTCAATTACTGGCTCTGGTGTTTCAATTGATTCAAGAACGATTGGTTTCTTTTCATCGCATAATGTATCACCAGTAGTTGTATTTTTCAAACCTACTGCAGCAGCAATATCTCCTGTAAATACTTCTGGTATTTCAGATCTATTGTTAGCGTGCATAAGAAGAATTCTTCCTATTCTTTCTTTTACATCTTTAGTACTATTTAATACATAAGAACCACTTGTTAAATGTCCTGAGTAAACTCTGAAGAATGTTAAACGTCCAACGAATGGATCTGTCATAACTTTGAATGCTAATGCTGCAAAAGGTTCTGCATCATCAACATGTCTTTGATCTTCTTCACCATTTAATTTAGTTCCTTTAATTGATGGAATATCAAGTGGTGATGGTAAATAATCAATAACTGCATCAAGAAGTAACTTAACTCCTTTGTTTCCTAATGCAGTTCCACACATTACTGGGAAGAATTTTGCACTTAGTACTCCAGTTCTGATTGCTTTTTTGATTAAATCTACACTAATTTCTTCTCCCTCAAGATATTTTTCCATTAATTCATCATTAAATTCAGCAATAGTTTCTAACATTATATTTCTATATTCTTCAACTTTGCCCTTCATGTCTTCTGGAATTTCAATTTCTGTATAGTTTTCTTCTGGATTTCCATCATAATGATATGCTTTTAAAGTAACAAGATCTATTACTCCATTAAATTCATTTTCTGCTCCAATTGGAAGTTCAATAGCAGCATAGTTTGCTCCTAATCTGTCTTTAATACTTTTTAAAGTCATATAGAAGTCTGCTCCTAATTTATCCATTTTATTAGAGAAAATAATTCTTGGAACTCCATATTCATTTGCTTGACGCCATACTGTTTCACTTTGTGGTTCTACTCCAGCATTAGAGTCAAGAAGTAATACAGCACCATCTAGTACTCTTAAACTACGTTGAACTTCTACTGTGAAGTCTACGTGTCCTGGAGTATCGATGATATTGAATCTATATCCTTTCCAGTATGCAGTTGTTGCAGCACTGGTAATTGTAATTCCTCTTTCTTTTTCTTGTTCCATCCAGTCCATTTGAGAAGCACCATCATGTGTTTCACCAATTTTATGGATTTTTTTAGTGTGGTATAAAATACGTTCAGTACAAGTTGTTTTTCCGGCATCAATATGTGCCATTATTCCTATGTTTCTTGTATGAGCTATACTTGTTTCTCTTGCCATATTTTATTCCCTTTCTACCATCTATAATGAGCAAATGCTTTATTAGCTTCTGCCATTCTGTGAGTATCCTCACGTTTTTTAACTGCTCCTCCTGTTGAGTTAGAAGCATCGATTATTTCATTAGCTAAATTTTCAGCCATACCATGACCGCCTCTTTGTCTAGCATATGTTGTTAACCATCTAAGTCCTAATGTTTCAGCTCTTTCATCACTTACTTCAATTGGAATTTGATAATTTGATCCACCAACACGACGAGATTTAACCTCTAATGCTGGTTTTATATTTTCTAGTGCTTTATCAAATACTTCAACTGGATCTTGCCCTGTTTTTTCTTTGATCATATCAAAAGCGCTATATAGAATTGCTTCTGATTTACCTTTTTTACCACCAATCATCATTTTATTAATAAGTTTAGCAACTGTTTTAGAATGATATATTGGATCTGGTAAAACGTCTCTTTTAATTGCACTTTTCTTACGCATAATTATCCTCCTTCTTTAATTTTATTTACCTTTTTTTGTTCCGTATTTAGAACGACCTTGTTTACGATCTTTAACTCCTTGTGTATCCATAGTTCCACGAACAATGTGATATCTAACTCCGATTAAGTCCTTAACACGTCCTCCACGAATTAATACAACACTATGTTCTTGTAAATTATGTCCTTCTCCAGGAATATAGCAATCTACTTCTTTTCCATTAGATAATCTTACACGAGCATATTTTCTTAATGCTGAGTTTGGTTTCTTTGGAGTTTTAGTTCCTACACGAACACATACTCCTCTTTTTTGAGGTGATGCAAATTCGTTAGTTTTCTTTTCTAAAGTATTTAATCTAATTCCTAATACAGGTGATTTTGACTTTCTTGTTTTGTCTTTTCTTTTCTTTCTTACAAGTTGATTTATTGTTGGCATATGTACTCCTTTCTTTCTACACACATATCCAGGTGTATCATTTTTTCTGTATTTTATTAGGTCTGCTAATGCAAACCCAACAAATTCGAACACTGATAATATATCATATGTTTATTTTAGTGTCAATATTATTTTTAATTTTCTGGATATAATAATATTTATATGCTACAATTAAAATGAATATTCATGAAAAGGAGGTACTATTTTGAAAATTTGTACTGATCCAAGTGTTTTAAAAGTAATTTATTTTTTAAAAATAATTGTGATTATAATTAAAATTGCTGTTCCAATAATCTTAGTAGTACTTGCTATGATTGATTTATTTAAAGCAGTAATTGCATCTGATGATAAAGAAAAGAACAAAGCAGTAAAACTTCTTATTAAAAGAGTTATTTATTCTTTACTTATTTTCTTTGTTCCTACTATTGTGAATACTTTAATGATTACTATTGGTAATATGGGTGAAAGTGAAAATTTCACTGATTGTTTAGAAAATGCTACTATTGAAAATATTAATAAATATCAAGCTGAAGAGGAAAAAAAGAAACAAGAAGGGGCAAAGAAAAACCAAAGTAATAGTAATGGTGGTAATTCTGGCAATAGCGGTTCAAGCGGAAATAATAACAATACTGATAGCAGTGATAGGCAAAAAGTTGTAGAAAATCTTGCTGCATTTATTGCTTCTGAAGTTGGATATAGTAAAGATGAGTATTGGGCCGGATTACTATTTCAGATGGCAGTATTTATGAACAATTATGGTTCACAAACAGCTTATTCTGGAGTTAATATTAATACAAAAATGACAACTGATTCTATTTGTAAAGTTCTTAGTGTTAAATATAAAGGTGGAGGAAGGCTTTATTCAGATAAATACTGTTATTTAACATATGAAGATCTAGCTAAAAATAGTGTTGTTAAATCAGTATCTGAAGATCGTCAAAAGTTCTTAGAAGCTGCAGTTCAGGCAGTATTAAATAAAGAATTTACTATTCCAAAAAATGTTGTATTTGCAAGATCTGAAAAAGGTAGTATTAAAAACAGTTATAATATAATTTATACTTCAAAAAGTGGACAATGGTTTGCTACTAAAGGTAATTTTTCTAATGTTGATATATATGGAAATAAGGTAAGTACTAATAAACAATATTATATTAAAAAGGCAAATGAACTTTATAAAAAATATGTAAAAAATTAAAAAGGTTATACCATCAGGTATAGCCTTTTTAGTTATTATTTTCTTCACTTAAATCAAGTTCAATATTTGTAATTTCAAATCCTGTTTCTTTTTCTTTTATATCAAGATTTTCAATAAATAATGTTGCCTTAAAATCTTTAATTGACTCATTTATTGCTGACATTAATTCTTTACTAGCATTTAGATTTAAATTCTTAACTGGTGTTTTTAATGATGTATTATTATTTGTTTTTTCTCCTCTTACTGCGCTAATAATATCAATTATTTCATCACCATATTTCATTTCATCTTTGAAATTGAAATTTAAAGGTTTCATTTCAGTTAAATGGATTGATTTTTTAGTGTGATATAATTCTTGGAATATTTCTTCTGTTATAAATGGGAAAAAGATACTAAAGTCTTGTAATAGTTTATATAAGATTGTATATACTGTTTTTTGTCCTGAATATCTTGGAATACTTCCAAACTCTTCTGGTCTATATAATCTATGTTTTACTATTTCAATGTAATTATCACAGAAATTCCAGAAAAATTTTTCTAATGTATTTAATGCAAGTCCCATTTCATAATCATCTAGATATTTTATAAATGATTTTTCTACTTCTTTAAAGTTTTCTAAAATCCATCTATCAATATATTCATAGTCATTAAATTCTTTATCCTCATAATCTTGTAAATGCATTTCAATGAATTTTGATACATTCCAGATCTTATTTATTAATTTTTTACCTCTAGTAAATGTTTCTTCATTAAATACAATATCAGTTCCAAGTTTTCCAGATCCTGCCCAATATCTTACTACGTCTGCGCCATAAGTTTCTAATAATTCAAATGGTTCCATTTTAGAGTTACTTTTACTTTTGGAAATTTTTTCTCCTTTGTTTGCCATTACAAATCCAGATATCATAATATTCTCCCATGGGGTTAAATTAAAGTTATAGTATCCTTTTACTATACTATAAAAATCCCAGGTTCTTATAATATCATGAGCATTACACCTTAGACTCATTGGTTTTAATATGTCTTCATAGTTTTCTTTTTCACCATATTTCATATTAATAAGTGGTGTTACAGATGATGTTTGCCATGTATCCATTATATCTTTTTCTGGTATAAATCTATCGCATCCACAAGTGCAAGAATGTTTTGGTTTATCTGTTAATGGGTTTACTGGAAGATCTTCTTTATCTGCAAGAATTACTTTTCCACAATCTTCACAATACCAAACTGGGAATGGTACTCCAAAGTATCTTTGTCTTGAAATACACCAATCCCACATTATGTTTTCTACCCATTCGTTGTATCTAGCTTGCATGTGAGCTGGGTGCCATTTTATATCATTACCAATTTTTAAGAAATCTTTTTTATGATTCATAATATCTATAAACCATTGATTCATTATCGTGTATTCAACTTCTTTTCCACATCTTTCATGTGTTTGAACTTCATGCTCTAATTCTTCTATTTTTACTAAGTATCCAGCTTCGCTGAAATCTTCAATAATTTGTTTTCTTGCTTGTTTTATTGTTAATCCACCATATTTTTTTACAGAATCAACTATATGACCATCTTTTGTAAATATGTTTTTTAATGGTAAATTATATTTTTTCCACCATTCAATATCTGTTTGGTCACCAAATGTACAACACATAACAATTCCTGTTCCTTTTTCAGCATCTACTTTTTCATCTGCCATTATAGGAACTTCTACATCGATAACTGGGATGTGTGCTGTTTTACCAATTAGGTAATTATGTTTTTCATCTGTTGGATTTACAAATACGCATACTATTGCAGGAATTAATTCTGGTCTTGTAGTTGCAATTGTAAATGTTTCACCATCAGTTGTTTCATAGTTTAAATAATTGAATGTCGTTTTTATTGTTTTTGTTTCCAACTCTGCTTGTGCAATTGATGTTAAACATTCATTACACCATAATGCCGGGCTTTCTTTGTGGTAACAATTTCCTTGCTCTACTAATTTAATGAATGATAGTTGACTGATTTTAGAACTTGATGGGCTTACTGTTTTATAAGCGTTTTCTACATCAGCACTAAATCCAGCTCTTTGGAATAGTTTTTTAAATTCAGCTTCATATTTATTTGTTGTTTCATAGCATAGTTTAGAGAATGCTTCTCTTCCTATTTCATGAGCTTTTTTACCTTGTTCTTTTTCAACTAATCTCTCGCTTGGAAGTCCATTGTCATCAAATCCAAATGGATAAAAAACATTGTACCCTCTTAATCTTTTATACCTTGCTATCATTTCTGCTTGTGAATATGAAAATATATGACCAATATGAATTTTACCATTAACTGTTGGAGGTGGTGTATCTATTGAATAAACTTCTCTTCCATCTCTTTTAAATTCATAAATTTTGTTATCATTCCAGTATTCCATCCATTTTGTTTCTTTTTCTTTGAAATTATACTTTTTATCTAACATATTAACTCCTTCTTTCTATAATAAAAAGGCGATACCAAAGGACGAATTATCGTGGTACCACCTTATTTTATAATATTTCTATTATCTCTTATATTTAACGCATATCTACGTACTATTCTACTTTATTCAAATAATAAGTTCCAAAGCTACCTTCAGCTATATTATTTATTAGTTTCCACCATCCACTAACTCTCTTTAAAACTTTATAGCTTACTCCTCTTTTTCTTGACCTTTAATTTTTATACCATTGGAAATTCCTGAATTTCTCCTACTACTACAAATACAAGTATTAATATTGCAAGTAATAAAAGGAAAAAGACCATCATACCCCAACCATGATTATTGAGTTTAACCATGATATCACTCCTCAAAGCTTAAATCCTTGATGCAAGATGTCGCTGCTATAACTCCATCTGATGATGCTGTTATTATTTGATATGCATCTTTTTTTACGATATCACCAGCAGCATATATTCCTTTAACGCAGGTTTCTTTTCTTTCATCTACATTAATATAACCTTTTTCGTCTAAAATATCAAGCTTTTTTAAAAATGATGTTGCAGGTTCATACCCTATAAATATAAAACATGCTTTAATATTTAGAAATTTATCATTTGATAAGATTACTCCTTTTAACTTAGAATTTTCTTCTACAAACTCTTTTACTTCTGTATTTAATAGTACATTGATATTTTGTTTATTTTCTATTCTTTCAATTAAGGTTTTATCGCCACGCATATTAGTACCACGATAAAGAATTGTTACATTTTTGCAGATATCAGATAAGTATAATGCTTCTTCTAATGCACTATTTCCAGCTCCAACAATAGCAACATCTTCATTCTTATAAAGGGAGCCATCACATAATGAACAAAAGCTTATACCCTTTCCTTCTAATCTATCTTCATTTTTTACTGGTAGTTTCTTTGGAGATCTTCCAACTGCAATGATAACTTTTCTCACTTCTATTTCTTCATCATTTAGTATTAATTTTTTTGTTTTACCATCAATTATTTCTTTTACTTCTCCAAATATGTATGGTATCTTTGTTTCTTTTAATTGTTCATAAAACTTATAAGCTAAATCTGGCCCCGAAATACTTTCATATCCAAGATAGTTTTCTACCATGGAAGATTTATTAATAATACCTCCAGGTGTATCTTTTTCAATTATGCAACAATTAATATTAGCACGGCTTAAGTAAATTGCAGCAGTTATACCTGCTGGACCTGCCCCAATTATAGCAACATCATATTTTTTCATTTTTGTTTCTCCTTTCTTATAAAGGCAAGATATGCACCAAGTAAGAACAACACTATTGATATTACTTGAGCCATCTTTAAACTTCCAAACATTAAGCTGTCAGTTCTTAATCCTTCTATAAAGAATCTTGCAAAAGAATACCACATTAGGTATATTCCAATTAATAATCCTGGTTTTAAATCCTTTTTATATTTTCTTATAATTACTAAAAGTATGAACCCTAGAAGATTCCATATACTTTCATATAAGAATGTTGGATGGTAATATGCTCCATCAATATACATTCCATTTATTATAAATTTTGGTAAATGTAGTTTTTCAAGAAAAATTCTTGATACCATTGGTCCATGGGCTTCACTGTTGAAAAAGTTTCCCCATCTTCCAATTGCTTGAGCTATTATTACTGCTGGAGATGCAATGTCTAAAATTCTTAAAAAGCTTACTTTATTTTTATTGCAATGATATGCAATTGTTATTACTCCCGCTATTATAGCTCCATGAATTGCCAAACCACCATTCCATACCTCAATTATTTCTATAGGATTTTTAATGTAGTAACTAAAATTAAATAAAACATAATATAATCTTGCTCCTATTATGCCGAATAGAATTGTATAGAAAGCTGTATTATATATAAAATTTTCTTCTAATTTTTGTTTTTTAGACTCTTTTAAAAATAAGAGCGCTCCGGTTAATATTGCAAGAAGCATGGTTATTGAATACCAATATATTTTTATAAATCCTAAATCGATTGCAATTGGGTTCATTTCATCCTCCAAATTCTATAACATCTTTTTCAAATATTCTCCAGTGTATGAATTTTCACATTTTGCTACTTCTTCTGGTGTTCCACAAGCTACTATAGTTCCACCGCCAACACCACCATCTGGTCCTAAATCAATTATATGATCAGCAACTTTTATCATGTCTAAGTTATGTTCGATAACTATTACTGTGTCTTTATTATCTACTATTTTCTTTATTATTTCAAGGAGTTTTTTGATATCCTCAGAATGAAGCCCTGTTGTTGGTTCATCCATTATAAATACTGTTTTTCCTGTAGGTTTTTTCTGTAATTCTTTTGCAAGTTTAACACGTGATGCTTCTCCACCCGATAATGTCGGAGCACTTTGCCCTAATTTAATATAGCCAAGCCCAACATCTTCTAAAACTTGTAATTTTCTTTTGATTTTAGGGTGATTTTCAAAGAATTTTAATGCTTCTGATACACGCATATCTAATACTTCGGTAATATTTTTATCTTTGAATTTAATTTTTAGACTTTCACTGTTATATCTTGCTCCATGACAAACTTCACACGGAACATATACATCTGGTAAAAAGTGCATTTCAATTCTTTTAACACCATCACCACGACATGCCTCACATCTTCCACCTTTTACATTAAATGAAAATCTACTCTTATCATACCCTAACATCTTGGCTTCTTTTGTCGTAGTAAATAAATCTCTTATATCATCGAAAACTCCAGTATATGTTGCTGGATTACTTCTTGGTGTTCTACCAATTGGATCTTGTGAAATAAACACAACTTTATCTATATTTTCCATTCCTTTTATTTCTTTATGTAATCCTGGCTTTACTTTTGATTTATATATTTGCTTTGCTAAGCTTTTATATAGTATTTCATTTATTAATGTTGATTTACCAGATCCTGATACTCCTGTTACACATGTGAATGTTCCAAGTGGTATTGACACTGTTATATTTTTTAAGTTGTTTTCTTTTGCTCCAATTATCTTTAGTGTTTTGCCATTTCCTTTTCTTCTTTTTTTAGGAACTTCAATGCATTTTTTCCCACTTAAATATCCTCCGGTAATACTATTTTCATCATTTGTCACTTCTTCTGGTGTTCCTTGCGACATTATATATCCACCATTTTCTCCAGCACCAGGACCTATATCTACTAAATAATCAGCTCTTTTCATAGTATCAATATCATGTTCTACTACAATTAATGTATTTCCTAAATCTCTCATTTTTAACATTGCATCAATTAATTTATCATTGTCTTTTTGATGTAATCCAATACTTGGTTCGTCAAGTACATATAATATTCCTGTTAAACCTGTTCCTATTTGAGTTGCTAACCTTATTCTTTGAGATTCACCACCAGATAATGTTCCTGCTGTTCTATTTAATGTTAAGTAATCAAGCCCTACATTTATTAAGAATTGTAGACGGGATTTTAACTCTTTAATAAGCAACTCTGATATAATCATTTCTTCCTTAGTTAATTTTAATGATTCAATAAAATTAAGCATCTCTTTTATACTCATACATGATACTTGATAAATATTTTTACCATTTATAAGTACAGATAATACTTCATCTTTTAATCTTGCTCCATGACATGTTGGACAAACTAGTTCTATCATGTATGATTCAATCCAATCTCTTATCCACTCACTAGTTGTTTCCATGTATCTTCTTTCTAAATTATTTATTATTCCTTCATATTCACCTAAACTATTATTAATGTTTCCACTTTTGCTCTTATAATTAAATCTTATAATTTCATGATTTCCATACAAAATAATGTCTAATTCTTCTTTTGTTAAATCTTTAATTGGTTTTGATAAATCAATATTGTAATGATTACAACAACATTCTAGTCTTTTATAATACATATTGTCATTATCATCACCCAATGTTTTTATACCACCATCTTTAATAGAAATATTTTTTTCTGGCATAATCAAGTCTTTATCAATAACTAATTTAACACCTAATCCCTTACAATCTGGACATGATCCATAAGGTGCATTAAAACTAAATGTTCTAGGTTCTAATTCTTTAAGCGAAAAATCACAATATGGACATGCAAAGTTTTCTGAGAATAATACCTTACCCTTTCCTAATACATCTATTAGTGTTTTACCATTTGCTAGTTTAGTTGCATTTTCTAATGATTCATAAAGTCTAGATCTAATTTCTGGTTTTATCACTAATCTATCAATTACAACTTCTATATTGTGTTTTTTTGTTTTTGAAAGTTCTATTTCTTCACTTAATTCATGTGTTTCTCCATCAACAATAACTCTTACATAACCATCTTTTCTTAAATCTTCAAATAAGTCTTTAAATGTCCCTTTTTTGCCTTCCGCTACTGGTGATAAAACAATTATTTTAGTTCCTTCATCGTAGGACATTATTTTATTTGTCATTTCTTCAATGCTTTGACTTTTTATTGGTATTTTATGCGTTGGGCAAAATGGAATTCCTACTCTCGCGTATAAAACACATAGGTATTCATATATTTCAGTTACTGTTCCAACGGTTGATCTTGGATTATTATTTGTTGTTTTTTGATCAATTGATATTGTTGGAGATAATCCTTCTATTGAATCTACTGCTGGTTTTTTTATTCCACCAAAAAACTGTTTTGCATATGTAGATTGACTTTCTAAAAATCTTCTTTCTCCTTCAGCACAAATAGTATCAAAAGCAAGAGATGATTTTCCTGATCCTGATACCCCAGTCATAACTATTAATTTATTTTTAGGTAATTCTAGATTGATATTTTTTAAATTATTTTCTCTAGCACCTTTAATTATTATCTTATCCATAATTCCTCCAAAAGCGACTTTATTATATCACATTTTTTAGTAGTAATATAGTAGTAAATATTTCTATATAATTATACCAAACATTTGTTTTCTTTGTAAATAAAAAGTTATTAACATTTTTTGTTAACAACTACTTTATAATATTATTATTTTCATCAAATTCAACATCGATAAATTTTCTACTAGCTAAGTAATCACACATATGAACAAAAATTTGATATTTTGTTTTTGGTTTTGGTAATACTACATCAGAATAACTATTAGTATTCCACTGTCCCATATGAGTTGCTATAGTATTTATTAAAAACTTAAGTTCCATATCTGTAAATGTTAATTTATCTTTATTTTCTTCTAAGAATTTGCCAACTAGTAAAGGATGATCAAATCTTGTATATCTTTCTTTTGGATTGCCTAATTTAAAACTATCATGAAGAATTAAAGCAATTAGTATTAAATCCTTTTCTTTATGTGAAAAATACTCATCCATACATTCAAGATTTAATACTTCATTTGCTATTGCTACTGCTACTTTTGTATGTCTTACCAGTCCATGTTTTCCTAATGCAAACTTAGGATGATATTTACCTGTAGATGATGCTTCTACTTCATAAAAATAGTCTGGTACTAAATCTAATAATATATCTAGATTTTTTCTATAATTTTCATTTTTTATATAATTTTTTTCTACTTCAAATACTTCTTTCATATTACTCCTTAATGCTGTTTATTAATTTTTCTAAATTATCGTTGTATGTAAATCTATAATGAGATGTTATTTCCATTTCTGTTTCTTCTAATCTGTCTTCTTCTTTTTCTGTTTGTGTTTCATCTCTATTTTGGATTAAGTATGGAATACCATTAGCATTTCTTTTATCTGATGTCATTGCTATGTGTTCATCAGTATTAAATACTAATATATCTCCAGGATTAAACTCCATGATATCTTTCATATCAGTTGAGTATTTTTCGGTATATCTTTTAAAGAAAGTATCCTGATTATTAACTCTTCTAAAATCAATATTTTGATCAATTATATCTATTCCATACGCTTCTTTATTTTGAAGGATATCAGTATCAATCATTTTCTTTAAATCATATCCTGCTTCTTTTAAGGCAAACCAGATTGTATCAGTACATACTCCTTCGTTTTCTGGCGGATAACCTCCACCATAATATTTATTTGCATATGATGGGTTTATTATAGCATAATTCTTCAACCCTATTAAAATGTCTGTATAGTCATCAATCTTGTTATTATTATAATCGTAATTGCTTTGCTTATCTAAAAATCCAAAATCATATGCATAGTAGTATTCATGTTCATGAGTTTCATTTGGTTTTAATTTTTTTAGTGTTACAAAATAATCCACCATCTCAAAACACATAAATGCTAGCATAACTAGAATGCATATTAATAAAAATCTTTTAAACGGTTTTTTTAATTTTTTCTTTTTAGACATATGCCCTCCACTACTTATTCATTTTCATTTCAAAAAGTATATCTCTTAATTCCATTGCACGTTCAAAGTCTAGTTTTCTTGCTGCCTCTTTCATCTCTTCTTCAATCTTATCTATCATACTATTATCAATTTTAACACTCTTTTTAGTTTTTTTCAATTTAGTATCATCAACATTGCTTATTAAGTCCCTTATTTCTTTTTTTATAGTGTGTGGAACAATATTATGTTCTTGATTAAATTTCTCTTGGGTGTTTCTTCTTCTTTCTGTTTCTTCAATTGCTTTTTTCATGCTATCAGTTATTTTATCTGCATACATTATTACATGTCCATTTTCATTTCTAGCGCATCTTCCAATAGTCTGAATTAATGATCTTTCACTTCTTAGAAAACCTTCTTTATCAGCATCTAAAATTGCTATTAAACTAACTTCTGGAATATCAAGTCCTTCTCTTAGTAAGTTAATTCCTACGATACAGTCATATGTTCCAAGCCTTAATTCTCTTATTGTTTTTAATCTTTCTAATGTTTTAACTTCTGAGTGAAGGTACGCTACTTTTATGTTTAATTCTTTTAAATAGCTTGTTAATTCTTCAGCCATTCTTATTGTTAAAGTTGTTATTAGTACTCTTTCATTTTTAGAAATTCTTTTGTTTATTTCTCCAACTAGATCATCAATTTGACCTTTACTTTGTCTTATCTCTATAGTTGGATCCAAAAGACCAGTTGGTCTTATTATTTGATCTATTGTTCCATTTGATTTTTCAAGTTCATAGTCTCCAGGTGTCGCTGAAATATATATTACTTGATTAATTTTATTTTCAAATTCTTCAAATTTTAACGGTCTGTTATCAAGTGCACTTGGAAGCCTAAATCCATAATCTACAAGTGTTTGTTTTCTTGCTCTATCACCATTATACATACCTCTTACTTGAGGAATGGTAACATGTGATTCATCTATAACTAATAGGAAGTCTTTTGGGAAGAAATCCATTAATGTAGTCGGTGTTTCTCCTTCTTCTCTTAAAGCAAGGTGTCTTGAATAGTTTTCTACACCACTACAAAAACCTGTTTCTTTTAACATTTCTATGTCGTACTTTGTTCTTTGTTCTATTCTTTCTTTTTCTAGATATTTATTATTTTCTTCAAAATATTTTACTCTTTCTTTTAATTCATCTTCAATTCTTACTATGGCTTTTTTTAGCTTTTCTTCACTAGTTACAAAGTGACTTGCCGGAAAGATTGTTGTATGTTTTTTATCACTTATTATTGCACCGGTAAGAGTGTCTATCTCACTAATTCTATCAATTTCATCTCCGAAAAACTCTATTCTTATTCCTTTTGAATGTTCATTGTTTGGAATTACTTCAATTACATCTCCCCTTACTCTAAAGGTTCCTCTTTTAAAGTCAATATCATTTCTTTCATATAACATATCAACAAGTTTTGTTAATACATGATTTCTTTCAACTTGTTCTCCTACTGATAAAGTTATTGTATTATTTACATATTCTTCTACTTCACCAATACCATAGATACAAGAAACTGATGCTACTACTATTACATCTTTGTATGAAATAAGTGCACTAGTTGCTGCATGTCTTAATTCATCTATTTCATCATTAATTGATGAATCTTTTTCAATATATGTATCTGTTTGAGGTACATATGCTTCTGGTTGATAATAATCGTAATATGATACAAAATATTCAACATGGTTATTAGGAAATAATTCTTTAAATTCTGCATAAAGTTGCCCTGCAAGTGTTTTATTATGTGCAAGTACTAAAGTTGGCTTATTTGTTTTTGCTATAACATTTGCTATTGTAAATGTTTTTCCTGTTCCAGTTGCACCAAGTAATACTTGATTTTTTTCTCCATTATTAATACCATTTACTAATTTTTCTATTGCTTCTGGTTGATCTCCACTTGGCTTATATTCCGATACTAATTCAAACATAAATACCTCCTTTATAGAACATTTATTTGTAAGAATATTCTATCACTTATCATTATATAAAACAATATCATAAAAAAAGCTATTGTAAGTTCAATAGCTTTTTTAGTTTCTTTCTATTAATACAAACATAACCTTATTTAAATTTTATTGAAGTGAATACTATATTATTATTCATTTAATTTTTGTAAAAGCTTATCTTTTAATTCTGGATATAATTCATAGAATTTATTTACATCAAAACCATTTTTTTGCCATTTAATTACTTTAGGAATTAGATCACTATTATCATGTGGTATTCTATCAGGTTTTTTCGGATATAAGTATAGTTTTATTAAGCCTTTTTTATCTAATTTGATTAATTCCTCATATATATTTTTAACATATATGGTTTCTAAAACTTCCTCATCTTTATCACTTACAAGTTCTGCTGACCAATTTGTTTGCCCACTTTTAAAATTGGAAGCATCAAGTTTATATATGTAACCGGAGTAATTAAATATTTCTTTAAACATACCGAGTTTTCTCTCAACAAGTTCTACTGGATAATTAATCCCATCACCGGACAATGAATAATATAGGTCGTTACCTAGTGGTGACAAAAAAATTGTTGATATTGCTCTTGATGCACATGCATATACCCATTTTTTCATATGAGTACTTTTGTTTGTTTTAATAATTTTTAGATTTGGCCTTGAACTCCCATGATAAACATATTTCATTTTTTACCATCCGCTCTTATTAAAATTTTTGATAAACTATAATTTAATTTATTATATTCTTTTTGATTATTAAGCTCAATTATAAAATTTTTTATTCCATTTAAAATTCCTTTTTGAATATAGCATGAAATATTATTTTTATTAATTTCATTTAAGATAGCATTAGCATTGCATCCACCATAACAGTTTTTAAAAAATTCACATTGCTCAATGCAGTTTTGCCTTCTTAAAATACTATTTTTCAATAGCATTATAAAACTTTCATTTTCAAACGCTTCGTCTATATTTATCATCTTTGTAACATCGCCTAAATCATATTCATTCAAACATAATCTATCACATGGATATAAATGTCCATTGCTATCAAAACATAGCCACTTACCCAGACAAGAATTAAAAGTACAAACACCACTACTTTCATTTAATATTAAATTCACTAATTCTATGCAAGTGGAAACATTTATATTACATGTCGTGTCTAACGACCAATATTTGAAAAATTCTATAAAATTTTTGATATATTCATCTGGGTTTAAGTTGAAAAAATTATTTTCTTTTGCTGCACCGTCATTGAACATTGGATTAATTTTCATACCTAAATTTAACAATTTAAAGTATTCATATTCTCCAATCAAATTATTTACATTGTTTTGATTAACAACCAAAACCGCCCCAGGATACATTTTATTTGATTGAAGTAATTTAATATTTTCCAAAATTTTTTGTGTATGAGATCTAGTCTTGTCATTTGTCAAGCCATCAAAGGATAACCCTATACTGGTATTATTTGTTCTAAAAAAATCTATATTTTCATTATTCAAAAGTGTTCCGTTTGTTTGTAATGAATATATGAATTTTGAATCAAATTTTTCGCAATACTTATATATTTCTTTATAATAGTCTAATGGTACTACTAATGGTTCACCACCATGCCACACCAAATTTATATATTTGTATTTTTTTGCCAAAAGTTCTATATATTTTTTTAATTTATTCATATCTAACAAATAATCTTCATAACCATATTTTTCGGCGAAGCAATACTTACATCTCAGATTACACTTATGTGTAGGTTTAACTAATGTATTAATTTGTCGCATTTTTAATTAATGTACGAGTCATCATTCTACCTGGGGTGTTATCATGAGAGTCATTATGATAATCTGGGTGAGAAGCACTATTATCGTGTTCATTTTCATGATAACAATTGATTTCTGATACATTTTTGTTTGATTGTGCCATATAAATTCTGGATAATCTAGTAGCAATAATTTTAAGATTCTTTAAACTTTCCATTTTTTTTAAGTCTTTCATAATTATATCCTCTTTTCGTTTTATTATAATTTAAAAGGTGACAAAACAAATAGTCGCCACCTTTTGTGTTAAATATATAGTTGATTGTAGATTAAGTAGCGACAGTATCGTTCCTTATAAATCCAATATAATGTTAACAAATAGTATTAATAAAATCAAGTAAATGCTAACATTTTTATAAAAATTTGCCGTTTAATAAAAAAGCTATTGTAAGTTCAATAGCTTTTTTAGTTTCTTTCTATTAATACAAACATAACTTTATCAAATCCTGGAACTTCTTTAGAAATCCATTTTTCTTTTACTCTAAGATTACTATTTTCAAGTTCTTTTTCAAATTGATTCCAATTTACTATTTTGCATGATGTAGTAGCAATTTTTACTTTGGTTTTATTATTTATATATCTATCAGTAATTTCAAAAGATTTACTTATGTCTGATGAATATGTCTTTTCTCCATCTCCCATTGATGCAATTAATGCTAATCCTTTTTCTTTTAGGTGATCATTTATAAAGTCCAAAAACTTTTTTCTATGATCTTTATTGACAAACATGTGAATAACTGCAACTGAATATATAAAATCAAATTTTTCATTTAGTTTATCTATTATTACATCAAATTGTTTGAAATTTTTTTTATATTTTTGTTTAGATAATTCATTACACTTTTTTATTACAGTATCTGAATAATCAATTGCTAAGACATCGTAATTCTTTTTTAGTAAAAAAATTGCATCTCTTCCTTCTCCACACCCGATTTCTAAGATTTTAGAAGTTTTCGTTAGTTTTATCTTATCTATTGTTTTAATAACATCTGGAGTCGGTTTTTGTTCAGTCCACAATTCATTATTTTGATATATTTGTTTATATCTAGTTTCATAAGCTTTATAGTAGTTTTTTTTCAATATCAAAAAAAGAGAAATTAATCTCTTTTTAGCTTTCTTGTAAAATCTTTTTCTTTGCTTTCTAAAGCAGCCATGTTTTCTAATTTTTTGTAATCAATTTTGTCCGCTTTTGTTTTTGGTAAAGATTCTAAGAATGTAATACTTTCTGGAACTTCGAATGGTTTTAAATAACTTGTTTCATTTGTTAATGGGTTCATTATTGGCTTATAGCACATATCAATTATTGTTCTTTCTAATTCTTCTGTAGGTTTCATGCCATCTTTTAATACCACATATGCTTTATTAACAAATAATAAATCATTATCAGGTTTAGCTACTACGCAACATGATTCTACACAATCAATTAGTGAAATAACATTTTGAATATGTTCTAGGTAAACTTTATTTAAGTCTGATCTTATATAATATCTAGAACTTCTTCCTGTTAAAATAAAGTATCCATCTTTATCAAGAATTCCCATTGTTCCTGTTTTTAAATATTCTTTATTTTTATACTTAAACTTAGCTTCTTTTGTTTTTTCTTGATCTTTATAATATTCTTTAAATACGTGATCTCCAGAGATGCATAACATTCCTTCTTCTCCATATTGTAATTCTTCCATTGTTTCTGGATTAACTATTATTGCAGAGCTTCCAATTAGCACTTTTCCAACTGTTTCTGGTCTTATTCTGGCCCCTACTGCTATTGTACTTGCTCCTGAACTTTCTGCATTTCCTGATCCATTGCATATTTCCACATTAGCGTTATGTTTTTTAAAGAATTCTACTCCTTCAATATTTTGGGTTGGTGTTAAAAAATCTCCACCAGATATAAATGTATGTATTGATGATAAATTATCTTTTTCACTTGCGTTTCTTTTTATTAATTCTAGTAATGCCGGACTGCCAAAAACATAATTAGGTTCTTTATTTAAGAAATATCTAATATTATCCTTTGTTAAGTCTGGTGCTAGTATTGCAACTCTTCCACATAACAAACTCATTATTGTTGAAGTTGCAAATCCATATGGATATGTAAATGGTACACAAACTAAACATTTTTCACCTACTGATGACTCAACATGTCCTGTGTTTTTCATATAGATACCTGATGATAATAAGTTTTTATTTGTTAAAACAACTGATTTGGGATTTCCTGTAGAACCACTTGTGAACAGAATTAATGAATCATGGTTTTTTCCATATAAAGTGTTGAATGGTTTTTTATAGAAATTCGCTATAGCACCAATATCACTAAATGTTAAAAAGTTACTATATCCAGAAGCTACTGAAATGTTTTCACTAAAGTTTTTATAATTGATTTCATCTCTTTCTAGTGTAATAATTTGTTTTACCTTACTATTTTTTCTAATTTTTTCATTGTAATCATTATTCTTATCATAGTTAATAAATAAAGGTGATTCAAATTGATTTAAGTAACCTAGTACCTCTTCAATTGATGACATAGAGTTTATAAATGTAGTTATAGCTCCAATTCTATTTGCTGCTAAATAAATTACTACAGCTTGATAAAAGTTTGGCATTGATACTGAAATAATATCATTTGATTTTATTCCTAATTCTTTAAATGTTTTAGACATTGTGGCAGCATCTTTTATCAACTCATCATAATTTGCAGTTAATCCTAAACAATCTATTGCGTCTGCTTTTCTATAAAATCTACTTAACATATTTATAGTGTTATATATACTCATATTAGGTATAATTGGTTTTTTTTCAGAAAATTTATACCCTTTTTCATGTAATTTGTCTATTGAAGGATAATTAGTCATTTTTTTCATGTTTAGCAGCTCCTTTTTAAGCGTTATTGTATATCAAAATAACAAAAAAGTAAATAATGATAATTTGTTTTTAATTAAAATTTTTTGCCTTTTTACTTAAAAATTTATTGAATTTAGTGAATATAGCTGGCCAGATGGCTACCCCTGTTATTGTAACCATAAAGTATCTTATAAAGTTTCCGGTATTTATTCCAACTAAATTATTAAGTGGAGCTTTTATTATTTCTTTAATTGCCAGTATCAGCAAAACTCCAAATAAGCATTTAAATACTTGGATATACCATTTAGCTTTCGTTTCAAATTTTATATATTTATTTTCAATATACCATGCAATAAGTAGCCCTACTGATGCTCCAGATATTTTACTAAGGTTAGATATTCCATCTATAATATTTTTCATGTCAGCATCTTGTGGGAATTTATATAAACTGACAAATATATAAGCGAATAGCGACAATATTACTAAAGATATTAGTGCTATTAACATTTTTTTATCTGATGATTTATCACTATGTGTTAACGGATATAAAGTAACTAAAAGAATAATTGCTATTATAATTGAAACAAATACATCAAGTGGCGTATGAACTCCAAGATACATACGTGAAAGTGGCACTAGAATTGCCAATATAATTGATAGTATTTTTAACCATTTATACTTAGTAATTTTAAATAGTCCACCATATGCACTTACCGCTGTTAAAGTATGCCCACTAGGGAATGAATAACCTATTGCACCTTCTCTAGCACTTTCTACTATAGTAAAGTTCTTATCTATCACCCATGGGCGAGGTATCCTAAATAATAGTTTTAAAAACTGTTGCATTACTATTCCTAAGAATCCAACTATTATTAAGTAGTATCCATCCTTTTTATTAATACACCAAAACATAACTAATATGAATGCTATTAATATCATTTCTTCCCCAAAATGTGTTATCATCAACATTATTCCGTCTAAATATTGGTTTCTTATACTTTCAAAAAAGTGCAAAACTTCCATAATTCCTCCCTTTGTTAAATAATATATTTAAATTATAACACTATTTGCCATTTAATGTGTAAAGCTATTGCAATATTTGTATGTAATTAACATATTTTGTTGTATAATAATATTGGGAGGATGGATAAATGATAAGATTTGTACAATATGGTTGTGGCAAAATGAGTAAATACACAATTCAATATGCACTCGAAAAAGGCATGAAATTTGTTGGTGCTTTTGATATCAATGAAGATATTATTGGTACAACAATAAAAGGAGTGGAAATTAGGCCAGCTAGTGAAGCGGAAGCTATGCTTAAGGAACTTAGACCTGATGTATGTATTGTTACTACAATGAGTTTATTTAAAGATGTTTATGACATTTTAAAGATTTGTGCTAGTTTAGGAATTAATGCAATAACTACATGTGAAGAAGCTTTTTATCCTTTTAATTCAGCACCTGTACTTGCAGATGAAATAGATAAGTTGGCTAAAAAGAATAACTGTACTATTACTGGTAGTGGTTATCAAGATGCTTTTTGGGGTAATCTTATTTCAACATTAGCAGGAGCTACTGATAAGATTGAAAAAATATGTGGATCTAGTTCATACAATGTTGAAGATTATGGTATTGCACTTGCTCAAGCTCATGGAGCAGGACTTACTCTTGATGAATTTGAAAAAAATATTGCTTCTATAGATAATATTTCTGAAGAAGAAAGAAAAAAATTAATTAATAAAGGTGATTTTTTACCAAGTTATATGTGGAACGTTAATGGATGGCTTTGTGATAAGCTAGGTCTTACAGTTACTTCACAAGTACAAAAATGTGTTCCTCAAACTCATAGCGAAGATATTAATTCTACTACTCTTAATATGACAGTTAAAAAAGGAATGGCTACTGGAATGAGCGCTGTCGTTACTACTAATACAAAAGAAGGAATAGTGCTTGAAACTCAATGTATTGGTAAAGTTTATTCAAAAGATGATTTTGATTGTAATAACTGGAAAATTATTGGTGAGCCAGACACTGAATTAATTATTAACAGACCTGCAACTGTAGAACTTACTTGTGCCACTGTAGTTAACAGAATTCCTGATGTATTAGCTTCTAAACCAGGATTTGTTCCTACTTCACAAATGGGTGAATTAAAATATATAAAATAAAAGGTGCTTAAAAATTTATATGAAAAATGGATATAATTAAATATATCTATTTTTTGTATGCTTTAATAAAATAATTATATAGTGAGTATTCATCTTGCTATTAAAATAGTTATTATATATAATCAAATTAGGAGGATAAAAAATGAAAAGATACTTAAAAATATTTTTATGTTTGGTATTAGTTGTTTCACTTACAGGATGTGCTTTCAATTTTAATAAGAAAGATTCTGAAAACGAAGAAAACAACGATACAGAACAAATTGAAACTGGTGGAGAAGACAATCAAGGTGATGAACTTTCCGATGATACAACTGATAATACTTCTAGTAAAAAACTAGTTGACTTTGTTAAATTAACAAGAGCTAGAGTACAAGCAATTTCTAATGACACAGCAAAAGTTGATCTAATCTCAAGAAATAATTCATTAGTATATGTTTATACATATAATAAGACTTATACTAGTTCAGAAGTTCTAGTTATGAAAGAGGCACTTGAAACATCTATTAATAATGAAATATCAACATTCGAAAATGTATTAAGTTCAGTAAAAGATGTTGCACCTGAAACAAAATCAGTAATTATTGAATATTATAATGGCGATAATACACTAATCACTTCAATTGAAGTAAAATAATAGGTTAAAAATTCAATATTTATTCTTGGAGTTTTTATTAAAAAAGGTTCACTTTTTTCAGTGAACCTTTTTATTTTTTTTGTTGGTAATAATTTTTTTATTCTTCTTCAATAATTCCGTAATCTTTATCATTTCTTCTATATATCAATGATATCTTGTTTGTATTGCTGTTTTTAAATAAGAAGAAGTCATGATTTAATAATTCCATTTGAAGAATTGCTTCATCTTCGTCCATCGGCTGTAATTCAATTGTTTTTCTTTTTACAATCTTATTTGTATTCTCTTCTTTTATATCTTCATCTACAAAACTAAAATACATATAATCAGCATTCTTCTTTTTCTTTCTGCTTTCTATTTTCGTTTTATTCTTTCTAATCTGCCTTTCTAATTTATCTAATGCTGTATCAATAGTTGCATAGAAGTCTTCTCCAACTTCTTCTACTCTTAAAACTATATTTTTTATAGGTACAGTGATTTCAACCTTTTGTTTTGGTCCTTGAACTTTAGCTAATACCTTTCCTTGCACTTCATTAGGGTTTTCAAAATACTTATCTAACTTCTCAAGTTTTTCCTCTGCATATTTTTTCATTGAATCTGTTATTTCTAATTTTTCACCACGAATGTTTATTTTCATATTTATCTTTCCTCCTACAATAATTTTATCATAAATTAAAAATAAAAACCACCATTATCTGGTGGTTGAAGTTTCTTTTATTACTCTTACGTCTAATGCTTGTAAACCTTTTCCTGTTTCAATTAATGTAAAATCTACAAAATCACCTTCATTAAGTGTTTTATATCCTTCCATACTAATTGCTGAGTAATGCACAAACACATCTTGCCCTGGCTTAAATTCAATGAAACCGAATCCTTTTTCATTGTTAAACCACTTTACATAACCAGTCATTATTCACTCCTTCCTTCTATATTAACTTACCAGCGCGCAATTTTATTTTATCATGTAAGTCATTGTTTTATTTAATATTACCTTAACTTGTTGTTTTTTATTCTTGTTTGGTAAAATGATTTTTTGTATCTTTCTTATAATTCCTTGATAAAAGGTAACATTCTTCCCCATTGTTAAATATTATTTTATTTTCATTAAAATCAATCATTTTAACATTTAGTTTATTTATCAAAGCACTTCTATGAGTGAAAATAAAATTATCATCAAGTCCTGAAGATAATTCGGTTAATGTTTTATTTACATTAATTTGTTCATCTTTACAGTGTATTATTGATAGTTTTGTATTAGGTTCCTTCTCAATATATAAAATATCTAGAAATGGAATCTGATGTAAAATCCCTTTGCTTAGAAATGTTATACAGTTCTTTTTATTTTCATAATAATTTGTTATTTGTTTTATTGCTTTAATAAGCTTATTGTTGTAGCTTCCATTGCTATTTATGATTATTGTATTATACAAAAATTGTGATTCAATACTTTTAAAACAGTTCTTATCAGAAAAATTAATAATAATTATAAAAGATTCAATATCATTGTATCTATTCCTTATAGTATGTATAATTTCAACAGTTTCTTTTTCATTCTTATTTTCTATTATAAATATATTATTTTGATGATTTGCTTCTATGTATTTTTCTAAATTTTTATCATCATTATTAAATTTGTGATATTTGTAGCAGCATTCTTTTCCCATTAAGGACTTTGTTATTAAATATTTATAATTAGAGATATCTATGTCATTGCTACCTACTATTATAAACTTTATCATTGCCGCCCTCTTTTCTTGTCAACTTCAAAAATGCTTGTTTATGAAAATCATTAATGCGTCTAACTGAGTAGTACTCTTGGTCTTTACCAAAAGCTCTAAAATTCATAGTATCTGCAATATAATTTAAACTTTGTCTTTCAAAATAAATCCTAACCATGATTTCTGTTTCATATTTGTTAAGTCCTCTTTCGAGACAGAGTTCCTCTATGTATTGTTTATTTGCTCCTAAAAGCATTACTGCTAATCTTTTTGGCATCCTTCTTCATCCTTTACTACCATATAATTCATATAAATTGCCAACATACATCCTAATATAAGACATAAGAATACGCTTATTTCTATTCTAGGAATCAATGCTGTGACTAAAAAGAATGTTGTCCATGTTACTGTAGTACATCCAACTGTTGAGTGTAAGTGAAATGTTTCACCTAGAAATGATCTAGTAAAAAAGAATCCTGCTAAGAAGAATGCAAGTTCTGGGAATGCATCATTGAAATATGCTATAACAAATACACCTGCTGTTTGAATAAGTTGGAACGGAATTGTTATCCCATAAAAAAGTACATTTTCAATAATCTTTTGCATTTTTTCAGCTTTTGTTGCTGCGAAGTTTTCTATATTTGCTGTATCAGAAAACCATAACCCATTTTTATACTTTCTCTTTTTCTTTTTTTCTTTCATTTGGTACTCCTTTTATAATGAACGGGCCCTTGTTCATTATTAGTCAAACTTACTATTTAACGTTTTTTGTTAATTTTTGTGCTATTTTTTTTGCTATTTTGCTTTCTTTTTCGAATGTTCCAAGCCAGAACCAACTTGATGCTCCTCCTCCAAACATTTCTTTTCACCTCGTTTCTTTAATATAATTTCTTTTACTAAAATAATTATTCCCATAATTATGAAGTAATCTATTGATAACAAAATTCTATCAAAGCCCGAAATCATGTTAAAGTCTATTTTAGCCGCTTTGAATTGATACCAAATATATTGTATTACTGTATTTATTGCCAGACTAACTAGACAATACAATATATACTTTGGTTTCTTTCCGGAAAAATAGAAACAAAATATTATCAAGAAAGCTAAGATGTAAAATTGTGATGGTATGTAGCCAAATATGTTTGTTATTATCATATTTAATACTACATATAGTATTGAATATGGCCAAACCTCTTTAAATTTTTTAACTTTAAATATCAAAAAAACAACACTGTAAAAATTTAATAGACAAACAATTGCGTTACATAAATAATCAATAGCTTTTGTTGAATGCATTTTTGTGAAATTTTCCACTGTTATTGCATAGTATGGAACTCCTATGCTTTCTAGCATTGCATTAGTCATGACCAGAAATGCCATAGCCAAAAATATCCAAACTACAACCTTGGCTACTTTCTCATTTACTCCTAACCACTTAATAAAATCTTTCATATCCTTCCTCTCCTTTATTATAAAATATGGTGTATGGTCTTTTACGCAATCAAAACGCAAATTTACCATATTTTTCCAATTGCTTATAATTGAAGTTTATCATGTTATTAATTTTTTTAAAAGAAAAAAGTATCTATTTTCTGATACTTTTCTGTTTTTCTTTATTTTTCTTATCTTTTCTTTCGAATAATTTTTTATCTGATATTATACTTGTTCTAAGTACAATCCATACGATTAGTAAGAGCACTGCAATATACACATATTTACCTACTTTGTTATTTTTCATTATGTAGAATATTGATGCAGTTGCAAATAATATATTCATTCCATATATTAACAATACTGTATTTCTATGTGAGAAACCTAAGGATAGTAGTTGATGATGTAAGTGATTTTTATCAGGTAAAAATATAGGTTGTTTTTTTAGTAATCTTCTTATAATTGCAAATAGTGTATCCATTATTGGTATACCTAAGATTAAGATAGGTACAAATAAAGAGATTACTGTTGCTGTTTTGAAACCTAATAAAGATATGGTTGCTATCATAAATCCTTGGAACATCGATCCAGAATCTCCTGAGAAAATTGTTGCTGGATTGAAATTATGTACTAAAAATCCAAGTGATGAGCCCAACATTATAAATGCTAGACTAATGTTTAATGTGTTTATATTTCCTTTCATTAAAGCAATTATTCCTATTGTTAAATAAAATATAGCACATGTTCCTGTTGATAGACCATCTAAACCATCTATTAAGTTAATTATATTTATACATGCAACAATAAATATGATTGTTAATGGATAAGCTAAAATTCCAAATTTAAAATATAACCCAAAGGCTGTTACTTCATTAAGTAAAATATTTCCATAAAATATTAGTACACAAGCTGCTGCAATTTGACCTATTAATTTAGTTTTTGCGCTAAGAGGTTTTATATCATCTATAATTCCAGTTATTATTATAATAAAGCTTCCTATTAATATTGAGTTCATTTGAGTACTTTGAGTACCAAATAGCATATATCCTAGTAGAAAACTAAAATATATTCCCAACCCACCAAGTCTTGGCATTGGAGTCTTATGAACTTTTCGTTCATTCGGTATGTCTATTGCCCCAATATGGTTAGCTATTTTTTTTACTAAAAATGTAATTAAAAATGTGAATATAAAGCAAGTTAAAACTATCACTAATATTCCACTTATTTTTGTTATATCCATGATACCACCTGATGAAATTATATCATATATAGTTTTGGTTTGTAAAACACAAAAAAAATAGAGCTTAATCAAACTCTATCTATGAAATGAAGTCTTTCTAACATTATACCAGTTCCTTCTACTACACAGTTTAGTGGATCTTCAGCAAGTATTACTGGTAATTTTAACTCCTGTTCTAAATATGATGGAAGGTTTTTTAACATTGATCCTCCACCAGTTAATACTATTCCCTTTTCTATTATATCTGATGATAACTCTGGTGGTGTTTGTTCTAATACACTTTTTATCATAGCTAAAATCTTTTTTATACTATCTTTTAAAGCCTCTTCTATTTCTTTACTTGTTATTGTAATTGTTTTAGGTAATCCTTCTGGAATATCTCTTCCCTTTACTTCCATTTTTTCTTTTTCGTTACCACCTTTAGCAGTACCTATTGTCATCTTTATATTTTCAGCTGTTTTTTCTCCTATTAAAAGCTTATATTTATTTTTTATATAATCAATTATATTTAAATCAAATGTGTTTCCTGCTGTTTTTATTGAGGCACTTGTTACTATATCTCCTAAAGATAAAACTGCTATATCTGTTGTTCCTCCTCCAATATCAACTATCATATTACCTAGTGGCTTTGAAATATCAAGCCCAGCACCTACTGCAGCTGCTTTAGGCTCTTCTTCTAAAAATACTTTTCTTGCGCCAGTTCTTTCTGCTGCCTCTCTTATAGCATTTTTTTCTACTTCTGTTATATTAGAAGGACAACATATTATTATTCTTGGTTTTGAAAGCATTCTCTTAGCTTTAGCTTTTCTTAGTAAATGTTCAAGTAAGTACCCAATTGCTTCAAAATCAGCAATTACACCATCTTTCATAGGACGTATTGCCTTAATTTTACCAGGAGTTCTTCCTAACATTTCATCTGCTTCTTTTCCAAATGCAATTGGCTTTTTTGTACTTTCGTCTACTACAACTACACTTGGCTCATTTAATACTACTCCTTCTCCCTTTACATAGATAAGGATATTAGCTGTTCCTAAATCTATTCCTATATCTTTTGAAAACATATTAATTCACCTTGTTGAAGTAGTTTTCAGGATTTACTGATTTTCCATTTACATAAAGTTCAAAGTGAAGATGATCTCCTAAATCACTGCCCATTGCATTTGTACCACTTTTGGCAATTACTTCTCCTCTGGTTACTTTATCTTTTTCATTTATTGTAACATCCTTAACGCTTTGATATATACTTATTAAATCATTATTATGTTTTATTTTTATTGTAGTTCCAACTATATCATCATTTGTTACTGATATTACTTCTCCATCAGCTACTGATAAAATCTCAAATGTTTTACCTGCTGAGTAATCAATCCCTTGATTTTGTATATATGTATTTTCATAGTAAATTATAGAGTTTTCTTGATTTTCACTATTTTCATAATCATAATAGTTTTTAACTATTTTTACATTTTTTTCCTGATAAGGTCTTTGTACCTTGCTTGCTTCATTTTTTTTATTTTCTTGTTTTATAGTTGCTATAACGTTATCATTTAAAATTTCACTTGAAACATAAGTATAGTTTTCCTTATCTTTTGATGCCATGTCTAATGATCTAGCAAATATGTAACTTGCTAAGCATAGAATTACTAAAACTCCTACTAATACACTTTCTACAAAATATTTTTTTATAAATTTTCTTATTCCCATCATATTAAAATCACCTCATTAAGAGTTTTAACAATTAATGAGGCTTTTATACATTTTTTATAAAATTTTTGATACACTTATAAAATCGTAAATAAAATTTGTTAATAAATAAATTAATGACAGAGCAACTATAAAATAAAATAGTCTTGCTTGAAATACTTTTCCCTGTTTAAATATTCTATTAATATTTACTCCATCTAGTGCTAAAAATACAAGGATTGTTGATAATACATATATGATTACTTTATAATTCATTTTCTTCCTCGTATTTTAATATTTTATTTATTCTGTTAAGATGTGCTTGTTCGTTATTTGGTTTACTATTTAAAAATGTTAATATCATTTCTTTTGCTTCTTCTATTTTTGTTGATCCACTAAATGCTATAGCATTGGCATGGTTGTGTTCTTTAGCTAATTTTGCTTCTTCTTTATTACTTATTTTTGCACATAGCACTCCTTTTACTTTGTTTAATGCAATAGAAATTCCTATTCCGGTACCACATATTGCTATTCCTAAATCAATATCTTTATTTTGAATTGCTTTTCCTAATTTAAAAGCATAATCTGGATAATCAACTCTTTCTTCGCTATCTGTACCAAAATCTATTATTTCATATTCATTTTCTAACTCTTTTATTATTTCTTTTTTTAAAACATACCCTCTGTGGTCTGATGCAATACCTATTTTCATAATTACCTCCATTTTTATTATAGCTTATATTTTGATAAAAAAAAAGAAAGTTACCTACTTTCCTTATTTTTTCAATGAATATTTATTCATGAATTTTTCAACGTTACCTTTAGCATTAGTGCTATTTTGTTTACCAGTATAGAATGGATGACATTTTGAACATACATCAACATGCATTTCATCTTTTGTTGATTTAGCTACAAATTCTGCACCGCAAGAGCATATAAATTTTGTATCTTTTAATTCTGGATGTATTCCTTTTTTCATTTTTTTCTCCTCCCATTCGCCATGACTACTTAGAATCATAGTAATAATAATTCTTGTATATTGTATCAAAGTTCTTTTAATTTAGCAATACTTATTTTTCAATCAATTTTATGTTTGCACCAACATTAACTAGTTTTTCAATTATTTTGTCATAACCTCTTAGTATATGTTCAGCATTTTCTATAGTTGTTCTTCCTTCTGCTATTAACCCTGCTATTATCATAGCAGCTCCTGCTCTTAAATCTGTTGCTTTTACTTTTTTACCTTTTAATTTTGTTATTCCAGTTACGATGGCTTTTCTATCATTACATTTGATATTTGCCCCCATTTTATTTAAATATGGAACATGCATAAATCTATTTTCATATATATTTTCTGTTATTACTGATTTACCTTTACATTGTGTTAAGAATACTGAGAATGGTTGTTGTAAATCTGTTGCAAAACCTGGGAAATAGTATGTGCTAATGTCAGTATGAGTAAGCTTTGCTTTTGAATTACACATTATATAATCAACACCTATTTCTATATCTGCTCCTGCTTCTTTCATTTTTGAAGTTAGAGCTTCTATATGTGATGGAATTATGTTATCTATTTTTAAATTCTCTCCAAGTAATGCTCCAATTATAGTATATGTTCCAGCTTCTATTCTATCGGGTATTATTTCTGCAAAACCACTAGATAATTTTTCAACACCCTTTATTTTTATAACACTTGTTCCTGCACCTTTTATGTTTGCACCCATGCTGTTTAAGAATGTTGCTACATTTACTATTTCTGGTTCTCTAGCTGCATTTTCTATGGTTGTTGTACCTTCAGCTTTTGTTGCTGCTATCATCAGATTTATTGTTGCACCAACTGATGCTACATCTAAGTATATGTTTGCACCTTTCAATTTTTCTGCTTTTATCTTATATTTATCTTTTTTCTCTTCAACTACTGCACCTAATTTTTTAAACCCCTCTAAGTGAATATTTATAGGTCTTTTACCAATGTTACATCCACCTGGAAAGTACATTTCTACTTCTTTATATTTTGCAAGTAACGCTCCCATAAAGTAATATGAAGCTCTTAATTTTTTAGCTATTCCCTCTGGAATAGATTTATTTTTCATATTTTTAGTATTGATAATAATTGATTCAGTAGCCCTTTTTACTTTTACATTTAAAAATTCCAAAATTTCTTCTAGTGCATCTATATCGGAAATTTCCGGAACATTACAAATGGTTACTTCTTCGTCTGTTAAAATTGCTGCAGGAATCAAAGCTACAGCAGCATTCTTAGCACCACTTATTCTTATTGTTCCAGTTAGTTTTTTATCACCATTAATAACTACTTTTTTCATGTCTTCTCCTAACTATAACAAATTGTTATTTAATCTAACTTAGTATATGTCATATTTTGTATTTTTGTCCCAAGTTATTACTACATATATATTACTATAAAAAGTAGTTTTAAACAAGAAAAAAGCAATAAATTGTTATTTCCAATTATTGCTTCTTATTATTACTTACAACTATTAACAGTGTCTTCAACACCTGTTCTTACCCAACCACCTAATTTCTTCTTTTCTGACCAGGAATATTCTACTGTTGTTACGTCTTTATATGTCTTAGTTGGATTTTTACTTATAGTACTAGAAGTTGTTTTATTACATTTCTTACCATTTAGTGTGTAAGATGCTGGGCATGTGTATCCGACTAATACTGATTCATTTTTCTTATAGCATTTATCTCCACTAACTACATAACCTGCTGGACATGTATAAGATATTAATTCTTTAACTTTAGTTATACATTTTTTACCTTTTAATGTTCCAACATCACATGTATATCCTACTATTACTGATTCTTTTGAATAACATTTATCTCCACTTAATGTATATTTTTTATCAGTTGGACATGAATATGTAGTTTTTGTATCAACGCTTTCTACCTCTCTTCTAACAAAGCTATAACCTTGATTGATTAAGTTAGTATCATTAGCAAGATTTGACCATTTTGTATCATATGTAGCTTCTTTTGTTACTGTTCTTGTCTTTGTGCGATAATAGTATGTATATTTTTCTATTATTTCTTGTTTTACATCGTATCCTACAAATGATTTTTTAACTCCATAAACTGGAATTTGTTTTAATGCTACGTCATCACATGTTACTGATAAACCTAATGTTCTTTCATATTCTGCAATAGTATAAACTGGTCTTAAAGTACATGTTCCATCACATTGTTCATAGTTAATTGCTACAACTTGGTATGTTGTTGAAGCTGTTGATTCCGGAATTGTATAAGAGTTATAACGTCTAACTTCTTTGTATGATCCAGCTTGATATAAGTTTCCAGTTTGATCATCCATGAAGTAATTATATTTTGTACAAACATATTGACTATAATATCCAATTAAATTATCGTATGTTACTTGATAAATTGGGCTATTTTTATCAACTGTTTTCTTTGTTGTAGTTGTTTTTTTAGAACCATTCTTTTCATTCCATACTAGTTCTTGTTTTCCCCAGATTATATTATCACTTGATGTATATTCTTTATTTTCAGACCAATCTGACCAAGCACTGTATTCTCTTGCAGTTCTTCTTTCATATAAATATTTATATGTTGTATTAGTAACTGTTGTTGCTATGGCGTCAACATATTTACTATCTGTATCATATACTGGTGTTGCGTCTTTTTCTTTAGTTTTCTCTTCATAGTTTGGTGTTGCGTCTTTTGTATCTGTTGTTGTGTCATATACTGGTGTTGCATCCTTTGTATCTGTTTGATATGTTGTTTTGTAACACATATTATCTTTCTTGTAGTATCCTTGTTCACAACTTAATTCTTCAACTCTTTTTGTCATATCTCTTTTAAATTGATATCTTTTTATTTCTTTACAATTGTTACATGATCCACAGTCTTGATCACATTTTCCTAATCCATTACAGTAATTAGTACAACCTAAATATTTAATTATATAAGCTTCTTCTTCATCACATGATAAATATGTTTTTAATTCATATTCATCTTCATTTTTTGTTACAGATACATATGATTTATTTAAATTACATAAATTACCATTTCTATCTGTAAATGCAAGAATTAACTTTTTATCAATCATTTCTTTTAAAGTGATTGTTTCTACATCACCTATCTCTTTAGGTAATCTATCATTAGTGAAATATGCTTCACCTGCTTCTTGCATTCTATTTATATTATTTGTGAATACATCATCAAATAGTCTTTTAAAATAACTTTTTGTTGGAAATAACCAAACTAAAACAAAAATTAATAATATTACCAATAGTACATTTACTAATAATCTTCTAATAAAACTACTTTTGCTTTCCATTATTTTCTCCCCCTAACCATTTCTTTTTCTGATTCTTCCATTTGTTCTTCAATTATTTCTTCTATTTCTTCATCTTCAGGTATATTTATTGACGGTGTTACTTTTGGAACTTCTAGTCCGTTATCTTCTTTAGTTAATTCTTCTTTCTTAGTTGTTTCTTGTTCTTTATTTGGTATTGTTTCTTCTTTCTCAGTTATAGTTGTTCCAGATTCAGTTCTTCTACTTGCTTCATACTCAACTATTCCATCTGTATATCCTAGAATTACACCTTTTCTACTTCCTTCTTTAAATCCTTGCATGTATGAGTCTTTATATGATTCATTATATTCTATTGTTAAATTGAAGTCATCGATTGATACTTTCTTACCATTTTTTGCAACGCGTTTTCTTGTTTCTTCATAGGTTTTACTGTATCCATCTCTTAATCCTTGAGCTTTTATTTTTTCTCTTTGGTTTGCTTCTTTAACTGTGATTTTCTTTTTCTCACCATTAGGCATTGTGTATTCAACCATTTTCTCATTTAAAGCTTCTTCTTCTTGTCTTTTTACTTCGCCTTTACCAACATTTTTAATTGCTGTATCTCTATCAACTTTTGTACTATTGTTGTTATTTATTACTTGATTATTATTTTTATTTTTATTTATTAGATCTCCAGCTAAATTTATATCTCTACCTAATGCTTTGATGTTTTCTTTATCCATCTTTTCAGGTAAAATCATTAATACTTTTGAAGATTTTTCTGCTTCTGTTTGATCTTCTATACCTTTTATTTCGTTTTTAATATTGTTGCATGTATTTGTTTCATTATGTTTTACTATTTCTTCATAAAGATCTGTTGGAATTAGTCCTTTTGCATATGCTGCAGGAACTAGTGATGTTTCAATTAGTCCTACTGCTTCACTATATTTTTCTGTTGGAGTATCAATCTTATCGCTGTAAAGAATATCTTTTAAGAATGCTTGTAATTTTTCTTTATTTTCTACAGTTTGATTAATATTTGCTTCTAGTAATAACTGTTCAAATCTATCAAAATATGTTTTATTTTCTTCATCTTTGAATAGTTTAGATATTCCTGAAGTTTCTGTGGCACGCATATAATATGTAGCTAATACTCTTGAAGCATCTGTATATTTATTTGAAAATCTTTCAGAATTGAACTTATCTTTTCCTTCAAAAATATTTGCAAATGTTTCACTTGTTAATGTGTCAGCATTTAAATAAACAAATAAAGCTTCTACTTCTTCAGCTGTTAAGAAAAGTTTATTTTCTCCGTCATAATCTTTGTAGATTGAATTAGCAGCATTTTCGTTAAAGTATTTTTGAAATTCATTCATGCTTAAGTATGCATCTTTTTGTCCATTATCTTTTAACTTTTCAATTATTTCATTAACAGTTAAAGATTCAAATTCATTTGTTGATATTTTTATATCTCGATTATTATCATCTTTTCTGTTTTTATTTAGACATCCTACCGTTGCACCAGCAGTGATTCCAGCTGCTACTGTTATTGCTGCTGCAGAAGTTAATATCTTCCCTTTTTTGTTTTTTTCTTTTCCAGATTCTTTTTGTTCTTCAGTTGCTTTAGTTTTTGATTTATCAAGCTTTTCTGATTTAAGGATTTTTACCTTTTTCTCTTTTGATAAAACCTTTTGCCATTCATTTTTTAATTCTTCATAAAGTATTGCGTCTTCATTTTTTACCTTATTTCTCTCTTCTGATGTTTTGAATGGAATTATTTCTCCATATGCTTTTACATAGTTAATATCTCGAATAAATTTTTCATCAGTCTCTGTTTGATCTACATAGAAAATTATATTTTTATTCATAATTTTTCCCCCTTGTAAATTGGATGCCATTTATTGTACTACGGAAGTCGAAGAAAGTCAATATTAATCTCGTTAATTAACCTCTTTTCAATTTGCTTGTTTTAGTGATATAATGTTTGTGATATGGTAAGGTAAAGGGGATGGACTATTTGAAAGATAAAGATCTAAAAATATATATCATGATAGCGCTTGCAGTTATAGTATTAATTGTAGGTGTTGGTTATGCTTTTTTCTCTACTACATTAATTATTAGTGGAAGGGTTACTACTAGAAAATCTTCTTGGAGTATAAAGTTTGCTAATTTAAGTGATGCAATACTATATAATACTCAATATGGGTCTCAATCTGGTGCTATTGAAGTTGTAAAACCTGAAATAAATGGTAATGATACTGTTATAAGTAATTTTGAAGCAATATTTACAAATCCTGGTGATACTATTTCTTATCAATTTGATGTTGTAAATTCTGGAACATTTAATGCAGAAATTTCTTCTTTTAAATTACCAAATCCAATATGTACAGGTACTGGTAATAATGCTACAATAGATGCTAAAAATGTATGTAATCATTTAGTGTATACCTTAAAATATACTGATGGAACTGATGTAAAAGTTGGTGATAAGTTAATGGCGCAAGAAAATAACACCAAAAGAATGGTGTTAACGCTTACATATAAAGATGATATAACAACCTCTGAATTTCCAGTTAATGATGTTGAAATATCTAATTTGGGATTCCCAATAGTATATTCATCTATGTAATATGAAGACCTTTTGGTCTTTTTTATTTCACAAATCCATCTAGATCTTTAGGTACTTTATCTTCCATTATGGTATTTATAATTTTATCCTCTTTTTCTTTTGAAACGTCTTTTCCAGTTATTTTACTTATTGATTTTATCACATCTCTTAATGCTGTTTCATTTTTCATGTTATCACCTTGTAGTTTTTCGGCAAGAGACATTATTGTATCTTTATCAACATTAGTCTTCTTTTCTATTTTTTTAAAAAATCCATCGCTTAATTTCATTTAAAAATCCTCCTACAATAATCTATGTAAGAGGATTTTGTTTGTTACTCTAAGTCATTTTTATTTTTAAATTGTAAGATAATTGGTGTTCCTTCTAAATCAAAGTTTTCTCTTATCTTATTCTCTAAATACCTTTCATACGAAAAGTGTACTAACGTTTTATCATTAACATTAAATACTATTTTTGGAGGTTTTACTCCTTCTTGATGAGTATAATATATCTTTAATCTTCTTCCTTTGTAAGATGGTGCTGGATTTAATTGATAAGCTTCCATAATTATATTGTTTAAAAGGCTTGTTTTAATTTCTTTTGTTATATTATCTCTAACTTTCTTTACTTCTGGCATTAAAGTATGAATTCTTTTTTTGGTTAATGCTGATAGGAATACTACTGGTGCATAAGGTATAAACTGAAATTCATTTCTTATCTTATCAGTAAATGTTTTTAAGTCTTTTTCTTTTTCTGTAACTGTATCCCATTTATTAACAACTATTATAATTCCTTTTCCGGCATCTTTAGCATAACCCGCTATATGTTTATCGTGCTCTATAATACCTTCTTCTCTATTAATTACTAAAAGACAGATATCTGACCTATCAATAGCTCTCATACTTCTTAACAGGCTATATTTTTCTATTGCTTCAAATACTTTACCTTTTTTTCTCATTCCTGCTGTATCGATTAATGTATAATCTTCTTTATCGTATTTGAAGTCAATATCAACTGCATCTCTTGTAGTTCCAGCCACATCACTTACGATTAATCTTTCTTCATTTATTAATGCATTTACTAATGAACTTTTACCTACATTTGGCCTTCCAATAACACAAATTTTAGTTTTTGTTGTATCTTTGGGTTCTTGTTTTTTAAAACCTTCTACTATTTCTTCTAGTAGATCTGCCATACCTAAATTTTGTTCTCCAGATACTTCAATATATTTGTCAAAACCAAGTTCATAGAAATCATAAATATGATTTTTTGCTTCTTTAGAGTCAGTTTTATTTATAGCTACTATTACTTCTTTATTAGCTTTTTTTAACATATCTCTTACTTCATAGTCGTTTCTAGTTAGTCCTTCTTTTCCATCTACTACGAAGACTATTTTATCTGCTTCTACTATTCCTATTTCTACTTGTGTTTTTATTTCATCATTAAATAATTCTTTAGATACATCTATTCCACCTGTATCTATAACATTAAAGCTTACTCCTTTATATGTTGCCTCTCCATATATTCTATCTCTTGTAACTCCAGGAGTATCTTCAATAATTGAAATTTTTTTACCTACTATTTTATTAAATATTGTACTTTTACCTACATTTGGTCTTCCTACTATACAAATTGTTGGCTCTTTCATAAAATCACCTCAAATCTACTTTATTATATCAGAAAAGTTAGATAGTTTCTATATTTTATATTTTTGTTATTGTAAATACTATCTCATTTGAGTTATTTACTGCAAATGTTTTTCCTATTGCTTTTCCACCTATTGTTAGTGCTGATATCAAACTTGTAACTATTATTGTTGGGATAAGTACATTTATTTCTAATAATGATGCCATTTTAACTGCTATAGTGATGCCACAACTACCAGATACAACACCACATATATCTCCAATTACATCGTTACAAAATGATGATGCTTTTTCTTTATTCTTTATTAGTTTAATTGCTCTTTTTGCACCTTTTATTTTTTTTGTCGCCATAGCATGAAACATTTTTTCTTCCGCTGTTGTTATAGCAACTCCAATTATATCAAATACAATTCCTAGAGCGATAAATAGTATTACTAATACAATATTTATAACTATAAGTGTATTTGGTAGTATTAATTCTGACAACAATGATAGTAAAGCTGAAATTAATAATGCTGATGTACTAACTATTATTATCCATTTTTTATCAGCCTTTTTTGATTTTGTTTTTGTTTCCATCTTTTTTAAATCTTTAATTTTCATATATCCTCCAATATTTCAATATAAAAAAAAGAAATGGCTATTTATATAGTTAACTTTACGCCTTAGGTCAAGTTGGATTTCCCTATCTTTTACTTTCCGTTACCAGTAAAGCAGTTCCCTTTTAAAAAAGATAGTAGAGTGTCACCACTTCTACGACTTGATTGCCACTTAGTACGCACTGTAATCCTATAAAATGTCACTCTAGAGGTTTTCCCCATAGATATATTATTATTAATACTCTTTTGCAGTTATAGTTTCAATTCGTTACGTTTATTATATTTTTGCCAAAATATAATAAAATCAAATATTCCAAATAACCACTCAAGTCTAGCTACTCTATTCATAACTTTCGCCACAAAATAGGTTCTTCTTAGTTCGTAGATAGTCCATCAAGTTTTCTGTATAGGCAAATCTACAAATTTAAGTCTCCACGAATTATGGGTCGTATTCATATGCCATTATGAGCGCCCATATATTCTTAACCCTCAGCATCCACCCCAAACTGGGCGTAAGAGGCAAACACCAAGGACTTCACAGATGTGCTATTTAGCGGATTTTTAGCCCCGCCTTCATAATAAATTATCAACTAGAATAATGTGCCAATTCATTCAAGATGCTAACATTATATCACATTTTTTTAAAAAATGCAAGTTATACTCTTCTATATACTATTAGTTGTCCTGGTAATAAGTATATGCTTCTGTTACTATATACAATGTTTTGTGGATATGTTTTAAAGTATTCCGATACGCTTTCTATTGTATCACCTGTTGTTGTAATATATGCTCCTACACCTTCTTTTGGTATTAACAAAATTTGATCAGGATATATGTATTCATCGGTATCCAATCCATTTATTTGTGATAATGTATCTACACTCATATTTGCTTCTTTTGCTAAATTATATAGTGTATCTCCTTTTTTTACTTTGTAGTAATTAAATATATTAGTAGGTGCTGTGGGAATATTTAAAATATCATTTTCCTTTAATGTGTATGGCTCTTTTAAACTATTTAACTTTATTATATCTATTACTGGTATGTTATATTCATCAGCTATAGATTCTAAAGTATCTCCTTTTTTTATAATATAAGTATCCATATAATCCTCCCCAATATAATTATATGAATAGCAATAAAAAAAATCCCTAAGGATTATTTTTAAATTTATGGCGGAGCGGGAGGGATTTGAACCCTCGCACCAGTTACCCGATCTACACCCTTAGCAGGGGCGCCTCTTCAGCCTCTTGAGTACCACTCCAAGGACACTTTTTTTAAAAAGTGTATTTTTATTATAAATTATCTATTTATATTTTTCAACTATATTTTTTATTTATGATGCAATTAGCAGAATAAAGCTATAATTACAGCAAGAATTATTATAATTACTACTAGTAGAGAAATAATGAATACCATTACATTTCCCTTAGCTGCTTCGCTTTTTAACTCGTCATCAAAAACGCTATCATCAATTGGTTTATTTCTCATAGAGTGAAAAACTATTTCATCATTTCCAACTGTTTCTCTTATATCTTCCATTACTGGTTGTGTTGGAACTGATTCAGTCTTTACTGGCTCTTGTACCGGAGCATTAACAGTGTTGTTTATTTGTTGAACTTGTGGTGTTTCGATTTCTTTTGCTGCTTCTTTATTTATTACTTCCATAAATTTTGTAAGATTTTCGTTATGAATTCCTACATTTTTAACTATTAGATCTAGTAATGCATATATTTTTTTATATTCTGTATTTACATTAACACTCATTAATGCATTATATATTTGACTACTATCTGGTCTAGTAGAATAAATCCCAGTTCCTGTAAAATTTTTAGCTATTCCTTCGTGTATAAATCTAATTACTGCTTCTTTTTCCATAGATCAACTCTCCTTGTATCATGTATATAATGATTATATCATTTATAAATTATTTTTGAAAGATATTTTGTGATATTTTAGAAAATATTGCCAAAACCTCTTCTTTTTTTTCATCAAGAAGATCAATTCTAAAATTATTAATACCCATTTTTTGGTATTCTATTATTTTGTTTATATTATTTATTGGCTTACATCCCATTATGTAGTTTAAACAATTAACATTATAAATTTTATATTTTTCATTATTTCTATCTTTTAAGTAAAAATTTTTATTCTTACAAATTGAACAAGATGTATTGTCTTTTTTAAGAAGCGTATTTAACGGACAATACTTCATAATCATTAATTCTGGATATCCATAAATTAGTACTTCTACATTTGGAATTGTTTTGTATTTTTCTTTGAATGATTCTATTAAGTCTTTAACTTCAATTGTTGATAACTCTATAGATAGTCCAATTCTTTTTATTCCTAGATCACTTAAAACTTTTGTTGTATAACTATTTGTATTATTAAGATATATATCTGATATACAATTATTACCTACATCATTTCTAAGTGTTGTTATCACTAAATTATCATCAGGATAATTTGATATTTTTTCAACTCTTGGAGTTCTATAATATACATTTTCTTTTTGATATTTTTTATATAATTCGTAGTTTTCTATATAAATATTAACATTTTTGTTAATAAGTGCATTAATTTGTTCCTCTGTTCTTGTTAAAAAACTTATTTCTTTTGTTAATTCTATGTTTTTAGGTTTATAACTTAATTCTTTTTCAATAATTTCATTTTCTTGTTGTTCTAATTTACTTTTTAATTTTTCTACTAATACTCTTCTTATATTATTTATTTCTTTTATTGGTATAAAAATATTTTCATCAATTGAAAACTCTATATCACCTAAAACAAATGGTGTATTACCAAGCTTACTAAGTTTTTCTTTAATTTCTTCTTTTGTAGTTGTTTTATTTAGAGATTCTTCAATAA
>CAKOSO010000008.1 GCA_934102355.1 uncultured Bacilli bacterium
TGTGAGGGGCAATGAGACTAACCTCTCACTAAGAAAAGAAAGAGAGGTGAAAGTCGAGACTTGTCTACTCGACATAAAAATGAATGATACATACTTAATATACGGACCTAATTATTCATTAATAAAAAAAGAAATAGATAAGATAGCTACTAATTATAGTGACATTATTAAATATGATTTATCAAATGATAAGATAGATTTATTGTTAAATGATGCATCTTGTATGTCTATATTTAATGAAAAGAAAATTATAATAGGTGAAAATGCACTTTTTTTAACATCAAATAGTTCTAATATTGAGCATGATTTAGACTACCTAACTAAATATTTAAATGCAAAAGAGCATGACAATACCATTATAATAAGTGTTATAGCAGATAAACTTGATGAAAGAAAAAAAATAGTTAAACTTCTTAAGGAAAAATCTATTGTTATTTATAAAGCTTCTATAGATGAAAAAAACTTAAATAGTTTTGCAGTTCAAGAATTTAAGAATAGAAATAAAAAAATAGATTTTAAAACAGCTAGTTATTTTATTAATTTTGTAGGTAAAAATGTTGATATTATAATGAGTGAGATAGATAAAATGGCTATTTATAAAGATAAATCTGATATTGTTACAATAGATGATATTAATGATATAAGTGCTAGAGCATTTAAAGATAATATATTTGATTTTACTGATAGTATTATGAATAAAGATTATAAGAAAATGTTTGAATGTTATGATGATTTAAGAAGGTTAAATGAAGAGCCAATTAAAATAATAGCACTTTTAGGTAGTCAGTTTACCTTAATTTATCAGGCAAAACTACTATCAAAAAGAGGTATGATGCAAAAGGATATATCATCCATGTTAAAAGTTCATCCATACAGAGTAAAATTAGCTTTAGAAAACAATTACAAAATGAGTGATTTAGAATCTATATTAAAAAAACTTCATAACTTAGACTATGATATAAAAAGTGGAAAAACTGATAAGAATTCAGGATTAGACTATTTTCTTTTGCATATTTAAATTTACTGTGTTAAAATTAAAGTATAGTAGGAGGCAACTTATGGAGAATTTAGATGAAAAAGAGAAAAAGTCAGTTATTATAAAAATAGTTTTAAGTATTTTATTACTTATAATAGCAACTATAATTGGTATTTTAATATAAGAAGGTAGATTAGCCTTCTTTTTTAGTTTATGGCAGTTATTGTAAATTAATCTTAAAAGTACTTGACTGGCCAAATGAGGGAATGTTATCATTTAAGAGTAAGGATAGAAAAATAGATGGAGGTAGTAAATATGAGGGATAATAAGCCTAGAACAGTAGCATTGATATTATTAGTTGTATCAATAATAACATTATCTATAGCATTTGCAATGTTATCAAATAAATTAACCATATCTGGAAATGCTAAGTTAGATCCAATAAACTGGAGTATATATTTTGATAACATATCCGGTGTGGATTTAAGTGGGGATGCTGCTATAGTTAATAATCCAGAAATAGATAGTAACAATAAAACAAAGATAACAAACTTTAATGTTACGTTAAATAAGCCAGGAGATAAAGCGACATTTACAGTAGACTTAGTAAATGAAAGTGATATAACAGCAATAATAGATAAAATAGATACACCAACTATGAATTATAAATTTATAGAGTTTAAAGCTATATATACAGGAACTAACACAGAAGTTGCATTAGGTAATGTAATAGAAGCTAAAAAGAATGAAGAGCCATCAAGAACAAACATAACAATATCAGTATATTATAGTAAAGAAAAGGTGACAAATGAAGATTTAGCAGGAATACCAGCTGGTGGTTTAACAATAAGTTTAAAAAACTATGGATTAACATTTGTTCAGTCAGATAAGCCAGCAAATATGCCAACTATTGAATTTGTAGATGGATGCACAGAGTTTACAAAGAAAGATACCTATGAAGTAGGAGATGTTATATCATTTTGTAATAAGAATAAAGGATATACAAATTCAGATGGAGTATACGTAAAAGGAAAGAGTGAAGATTTTTATGTAATAAGTGATAATGGAGACACAGTTACAGCACTAGCTAAATATAACTTAATGGTGGGAAATAAATTAGTATATGATAACATTTTTGAAAATTTATTATCAAAAACAGCATTAACAAGTAGTGATAAAGATTATGGACTTCAAAGTGAACTGACAAAAATGGAGTTTACAGAAGAAGGCATGCCAACATCTACATCAGTGTACGGTACAATAACCTTTGCAAATGAGGATGAAAATAGTATTAAAACTGATTGCTCTGGTGATTGTTATTTAGGATATTGGGCAAATTCAGATGGAAGTTTAAAGGACAGTTATAAGAATGAAAGTCAAACAGACTATCCAGCAGATATATTTGATAGTAACTCATTATTAAGTGAGCCACTAAAAAAATATGAAACATATTTTACAAGTACAATAAATAAGACTACAGCAAAGATGAGATTAATAACATATAATGAATTAGAGGGATTAGGATGTAGTGTAGCAGATGGTACTTGTACAAAAGATTTTGTGTATAAAGGCTTAAACTATTGGAGCGCGTCCGCTTTCGATTACTACGTGTGGGGTGTCAGTGCTGATGGCACCTTTGGAGGCAGCCCCTTCTGGGACGATGGTGGCCTTGGTGTTCGCCCAGTTATCACTATCTCAAAGTCTGATATCTAGCACCGAAGGTGCTTATAGTCCCGATTTTGGGACAAAATAGGGACTTAAGGGTTTGATTATTTGGGAAACTTAACCAAATAATCAAACGACCCTAAATGGGCAGAAAAGAGATAGAGAAATCAAAAGAAGGGACTGTGAGTGTTTCAGGTTTGCAATTAAGAAAAGCTGAAACCAATTTTTCACAGAATTTTAAGAGATTAAAAGAATAAATTGTATTATATATAAGATAGAAACTGCTAAAATTCTTTTAAAAGAAAATGTACCGATAGATATTACATGAATAGTATATATAAGAAGGCATAGGCCTTTTTTTAAATAATAATTTACAAGAATAATATAACTAATATTCCAACGATAAGACAGTATATTGAAAAATATATTAGTTTTCCTTTTTTCATAATATTTATAAACCATTTAGCACTAAAATATGTTACAATTGCACTAAATATCATGCCTAGAGCATAAGGAAGTACTAAAGAACCTATATTTGGAGTATTTATTAAATCTTTGACACCGAGTATAAGTGTTGCAACACTTATTGGTAAATAAAGCATAAATGAGAAGTTTACTGAAACTTCTTTTTTTAAATTACAAAGCATTCCACCTACAATTGTTGAGCCACTTCTAGATATTCCAGGTAAAAGTGCTATTGCTTGAAATAATCCAACTATAAGTCCGTCTTGGTAGCTAATACTATCTTTTTCCTTATATCCAGATTCATCTTTAATTAAAAACAAAGCACATGATGTTATTAAAAGAGCAATTCCAATTAATTTAATATTATTAGAAAGTAAATCTATTTTATCTTTAAATATAAAACCCAAAATCCCAGCAGGTATAGTTGCTATAATAATTAATAAACCGTATTTATAATTATTTTTACATTCATTATTTCTTGATTTTATGTACGTAATAAAATCCTTACTTATCTTAAATATTTCATTTCTATAAAGAAAGAATATAGCAATAAAAGAACCAAAATTAACTATTATTTCAAAGTTTAGATCATTTAAGGAGACGTTAAGAAGCTTTTTTAAAATAAGTAAATGACCACTAGATGATATTGGAATTGGTTCGGTAAAACCTTGAATTATTCCTAGAAAAACATACTTTAATACACTAATTATATTCATATTTTATCCTTTCTTACTTAGTACATTATATACAAAATATACAAAATTTATAATTAAATAAATATTATTTAATAGGTGGTTATAATTGATTTTATATATTATAGGTTTTATTTTAACTGTATTTGGACTTTCAACAATTATTTTATACATAAATCTTTTCAGTTTTGGGTATAATTTTAAAGAATACTTAATGTTTTTAATTAAATTACCAGAATTTTATTATTTAATAATAGGCTTAGTATTATTAAATATTTCTATTTTAAAGAAGAGGAGAAAGCTATGAAAAATGTATATGATATTTTAGTTAATTTTAAAAAAAGAGCTTATGAGTTTTATGAATGGAATAAAGAAGATGATATAGAGCATATAAAAGTTATCCCATCTTTTAAGGTGTCTAGTAAGTGTTTATATGACTTTATAAATTATAGAGTGAAAGTGGAGGAAGAGTTTTTAAATCAAATATATGGAAAGAGTGAAACATTTAATAATCATTTAATAAAAACAATTGATTATGCTTGTATTTTACACAATGATGATGCTTGCCTTGCAGTAGAGTTTAACAGTGATGGAAATTTGATAGGAAAAAGTAGATTATTATTTGATGAGGAAGAAGATGTTATATCTCAGTCATCTAATTTAGATGAAATAACTTTATCATACATTATAGAAGATAAAACTATTATTGATAAGAAATACACAAGAAAAGAACTTAATACGGTTAGTATTTTAGAAAGATATTTAGATAATCTTTATAATAAAAAAGAAGAAGAAGAAATTAAATACATGTATTTTGAATGTTTTGATTTGATGGAAGAAGATATAAAAAAAGCTTATGATAATTTAAAAATAAGTGTTAAAGAAGCTAATTTAGTTGTAATAGAAAGACTAAGAACTTTAATTAAAGTATTAAAAAAATAGTATAAAAATTCCTTTATTTGGCAAGTTAATAATAAAGGAGGATAAAGATGAAGAAGATATTAATAGTAATATGTGCAGTTTTGCTTTTTGCAGGATGTAGTTGCAGTATGAATGATAATAAACCTGATGAAGCTGTAAACACATTCTTTGAGAAATATCGTTCTAAGGATGATGATATAATAACGCAATTAAAGGATACTATTGAAAATGAAGGTCTAAAAGAAAGCGCAAAGGAAAAATATGAAGACCTTATGAAAAAACAATATGATCAATTTGCATATGTTATAAAGGATACAAAAGAAGAGAAAGATACTGCTACTGTGACTGTTGAACTAACAGTATTAAATTATAGAAGTGCCATATTAAAAGCTGAGGAAGAGTTAAAAAGCAATCCAAGTAAATTTAATGATGATAGTGGGAATTTTTCTGAAGAGAAGTATATGGACTATAAAATTGAACAAATGGAAAAAGTAACTGATACTACAACCCATACTATTGAACTTTCCTTAACTAAAAAGGCAGGAATATGGAAAGTTGATGAACTATCAGGTGATGATATATCTAAGTTACATGGTTTATACTAAAGGTTTTATAAAGCCTTTAGTTTTTTCTTGACTTAAACTATATCTAGTAATAAAATATAATCACTTAGTAGAAAGGAAAAACGTCATGAAAAATAATGAAAGATTTAAGATTTACAAAGAAAATAAAGAATTAAATGAAAATACCTGGGAAATGATTAATAGCTTTCTTGATTTAACTTTAGGAACAGTAGGTGCTTCTTGTGCTGGAAGCTTTTTGTATTTTGATAAAATATCGGGAGCTAATATAAATCCAACTGTTGTAGGGCTTGCAACTGCAAGTTCAGCTTTAATACTTTTGGAAAGTGTTAGAATGGGTTTCCTTGGAAAAGAGCAAAAAAGACTTCTTAATTACGTTGATGATGCAAAAGAAAAAGAAAAGACATATAGAAAGTAAAAGCATGGTTTAATTACTATGCTTTTTAAAAAATATAAAATTAGCACTATACTATTGACACTGCTAATTAATAAGACTATAATTTAGATAGTATATATAAATATTAGGAGATGATAATATATGTCTAAAAGACAATTTAAAGCTGAATCTAAAAAACTTTTAGATTTAATGATTAATTCGATTTATACAAATAAAGAAATATTTTTAAGGGAGTTAATATCTAATTCTAATGATGCATTAGATAAGTTATATTATGAATCTTTAACCAATAAGTCATTAAAAGTAGATAAAAAGAAATTATTTATAAAAATAAGCGTAGATAAGGAAAATAGACTACTTACAATTGAAGATAATGGTATTGGAATGAGTAAGGATGAGCTTGCTGAAAACTTAGGTACTATTGCTAAAAGTGGTTCTTTAGCATTTAAAGAAGCTTTAACAAAAAAAGATAAGATTAATATAATTGGACAATTTGGAGTAGGCTTTTATTCAAGTTTTATGGTAAGTGATAAGGTTACAGTTGAAAGTAAAAAAGCTGGAGAAAATGAAGCTTATAAATGGATATCAGAGGGAGCTTCTGGATATGAAATTGTTCCATGTAATAAAAATAGCTTTGGCACAAAGATAATACTTCATATAAAAGAAAGTGATAAAGATGAGGAATTTGATGAATTCTTAGAAGAATTTAAAATTCAAGGCTTAATTAAAAAATATTCTGACTATGTAACATATCCAATTAAAATGGAAACTAAGGATGAAAAAACTGGTGATATATCTTTAAGTGAACCAATAAATAGTATGATTCCTTTATGGAAGAAAAGTAAAAATAAGATAAAAGAAGAAGAATATAACAGCTTTTATCAAGAAAAATTCTTTGATTATGAAAAGCCACTTAAAGTAATTCATACAAAAACAGAAGGAATAGTTAGTTATGATGCACTTATGTTTATACCATCAAGGGTTCCATATGATTTCTACACTAAAGATTATAAAAAAGGCTTAGAATTATATTCAAATGGTGTTTTAATAATGGAACACTGTGAGGATTTACTTCCTGACTATCTAAACTTTGTAAAAGGCGTTGTTGATTCACCAGATTTATCACTTAATATATCAAGGGAAATCTTACAGCAAAATAGACAATTAAGGGTAATTGCTAAGACCATAGAAAAGAAGATTCTAAAAGAACTAAATGACATGTTATTAAATGAAAGAGATAAGTATGATACTTTCTTTAAAACATTTGGTGTTAATATAAAATATGGTATATATGATAATTATGGTGCTAAAAAAGATGATTTAAAAGACCTTGCATTATTCTACTCATCAAAAGAAAAGAAAAATATTACCTTAAAAGAATATGTTAAAAACATGAGTGAAGAAGATGATACAATTTATTATGCATGTGGTGAGACAGTAAGTAAGATAGATATGATGCCTCAAGTAGAAAGCATAAAGGAAAAGAATAAAGAAATATTATATTTAACTGATTATGTTGATGAATTTGTTCTTAAGATGATAGATAAGTATGATGACAAGAAATTTGTAAATATATCATCTAATGATTTTGATCTATCAACTAAAGAAGAAAAAGAGGCTTTGGATAAAAAGAATAGTGATGATAAAGAAATTTTTGATTTTATGAAAAAAGTATTAAACAATAAAGTAGAAGATATAAGATATACAAATAAATTAAAAAATCATCCTATATGTTTAACTAGTGAAGGAAATATAACAGTTGAAATGCAAAAAGTAATAAATGCTATGCCAACAGATGAAAAAGCAGAAGCAAAACTAGTTCTTGAAATAAATGAAAATCATAAGATAGCTAAAAAGATAAAAGAACTATACGAAACTGATAAAGATACGCTAGAGAAATATACTAAGATTTTGTATGATGAAGCTTTACTAATCGAAGGACTTCCTGTTGAAAATCCTACTGAATTAAGCTCTTTAGTATGCGACTTATTATCTAAATAAAAGGTTTTAATAATTAAGACCTTTTTATTGTAATGACAATGTAATTGAAATGTATTGACTTTTCTTTGCTTATATTATATAATTATGTTGTACGAGGAGGGATAATATGGATAGCATTCCTAATACTACAAATTTGAATGTTAGAGTTGATATGGCACTTAAGCAAGAAAGTGATACATTATTTAAGAGTTTGGGATTAAATATGAGTACTGCTATTAATATGTTTTTAACTAAATGTGTTAAAACATCTAGCATTCCTTTTAAAATTGAAGAACCTAAACCTAGTAAAGAGTTAAAAAAAGCATTAAAAGAAGTAGACTACATAATGAAACATCCTGAAAAGTATAAAGCATATAATTCAGTTGAGGAGTTATTTGAAGAACTAGATAGTGATGATTGAACTTATAACAAAAGTTAAATATAAAATTAAATATACTAGCGATTTCAAGAAAAATTATAAGAAAATTAAAAAACAGGGTAAGGATGTTGAATAGCTTAAATATGTAATTGACAGACTAGTCAATGGGTTAGAACTAGAAGAGAAATATAAAAATCATATATTAAACGATAGTAAGTATTATAAAAACTGTGGTGAATGTCATGTGGAACCTGACTGGCTTTTAGTTTATAAATATATGTATGATGAACTTATTTTAGTACTTGTTGCGACTGGAAGCCACTCGGAACTGTTTTAATAACAAAGTTTTTTAAACTAAAGTTTTATGATGTTCTTAAGTCTATGATTTATTATCTAAATAAAAGGTTTTAATAATTAAGACCTTTTTTTCATACAATTATTTAGGTGATGTTTAGTTGAAAAAAGTTTTAGTTTTAATTATATTGGTATTAATTATACCAATTAAAATATGTGCTTATAATTTAGGTGAATCGGCTATTTTAATGGAAGAGGATACAAAAAGGGTCTTAGTATCAAAAAACATGAATAGGAAAAAACTTATAGCGTCCACTACTAAAATCATGACTATATAATGATTAACAGTAAATATATTAGAAATATAAACAATATTTGTACAAGTAAATATACTGTTTTGTATAATGCTACTTTATATATTGTATGTTAAATAAATGAATTGGCACATGTGTTAAACATTAGTTAAAATGTATACGATTTATAATATAGATAACAAACAAAGGTGAACTTTGTTTGGAACATAATTATAATCGATGAAATCTAAAAAATGAGGGTATTATTGATATGAACCCCGTTTCTTGGACATAAGAGAAACGAGGTTCATATCATTCTAAAGAAAATCATTTTTCTAAAGAAGCAGTTGATAAGTTTATAAAATTTGCTAATGATGCTAATGTCGGCTATTTACAAATATCTGGAGGTGGAGAACCTTTTCTTGAATTTGATGCGATTTTAAAATGTATTGAAACCATTAAAGCAGAACGAATTATTTTAGTAACAAGTGGCTTTTGGGCATATAATGAAATTAATGCTGAAAAATATTTGAAAGAATTATATAATTCACTCTCAAAAAATCCTATAACTCCTAGATTGACAATAAGAGTTAGTATTAGTGAATATCTTAGCATCAAATTGAAAGAAAAACCTCTTGTAAATTTAATTAATATTTTTGATAAAAAATATAAAAATAAAAAAAACTTCACTCTCCAATTAAAGTTTTTTGAAGGTGATCATGCGTTAGAAAAATATTTAAATGATTATTTTCCTGGATATAAACTATTTTTAATAGAAAACAATGGAACAGATGATGAAAAATATATTAAGGTAATGCCTTGGAAATATAAATTAAAACTAAAATCTGGTTATGAAGTTATACTTGGTAAATCGCGTATTTTTAAATCTAATCTTAGACCAAAAATTAATGATAAACAAAGTATTATTGAGAGTGAAAATATATATGATACTGATTTACAACTATCCCAAAAAGATTATCCATCTATTATACATAACTTTGATGGAAAGATAGGATTTGATTGGATTGTTGAATATAATGGTAATGTATGCACATGGCAAAATAGAGTGCAAGACAATTTGTTAAATATTTATGAAGATGATTATGATACTGTTGTTAATAACACACTGAATGATTTGTTGACATATTCATATATAGATAAAGGTTCAAAATATAGAGAAAGTATTGTTAATGAGATTTCACCTAGAACAGTATCTTTGATGAAATCTGTTAATATAAGAGATTATGCTGGTACTTTATTGTTTGCAGACGAAAAAATAAGGCTATATTATAGCATTAGAGTTATTCAAGATTATTTATCAGAAAATAAAATTAATATAAGCACTTTAAATCAACTATCTCAGGAATTAGTGGATACTATTAATTTGGATAAGAAAACATTACAAAAGATGTATCAAGACTCAGAATACTCTATTTTAAATCAAGAATTTAAACTTCCAGTATCTTCTGAAACACTTCATGATTTTCTAGAATTAGTAAAATTAGGACATTATGAATTAAATAAAAGTGATATAGAAAAAGCAATCAAAAGATATAATGACATAACTGAAGCAAAAAAAATAAAATCTTTAGATGATATAATTGTCAAAAATGATATGGAAGTAGAAAGAAGATTAACAAAACGAATGATGACACGAAAAAAAATTAAAACTGAAGAAAAAGAAATAACATACTATATATGTAGACATGGTGAAACAAATTGGAATGTGGAAAATCGTATTAAAGGTCAAATAGAAGACTTAAAAACAACATTTACAGATCGAGGAAATAAGCAAATTGTTAATTTAAAAAATAGATTATTTGATGAAAAAATAGAGGCTATTTTTACTTCGGATTTATATAGAACTAAGGAAACAACAAAAATAATAAACGAAAATTCTAAGTTACCAATTTATTATTGTGAAAACTTTCGAGGATTAAATATGGGAAAATTTCAAGGTGGTTTAATGAGTGATTTTTTAAATAATGAAAGTGTGAAAAAAGCATTTGTTGACTATGATTTTGTAATTCCAGGTGGTGAAAGTATTAATCAATTAAACTCTAGATATATTAAAGGTTTGGATATAATAAGAGATAATTATAATTATGATAAGGTTGCAATTATTTCTCACGGTGCTGCGATAAGCAATATAAAATCAAAAATATCAGGTAAAAAATATGAAGATATTGATTATTGTATTATAAAATATTATAATAATAAATATACAATAGTTGAATCTGGAAAATATATTTAAAGGAGAGTGATTTCATGTATTTATTTTTAGCAAGCAATATTGGAGGAGTAAAAAAAGAAAATGGTAATAAAATTCCAATCAAATTTTTTGAAAATAACGATTTTTTAAAAAATTTAAAAAAAATTATAAAAAATAACAAAAAATTTGTTTTGGTAGCAAGTGATCCAGATAATTACGAAAGAAATGATTTGTTTTTACAAATGGATATTGAAGCATTAAAACTAAGTGGTTTAACATTTGAAGAATATCTTGTATTAGATGGACGAGCTAAAGAAAATATTACTAGTATTTTGGAGGATTGCGATTTAATTTTTCTATGTGGAGGTAACACATTGATTCAAAATAAATTCTTTAATAGTATTAATTTAAAGAAATATTTAAAAGATGTTGATTCGGTCATTGTTGGAATAAGTGCAGGTTCGATAAATTCAGCTGGTGATGTATACAATAGTCCTGAATGTGACGAAGACTTAAATAATTCTCCTTATTTAAAAGGATTAGGATTAACAACAATTAATATTGAACCGCATTTTATATTAGAAAATCTAAATGATGATTATAACAAAAAGTTACAAAGAAATGCAATAATAAAGGAATCATATAATAGAACGATAATTGCTTTAACTGATGGTGCATACATTTTGCAAACAAATAATGAATGTAAATTGTACGGAGAGAGCTATAAAATAAAAAATGGAATAATCGATAAAATTTGTGATAACGATGAATGTGTAATTTTAAATGATAGTTTGTAAAATAAAAATTTAAGAAATAATTTGTATGTAATTATTTCTTTTTTTGTGTAATAAGATTAATTGGTGATATATAAATGATTGATACTGAACTTGCTATAATTTTAAATGAGTACTTATATAAGAGAAAAATAATTAATTTTGATTTATATAATGATGCTTTAAAAAAATTAGGAGTTGATAGTTGATGGACTTATGTAAAATCAGAAATGAAATATTAAGAGGAGAAAGTATATATAACATACCACTTAGAGTAACTTTTTATGCAAGGGTATCTACTGATAAAGATGAACAACTTAATTCTCTAGACAATCAGATTTTATATTTTAAAAACTTTATAATGGAAAACTCAAATTGGAAATATGTTCCAGGATATATAGATGAGGGAATTAGTGGAACTAGTGTTAAAAATAGAACTAACTTTTTAAAAATGATTCACGATGCAAAAAAAGGAAAATTTGATTTGATTCTAACAAAAGAAATATCTAGATTTTCAAGAAATACAGTAGATAGTATTAAATATACTCAGGAACTTCTAGCTAGTGATGTTGGGGTATTATTTTTATCAGATAATATTAATACAATATTACCTGATTCAGAGCTAAGACTTACTATAATGTCTTCAATTGCTCAAGAAGAGGTTAGAAAACTATCTGAAAGAGTTAGATTTGGCATGAAAAGATCTAGAGAAAAAGGACATGTTCTAGGCAATAATGTTATTACAGGTTTTACAAAAGAAAAAGGTAAATTAAAGATAGATGAAAAAGAAGCAAAAATGATTAGAAGAATTTATTCGTTGTACGCTAGTGGAGAGTACGGCCTATCAAAAATATCTAAAATATTATATGAAGAAGGGTATAAAACTAAAAAAGGTGACTATATCCATATAACAACTTTAAGAAGAATGATTACTAATCCTAAATATAAAGGATTTTATTGTACAAATACTGTTATGACAAAAGATTATCGAAATAAAAAACAAATTAGATTACCAATGGATGAATGGATCATAGAAGATAGTAAAGGTGAAATACCTGCAATAGTGTCAGAAGAACTTTGGGATAAAGCAACCAAATTATTAAAAATAAAAAAAGTAAATTATTTAAAAAATGTAGCAGAACCAAGAGTATTTTCAAAAAGATATCCTTATAGTGGTAATATTTATTGCGAACATCATAACTCTAAATATAAAAGAGTTAATAATAATGGAAATAGTTATTGGATTTGTAATGAATATGCAACGCATGGTGATAAAACTTGTAAAAGCCCAAAATTATATGAAAAAGAGCTAGATAAAATCTTTAAAAATGTATATAGTTATTTAATTAATAATTTTGATGAAATAAAAGGTAAATTAATAAATATATATAAAAATACTACCTTTAATGCATGTAATGAAATAGAAAAATTAAAAAAGGAAATCAATAATTTAAATTATAAGAAAGAAAGCTTGCTCGAATTGTACATAGAAAAAGTTATAGAAAAAAGTGAATTTGAAACTAGAAATAATAAATACAATAATGAAATAGAAAATATAAAAAAAGAAAAAAAAGAATTAGAAAAAAAAGATATTAATGCAACACTTAAACAAATAAAAAAATTGGAACTAGGTGATTTTATTAATGAAAATTTTGAAAAATTATCAAAACTTTTAATTGACAAGATAGTAGTTAAAAAATCAGCCGATAAAACGAGAGTAATCCTTAATATATACATAAACTTATTTAATATAACGTATATATGGGATTACAATAATTTTGAAAAAATTTCGTCACTTTGTAGTCACAATGAAGATAATGACAGCTGTAGTAGCTATAGAATCTAATAAACTTAATAAAACTGTTAAAGTAACTGATAAAGTATTAGAAAGTTATGGTTCTTCTATTTATTTAAGCATAGGTGAAAAAATGAAATTAGAAGATATGGTTTATGGACTTATGATGCAAAGCGGTAATGATGCAGCACTTATGATAGCTGATTTTCTTGGAGGAGAAGAAAAATTTGTTAAAAAAATGAATGATAAAGCAAAACAAATAGGAATGAAAAACACGATATTTAAAAATCCACACGGTTTAGATGAAAAAACTAAAAACTATTCAACAGCATATGATATGGCACTTTTAATGCGTTACGCTAACAGTTATAAAGAATTTAGAAAAATTACTGGCTGCAAAAAGCATACTGTTAAAACAGATGAAAAAACATATGTATGGTCAAATAAAAATAAGCTTTTGTATACATATGAATATACAACAGGTGGTAAAACTGGATATACAGAAAAAGCATATAGAACGCTTGTAACATCTGCTAGTAAAGATAATATGAACCTAATTGTAGTAACTTTAAATGATGGTAATGACTTTAAGAATCATAAGGAATTATATGAATATGGTTTTAATAATTATAAAATGGTAAAAGTATTTGATAAGGATAAAATGAATCTATCAAACAAAAAAATATATGCCTTAGATGATTACTATTATCCTATAACTGAAAGTGAAAGAGAACTAATAACTATTAGTTATCAGCTTAAAGATAAGAAAAAGTACAAAAACGGAGAGAAGGTTGGTAAAGCCATAATAAAACTTGGAGGTAAAACAATTCATAAAGAAAAACTATATATAAAGGTAAAATCAAAAAAATAAGTGTAAAGTTTTCACTTAGATTTTACACAGCAAAAACATCAATTTACTTTGAATATACACTATATTCATAAAATATATTACAAATTCATAAAATTAGCACCTTGACTTTAAATAAGATTAACTTTAAAATATAAGTGTATGCATTATAAGGAAAATGCATTTTATGAAAGAGAGGTAAATAGTGGAAAGGATATTAGTTCCTGTTTTACTTCTAATACTTGGATTATTTGTTGGAGCAATAATAACATTTGTTATTACAATGCTTAAGAAAAAAAGCGAAGAAAAAAGCGCTTTAAATATTATTGAAAAAGCTAAAAAAGATGCTGAGAAGGCAAAGCGTGATGCCTTACTTGAAGCAAAAGAAGAAACTTACAAATTAAAGTTAGAAACTGATAAAGAAATAAAAGAAAAAAAGCAAGAGCTAAAAGAAAATGAGGAGCGTATCTTACAACGTGAAAATAATATTGATCGTAGAGATAATTTACTTCAAAGTCGTGAGCAGATGCTAAATGAAAAAGAAAATGAGATAATAAAAAAACAAAAAGATATTCAAAAATTAGAAGAAAAAGCAGAAAATGTAATTAAGGAGCAAATAGAAAAATTAGAAAAAATATCTGGTTTTTCAAAAAAACACGCAAAAGAAGAAATAATGAAACAAGTTGAGACTTCTATGAGCCAAGAAATTGCATCATACATAAAAGAAAAAGAAGCTGAAGCAAAAATGGAAGTTGATAAGAAAGCTAAAAGTTTATTAGTTGATGCTATGCAAAAGTATGCATCTGATGTTACTAATGAACAGACAGTATCAGTAATTACCTTACCTAATGATGATATGAAAGGTAGAATTATTGGTAGAGAAGGTAGAAATATAAGAACTATAGAAGCTGTAACCGGTGTTGATTTAATAATTGATGATACACCTGAAGCAATAGTTTTATCTAGTTTTGACCCGCTTAGAAGAGAAATTGCTAAGCAAACAATAGAAACTTTAATAAAAGATGGAAGAATTCATCCATCTAGAATTGAAGAAGTATATGATAAAGTATGTAAAGAATTAAATGTTAAGATTAGAGAATATGGTGAAGAAGCTATATTTGAACTTGGAATTACTAAACTAGACCCAGAATTAGTTACAATACTTGGTAAACTTAACTTTAGAACTAGTTATGGTCAAAATGCACTTTTACATTCTAAGGAAGTTGCTCATCTTGCAGGCATTATGGCCGCTGAATTAGGAGAAAATGTGCAGTTAGCTAAAAGAGCGGGATTACTTCATGATATTGGTAAAGCAATTGATTTTGAAGTTGAAGGTAGTCATGTTGAAATAGGTGCTGATTTAGCTAAAAAGTATGGTGAAGATGGAGTGGTGTTAAATGCCATTGAATCACATCATGGAAATAAGGAACCTAATAATATTATTTCAGTTTTAGTTGCAATAGCAGATAGTCTATCAGCAGCAAGACCAGGTGCAAGAAATGACTCTTTAGAAAATTACGTTAAAAGGTTAGAACAATTAGAGTCAATTGCAAAAGATTTTGATGGTGTTGAAAAAGCTTATGCTATGCAAGCAGGAAGAGAATTAAGGGTAATTGTTGAACCTGAAAAAATAGATGACATAGGAAGTTATAAAACAGCAAGGGATATTAAAGATAGAATTGAAAAAGAAATGCAATATCCTGGTACTGTAAAAGTAACTGTAATTCGTGAAACTAGAGCTATAGAAGAGGCTAAATAGTATAAAACAGTTAAACATAAGTTTAGCTGTTTTTTCATATTATTAACTAGGAGGCCTTATATGAAAAACGTTATAACTTACTACTATGGAATGCATATAGATAAAATAATACATAGAAATGATAAATATTTTTTTGAATATTCTAATCAAGAGTATGTTTTTGAATCATATAATAGGCCTATAGAAGATATAGATTCATTATATAAAATAAATGGTGAAATGATTAATAATAATATATTAGTTCATGAAATAGTTTTAAATAAGGAGAATAAAATTTTAACGTATGTGAATAATATTCCATATATATTAATGGAAGTATTTATAAATAAAAATGCTAAAGTTACGCTATCAGAAATATGCTATATTAATAATAGTAGTATAAATATAGATTGTAGTAAAATACTTGATAGATCTGATTGGACTACACTTTGGGAAACAAAAAATGATTATTTTGAATCGCAAATAAGTGAAATATCAGTTAAATATCCAATCCTATGTAGTTATGCTAATTATTATATAGGATTAGCTGAAAATGCAATTTACTATGTAAGAGAAGTATTAAAAACAAATGAAATGGTGTATAAAAGTATATGTCACAAAAGAATAAATAGTAAAGGAGGACTTTACCAGCTATATCACCCGATGAGTTTTATATGTGATTTTAGAGTAAGAGATGTTGCAGAGTATATTAAGTCGGCTTTTTTTAATGAACAAGATGCTTATCTATTATTAGATGAATACTTTAAAAATAATATGGTAAGCTATAAAGAGGCTCTTTTATTTTATGGAAGATTGCTTTATCCATCTTACTTTTTTGATACATATGATGATATAGTAAATAATAATTTGAATGAAAAAATTATAGAGAGTATAGTATTAAAATCTTGTTTATATGAAGACTTTTTGCTTTACGTACATATTTATTTAACCAATCTTTATAATAGTTATATTCCAGGAGTTGATTGGATAATAAAAAGAAGCCTTCCAATAGGTTAGTCTTCTTTGATATTTTCAACTCTTATTATTTCTGGGATTTCTGATACTAGTATTTCTTCAACAGTATTTTGAAGAGTCACGTCAGCGAATGAGCAGCCAGCACAGGCACCGCTAAGTTTAACATAACATATGCCATCTTCAATTTTTACGAATTCAACATCGCCGCCATCATGGTTTAGATATGGTCGTACTTTTTCTAAAACTTCTTTTGCTTTTTTTTCAATGTCGTTCATTTTTCTCACCGGGATAATTATACTGCGTATATTAAATAAAGTAAAGCGCTCTTTTTAAAATATTAATATTGTGATATAATTCATTTAGAGGGTGCATATTATGTCTAAATATGAGAAGGGTAAGATATATAAGGCTAGAGTAACATCGATTGAACGTTACGGAGTATTTGCTTCATTAGATGAAGAATATAGTGGTCTTATTCATATATCTGAATTGTTTGATGGATTTGTAAAAAATATTAATGAATTGGTAGAAATTGGGGATATTATTAATGTTAGAATACTAGATTGTTCTAATAAAAAAAATCAGTTAAGACTTTCTGCTAAAGAGTCTGGAAATGATTTTACAAAGAATAAAAAAAGTGGAATTAAGGAATCTGTCTTTGGCTTTTACTTATTAAAACTATCATTACCGGGCTGGATAAGTAAAAAAATGAAAGAGATTGATAAAAAATCGTAGAACTTACTTGACAATCTGCAAAATAACTGATATATTTATATACGTCCTCAGGTATATTTATGGATGCTTAGCTCAGTTGGTTAGAGCACCTGCCTTACAAGCAGGGGGTCATAGGTTCGAGTCCTATAGCGTCCACC
>CAKOSO010000009.1 GCA_934102355.1 uncultured Bacilli bacterium
AGTATATCTCATAAAGAAGCAGTAGAAAAAGCAGAAAAAGAATATGAAAAATTTAGAGTTATACAAGATCAAAAATATATTTCATCAATGGATGAATTTTATAATAGATATTTAAATGAAAATAAATAGGAAAAATGATGAAAGAAATATTAAATAAATAGGTGATTTTATGAAAGATAATGATATAATTGAAAAACTTGCTGCTTATGAACATAATAGAGATGGTCAAGATGGTAAAAGCATCTTTTTAGCAAATGTATAATTAATCAAGACTAGAGTTTAACAATACCAAAAGAATTAATAGAAAAATTACCAACAGAAGAAATAAACCTATATTTAAATATAGATGAAACAAATAAATAGTAAGATGAAGGAAAGATGTTATATGAATAATAAAGAATATTTAGGAAAGATACTGGATATTGAAATTGATAGAGAATTTGGAAGTAAACATCCTAAACATGGTTTTATTTATCCAGTTAATTATGGTTATATTCCTAATACTATTAGTGGTGATGGAGAAGAATTAGATTGTTATTTATTAGGAGTTTTTGAACCAGTAAAGACCTTTAAAGGCAAATGTATAGCTATAGTTCATAGAACAAATGATGATGATGATAAATTAATAATTGTTCCTGAAAATAAAAAATATTCAAATGATGCAATTAATGCTTTAGTAGAATTTCAAGAACAATATTTTGAACATATAATAATTAGATAAATTTATAAAAAAGGAAGTGATTTAAATGGATATATGGGAGAAAATGTATAATAAAGCAAAGGCTGAATATCATAAAGAGGAAGTATCACCATTTATAGTAGCACATCACGTCGTGTCAGCTGTTGAAAGCGAAGATGGTGAGATTTTTACAGGTTTTTGTATTGAAAGTGCTAGTGGAGTTATGAATTTGTGTGCAGAGAGAGTGGCTGCATTGAATATGTATATAAATACAGGAAAAACTAAAATTAAAAGATTAATTGCATTTAGAGATAATCCTCCACATAATGGTGGAATGCCCTGTGGCGCATGTAGAGAGTTTTTGATGCAATTAAACAGAGAGAATAAAGATATGGAGATATTAACTAACTATGAAACAAGAGAAATTGTTAAATTATCCGAAGTATTACCGAACTGGTGGGGAAATAAAAGATATAGTGTTTAGTAAGATAAATTATAATTTATAAAAAAGGAAATGATAAAATTATGAATATGTATCAAAAGAGAAAAATGAGACAAGAAAAGAAAAATAATGATAGTCAAAAAAGTTTTTCAAAAGTCCCCATTTCGTGGTACCCAGGCCACATGGCAAAAACAAAAAGAATGATAAGGGAAAATCTAAATCTAGTTGATATTATATATGAAGTTATAGATGCAAGAATACCTTCATCATCAAAAATAATAGACATAGAAGAAATAATAAAAAATAAACCAAGAATCTTGATATTAACCAAATATGATTTATGTGACAAAACAGAAACAGATAAATTTATCAAAGAATATGAAACACTTGGATACCATGTATTAAAATTTAATTTAAACAGTGATAACTTAAATAAATTAATAGATTTATCAAAAGAAATTTTAAATGAGAAAATAGTCAAACAAAAAGAAAAAGGATTAAAAAAGAACACCATAAGGGCACTAGTTATTGGAATACCTAATGTTGGAAAAAGCACTTTAATTAACAAGCTAGCAGCAAAAAGTAAAGTACAAGTAGGTAACAAACCTGGAGTAACTAAAAACATTTCTTGGATAAAAGTACAAGATGGTTTAGAAATTATGGATACGCCTGGAATCTTATGGCCAAAACTTGATCAAGAAAAAGAAGCATATAATCTTGCTAGTATGACAGCAATTAAAGAGGATATATTACCAACAGATAAAATATCTGTTTACATAATTACTATGCTATATAAGTATTACCCAGAAATATTAAAAAAGGAATATGATGTCGAAGACATTTCTTCATTTGATGATGTATTTACAACCATCGGTAAAAAATATGGTTTAATATCTCGTGGTGGAGAAGTAGACTATGATAAAGTAGAAACATTAATAATTAACGATATTAAAAAGGGAAAAATCAAAAATATTACATTTGATAGGTATTAACATGACTGAAGTAGAAAAGAAAAAAAATCTTGAAGAATTAGAAACATGTAAAAATGATAACTATTATTTTGAAAGAGACTTAATAAATAAAGGATACAAATACATCTGTGGAATAGATGAAGTAGGAAGAGGTCCACTAGTAGGACCGGTTGTTGCAGCGGCAGTAATACTTCCATTAAATTTTGAACTTAAAGGACTAACAGATTCAAAAAAAATAAGTGAAAAAAAGCGAAACGAATTCGATAAAATAATAAAAGAAAAAGCTATTGCATATTCGATAATAGAAGTAGACAATAACAAAATAGATGAAGTAAACATATATGAAGCAACAAAAATTGCCATGAAAAAAGCAATTGAAAATTTAAAAATAAAACCAGATTATATCTTAATTGATGCAATGCCGCTAGAACTTGATATTCCAAACCTTTCAATTATAAAAGGAGACTTTAAATCAAGAACCATAGCAGCAGCATCAGTACTTGCCAAAGTATATAGGGATAGTATATTATATGAATTAGATAAAAAATATCCGTATTACAACTATAAGAAAAATAAAGGATATCCAACTAAAGAGCACATAGAAGCAATAAAGAAATATGGAATAAATAAATTTTATCGTAAAAGTTATGGCCCAGTAAAAGACTATATAGCCAACAAAGGAGTAGAAGTATGAAGTTTTTAAAAAAACTAAACCAAGATGAACAAGAACTAAACAACAAAGAAAAAATAATCTATTATTTATTAATATTTATTATTGGAGGAATAGTTGGTTATATCTATGAAGAAATATTCTTTCTAGTTGATGATCATATACTAGTAAATAGAGGTTTCTTATACGGACCTTTTCTACCAGTATATGCCTGGGGAGCATTACTAATGGCATTATCTTTAAAAAAATTCAAGAAAAATCCTATTATTGTATTTCTACTAGCTGTTGTAGCAACAGGAATATTAGAGTATTTTACAGGCTTCTTTATGTTAAAAATATGGCATAGAAGATGGTGGGATTACACAGGGCTGTTTTTGAATCTAGGTGGACACATCTGCCTTAGATCAGTAGTTTCATTTGGTATAGGAGGATTATTACTAATGTATATAGTTGATCCTTTAGTTGCTAAATCAATAAAAAAATATAGCCCTAAAGTATTAAATATTATAATAATATTATTTGGTATTCTATATATTGTAGATACAGTTTTAAGTTTTGTATTTAGAAATCCTTTCTAATAACTTAAAATTACATTAAATAAGTGTTTGGTAATTTATCAAACATTTTTATATTTGACATTAATAAAAATATATTGTATAAAATTAAAAGAGGTGAGGAGTATGAAAAAACTTGTTATCGTAGAATCTCCTAGTAAAAGTAGAACTATAGAAAAATATTTAGGTAAAGATTATAAAGTTGTATCATCAAAAGGACACATAAGAGATCTTGCTACAACTGGAAAGTTCGGACTTGGAGTTGATGTTGACAACGGTTTTAAACCAACTTATATTCCAATAAAAGGAAAAAAGAAAGTTATATCAGAACTAAAAAAAGATGCTAAAGCCTCATCAAAAGTGTACCTAGCATCCGATCCAGACCGTGAAGGGGAAGCAATCGCATGGCATTTAAAAGATGCTCTTGATTTAAAAGACAACGATTATGATCGTGTTGTATTTAATGAAATCACCAAAGACAAAGTCATTAAAGCATTTGAAACACCAAGAAAGATAGACATAAATCTTGTTCACAGTCAAGAATCAAGAAGAATCCTTGACAGAATAATAGGGTTCCGTTTATCAAAACTAATGCAATCAAAAACTGGTGGTAAAAGTGCTGGAAGAGTACAAAGCGTCGCTTTAAAACTAATCGTAGATAGAGAAGATGAAATAAAGGCATTCGTACCAACTGAGTACTACACAATTGATGCAATCTTTGAAAAATTTAGTGCAAGCTTATATCAATACAACCATAAAGACTTTGAAATAACAACCAAAGTGCAAAATGATGAGATATTAAGTAAACTTACCAAAACATTTAAAATCGAAGACATTACAAAAAAGAATAAAAATAAGAAAGCTAAAGCACCATTTACAACATCAACATTACAACAAGATGCCTCAAATAAACTATCATTTCCTGGTAAAAAAACTATGTCAATAGCACAAAAACTATATGAAGGAATAGATATAGGAACTGAAACAACCGGACTTATAACTTACATGAGAACAGACTCAATAAGATTAAGTGATGAGTTTATTAAAACAACATATAAATACATTGAAAATAACTTTGGAAAAGAATATATAGGATACGCAAAAAAAACAAACAAAACTGAAAATGTTCAAGATGCTCACGAAGCGATAAGACCAACAGACATAAACAAAACTCCAGAAAGAATGAAAGAGTATCTAACCAATGATGAATACAAACTATATAAAATGATATATATAAGAGCCCTTGCATCACTAATGACTGATGCAAAAACATTAGCAACAACAATCATACTAGATAATAATAACTATCAGTTTAAAGCAAATGGATCAATTCTAACATTTGATGGTTACTTAAAAGTATATAGTGAATATGAAGATCAGGAAGACAAAATCTTGCCAGACCTAGAAAACTATAAAACAAATATAGTAATTGCAAATGACATTGTATCAGAACAACACTTTACTAAACCTAAACCTAGATACACAGAAGCAAAACTAATTAAAGAACTAGAAGAATTAGGAATAGGAAGACCATCAACATATGTTAAAATAATTGATACATTAAAAGAAAGAAACTATATAACATTAGAAGATAAAAAATTTGTACCAACTGAAATAGGAATATTGACAACAAGAAAACTACAAGAATACTTTGAAAATCTAATAAACGTAAAATATACAGCAGAAATGGAAAAAGAATTAGATGATATAGCATTAGGTGAAGCTTCATGGGATAAAATGCTTGAAGATTTCTATAAAGAATTCGAACCAGCCGTAGAAAATGCATTTACAAAGATGGAAAAAGATCCTCCAAAAGAAACAGGAGAAACTTGCCCAGAATGCGGTAGTCCTTTGGTCATAAGAAAAGGAAAATTTGGAGAATTTGTAGCATGCTCAAATTATCCAGAGTGTAAATATATCAAGAAAGAAGAAAAAAAGAACGTGGAAATAATTAAATGTCCTAACTGTGAAACGGGAATGATCGTACCAAAAAGAACAAGAAAAGGCAAAATATTCTATGGATGTAATAACTATCCTAAATGTAACTTTGCATTATGGGATAAACCAACTGGAGAATTGTGCCCAAACTGTTCATCATTACTAATAGAAAAAAAAGATAACATCCATTGCATCAGTTGTGATTTTGAAAAATAATCGTAAAAAAATAAAGTGAAGTAAAACAAAAACAAAATTGTATACTTTACTTTATTTTTATATTATAATTATTATTAGGATGTGATTATATGAAAAAACGAATAATAAGCGCTATAGTAATGATAGCAATAATGCTTCCCATCGTAATAGTAGGAGACATATACTTTACGTTTGCAATATCAGCATTATCTGTATTAGCCCTTTATGAGATGATAAAAGTAAAAGAAACAGAAAAGAAAGTTTCTGATATATTGAAAATGCTTGCATATGTTGTAGTATTCTTAATTGTACTATTGTCAAGTAGTACATATAAGCTAGTTGATATTTTTAGTTTTAATGTATTTAGTGGTTTATTTCTACTATTTTTTATACCAGTTGTTCTCTTTAATGATGATACGAAATATAATATCACTGATGCATTATATTTAATTGGTTCTATAATTTTTATAGCATTAGCATTTGCAGGAATGATAACCATAAGAGATAATTCATTTGCAACAGTAATATATTTACTTCTTATAACAATAATGACAGATACATTTGCACTATTTACAGGAATGCTTATTGGAAAACATAAACTATGCGAAAAGATTTCACCAAAGAAAACAATTGAAGGTTCAATAGGTGGCTCACTAGTTGGAACAATAGTTCCGGTTTTATTCTATATATTTATAATAGATGCCAATGCTAATATATTCTTGCTAATATTTATAACACTATGTTTATCAATTATAGGACAAATAGGAGACTTATTCTTCTCAAGCATCAAAAGACACTATGGCATGAAAGATTTTTCAAAATTAATACCAGGTCATGGTGGAGTACTAGATAGATTAGATAGTTTCATATTTGTAGTATTAACATATTTAATATTAATGAATTTTTTATAGGAGGATAACATGATAGTTACATTAATTTTATTTTTTGTAATTCTAGGGGTTACGGTTTTAGTACATGAATTTGGACATTTTATATTTGCTAAAATGTTCGGAGTAGATGTATTTGAATTTTCAATAGGAATGGGTCCAGCACTTTTCTCACATCAAAGTAAAAAAAGTGAAACAAAATACTCAGTAAGAGCAATACCATTAGGAGGTTTTTGTTCACTAGCAGGTGAAGACCCAGATGAAAAAGAACTAGCAAAGACAAAAGGAAGAAACATTCAAGATAAACCACTAATTAAAAGATTCCTAATCATGTTCATGGGAGTTGGATTTAACTTTATATTTGCATTCTTAGTACTTTTTGCGGTAGGACTTATATATGGAGCGCCTAATAAAGAAGCTATAATAACTGGAGTAACAAGTGGATATCCAGCAGAAACATCAGGTATTGAAGTAGGAGATAAAATCTTAAAAATAAATGATCATAAAGTAACATTTCTTGATGATGTTTCATTATATTCAGCAATAGATGATATGTCAAAAGATGTGAAAGTAGAAGTATTAAAAAGTGATAAAACAGTAAAAACCTATACCATTACACCAAAAAAAAGCCTTACAACAACAGGCAAAGAAGCATACTTCTTAGGGATTGAACTAAAACCTCAAGTAGAAAGAGGATTCTTTAAATCAATCAAATATGCATTCTTCCAAGAAGGGGCGCTATTTAAACAAATGTACACTGTATTGGGTTCATTATTTACAGGAAAAGTTTCAGTAAAAGAACTATCAGGTCCAGTAGGAATATATAGCATTGTTGGAACTGCAAGAAAACAAGGTGTAGAAACTTTATTGTATTTAATTGCACTTTTATGTGTAAATGTAGGGGTAATAAACCTATTACCATTTCCAGCATTTGATGGAGGTAGAATCCTATTCCTAATAATAGAAAAATTAAAAGGATCACCAGTAAGTCCAAAAGTAGAAAATACAATTCACGCAATAGGATTTATATTACTAATTATCCTAATGATATTTGTAACGTTTAACGACATATTAAGGTTATTCTAAAAATAAAAGAACTTCAAATTCAAATCTGAAGTTCTTTTTTATTCTTCTTCAATAGCAATAGCGCCCATTGGACAATTTTCTTTTGCTTCTAAAACTTTTTCCTCATTTTCTTTTTTAACTGTTTCATTTATAGCATAAGCAATACCTTCATCATTAAAGTCAAACTCATCTTTAACAACTGTGCAAGCTCCACATCCAATACACATACTATCAATAACTCTTGCCTTCATAAACAACCTCCTTTTACATTATAGACATAAAAAAAGTTAAAGTAAATATTTAATTTAGATTAAAAATGTGATACACTGGAAAAAAGTGGGTGACTAACTATATGAATAGTAGAATGAGTAAATACGAAGTAAAGGATAAAACACCTTTAAAAAGAGCGTCTAAAAATGAAAAATTATATGATGAAGTCGATAACCAAAAAATTGAATACATTGATATCAGTAACAGTGTAGACCTTTCAGCACTAAAAGATAAACCACTAAAAAGAGAAGATTATCAATCAATTAAAGATTATGACATTATCTCTAAAGATATGAAAGAAGAAATAAAAGTAGTAGAAGAAAAACAAGAAAAAATCTATGACATCAATGAAATATTAAGAAGAGCAAGAGAAAATGAAACAAAAGATGACGATAAAAAAAGAATGCTAAATACCGAGTACAACATACTTACAAAATTAGACATGGAAAAAATAGACAGTTCAAAAGAATTGTCAAAAGAAAATTTAAGAAAATTAATAGATAAAATTTATGAAAAAGAAGATTCAGAAAGAGAAAAGAAACAACCTAAAAAAGAAAAAGATCTATTAAGTGATCTTATGGATAACAGTGTAGAAATAAGCGAAGACCTTAGCAAAACCATTCTAGAAGAAGAAACAAAAGAAGTAAAAGAAGAAGTGCCAGAAGAAACAAAAGAAGTAGAAGAAAAACAAGAAGAAATGTCTGATACAGATATAAAAGAATTTATAAAGGAAGATACAACTGATACAACATCAGAATTTAAAGAACTTGAAGAAAAACCAAACGTATTAAAAAAAGTAACAATAGTCTTTCTTGTAATAGCACTAATCTCAGTACTAGTATATTTATTTTTAAAATACTATGGCACTTTATAGTGCTTTTTTAATGCAAAAATTAATATAATTAAATATGAAAATGCATTTAAAAAGTAAAAGTAAAAAGAAAAAAACAAAAATATTTATTTTATTATTAATAACAATATTAATAATATTAATAATAAATAAATTAGCAAGCAAAATATCTCAAATTTTATTAATATATGCAGAACAAGAAACTAAGCAAATAATATCAAATGTAATTAATAAATCATTGACTCTAGATACTTTTGATAGATTTAATCAAAAAGAATTATATAATATTGAAAAAAACAAAAATAATGAAATAGAAATGATAGATTATAATTCTATAACAGTAAATCTATTCTTAGATGAAATAACAAATATTGTTGAGAAAGATTTAAAAACTATTGAAGAAGAAACTATATATTTGCCATTAGGAGTAGTGACAGATAATATATTATTGCAAAACATTGGCCCAAAAATACCAATCAAAATAAAAAGAATAGGATATATATCAACTAATATAAAAACAGACTTAAAAGAATATGGGGTAAATAGTTCTATTATATATACATCATTAGAGATAGAGATAAATATGAAAATATTACTTCCGATTGTATCAAAAGACATCATTATTCAAAATGAAATACCAATCTCATATAGAATAATGAACAATAATATTTCAAATTACTACAGTACATACGGAATAACAAAGTCATCAAATGTTTTCAAAAATATGCTTGAATAAAATACCTAATTTTGTTATATTAAGTTTGGTGGTAACATATGAAAGAATACATACTTAATGATATAAAATACGAATTTTATAAAGGAGATTCCGATATAATAGATTATGATTTTTTAAAAGAAAGAGTAACTGATTACTTCATAAACTATGATTATATATTCGGTGATATCTCATACAACAAAATACGCCTAAAAGGTTTTTGCGATAAAAACAATAAAATTCATAATAAAATAAATGATATTAATAATTTAGAAAAATATCTAAAAGACTACTGCTCATTTGGATGTAAGTGGTTTGTAATCAAAAAAATGCAATAAAATGTTGAATTTGCGTTTTTTTTATGTTACAATTTTCTATGTAGAATAGAGGAATAGAGGAGGAAGACTATGAACGATAGACATATTATTACTATTGATAAACAAGATGGTACAATAGAAGAAGTTGAAGAGGTCATAAGTTTTCAATTTGAAGATACGAAAAGAGAATACGTTGTATATACAAAAGGTGAAAAAGATAGTGAAGGAAATGTAACTGTATATGTTACAAGACTAGTTAAAGATGGCGATGAAAACAAATTCGTTGGTATTGAATCAGACGAAGAATGGACTAGAATAAAAGATGCGTTAAGAGAACTAGCAAAGCAAGAGGCTTAATCAGGAGGTCATATTATGGATGTTATTAATACAGAAAACGTACAAAGAGCTTTTCAGAGTGGATCAGGAAAAGCAATAAAATTAAGAGGAGAAACACTTAGTGCAATCGAACTAAGAAAGCAAAAAGAACTTGATGCTGCAAAAATGGAACCTGTAGTAGAGGAAGAACAAGTAGAAGTATCAGCACCTATAGTTGAAGAAACTCCTGTTTCAGAAGAAATTACAAAAGAATTAGAAACAGAGGAAAAAGTAGAAGAAGTAGATTTACCTTCAGAAAAACCTCTATATAATAACGATACAAGAAACTATAGAAATACAAGTTTAATTTCATATTTTGATAAATTAAAATCAATGGCAAAATCAGCATCTAGTGGAATTAATTCATCAAGCATTTATGAACAAGTCATTGAAGAATGCATTTCAATCGAAAGACAAATGAATGAAGTTAAAGAAAGTATAGAAGAAAATAAGAATAATTCAATCTCATTATCTGGAGAAGAAAAAGCAATTGATCAAGCCTTAGGTAAATTCGAAGAAATAAGATCATCAAAAGTTGGAGAACTAAAAAAAGCAGAGTCATCTGTTTTAGGGGCTAATGCTTTCTCAAGAGAATGGGAAGAGGACAACGTTAATATATTAAGGCAAGAAGTTGAAAGACTAAAAAGAGAAATAGATGGACTAAAATCAAAATCAACAAACGTTGGACAAGAATTAGTTATTTTAGAACAAGAAAGAAATAAATTAACTGAAAAACTTGAAGGTCTAAAAAAGAGTTTAGAAGAAACAGCAAAATCAAGTATAGAAAAAGTAAACCAAGCAAAACAACTTGATAAGATTGATGAAACAAAAGCTCAAAATAAAGCAAAATATGATCTTCTTAATAATAAATTAGATAAAGAAAGCGAAGACTTACGTGAACAAATCGGTTTAAGTTATTTTGCATTACCAAAAGAAGAAAAAAAAGAAGATCTTGACGGAATGAAAATTGAAGATTTAAGAGCACTAAGAGAAGAAGTAACAACAGCAACAAACAAATTTAATGAAGTACAAGAACAAAGAGATAACCCATTTGTAGGTTTAAGAGGAAACGGAAGAGCAGCATAAGCTCTTTTTTTTTGCATATTATATAAAGAGGAAACCTATGAAAAATAATTTAATATATTATTACAATATTTATACTGATGAAATAAAAAAAATAAATACAAGTTTCTATTTTGATTATAATAATAAAAACTTTGTAATAGAAGAATATAAAAATGCTATATCCGATTGTGAAGCAATATATAAATTAAATCAAGAAATGTATTCAAGAGGAGCAAAAGTTTATAAAATAATCATTACCAAAGAAAACAGTATTATTTTTAACTATGATGAAAAGAATTATATATTAATGGAACTTCCAAATATAAAAAACAGATTAATAACATATGAAGATATCCTAAAATTTAGATACATTACATCAAATAATGAAATAATTAAGAGTCTAGATAAAAGTAACTGGAGCACATTTTGGGAAAAGAAAATAGATTTTTATGAATATTACTTCAAAGACATAGAAGGAAAATACAAGTTCTTAAAAGAGTCAATAAATTATTACATTGGTTTAGGCGAAAATGCCATAAGTTATTATAATGACAATATAATAGAACAACAAAGTGAAAAGCAGGTCTGTCATAGAAGAATAGGTCCTAATACAGACTTATATGATTTTTATAATCCATTAAACATTATCATTGATTATAAAGAAAGAGATATAGGTGAATATCTAAAAGAATATGTTATGAGTGAAAACTTCTCACAAGAAAATATAAATGAAATGCTAGGCAAATTAAATTTAGATAGAAATTCAGCCATAAGAATAATAGCAAGATGTTTATTTCCAACATACTATTTCGACATGTACGATAAAATAACCCAGGACAATAAAGAAGAAAAGAATATAAATGATATTTTGGAAAAAAGAAAAAACATCGAATTTTTAATAAAAACAATGTTTTTAGAGTATAGAAAATTAAATATACCTTATATAAATTGGCTCCTAAAAGATCAATTTTCTTTGTAAAGCCTTACTTCTTTAATTTCTGGTACTTTTTCTAAAATTATTCTTTCAATACCATCCTTCAATGTAAAATCTTGCATAGCACACATAGCACATGCACCTTGTAAGGTAACATATAAAATGTTGTTTTCAATTTTTACAAATTCAATATTACCACCATCATTCATAAGAAATGGTCTTAATTCGTTAATAACTTCTTTTACTTTTTCTTCCATAAAATCACCAAGATAATTATATTAGAAAAAATAAAATTTGTAAAATGAATTTGAAGATATTATAAATTTATAGTATAATCTATCTATAAGCGGAGGAAGTATGACTTATAAAGTAGATGATATAGTAAGTGGTGTTGTAACAAATGTTACAGATTACGGAATTTTTGTAAAACTAAAAGACAATTATAGTGGTTTAATCCACATATCTGAAATAACTAACGGTTATGTAAAGAATGTAGAAGATTTTGCAACAACAGGTGATGTAATAGTTTCTAAAATTACTGCTTTAAATGAAGAAAAAAAGCAAATCAGTCTAACACTTAAAAATGATATAACTGATTTGGAAAGAGGAAGTGGTTTTAAAATTCTTAAAGATAACCTTGATAAGTGGATAGATGAAGAACTAAGCAAAGAAAAAAAATAAAAAATCTTTATTTTTTATTGACAAACTCTTCAATATAAGGTATATTTAATAACGTCAGCAACCCAGTTGAAAAATGGGCGATTAGCTCAGTTGGTTAGAGCATCTGCCTTACAAGCAGAGGGTCGGGAGTTCGAGTCTCTCATCGCCCACCATTTTTTTTGCCGACTTAGCTCAATTGGTAGAGCAACTGACTTGTAATCAGTAGGTTGAGGGTTCAATTCCTTTAGTCGGCACCATTTTATGGAGGAATAGCGAAGTGGTCAAACGCGGCAGACTGTAAATCTGTTCTCTCGGGTTCCATGGTTCAAATCCATGTTCCTCCACCACTTTATATTGCCTCGTAGCCAAGCGGTAAGGCACAAGACTTTGACTCTTGCATTTCGTTAGTTCGAATCTAACCGAGGCAGCCAACTTATTTTTATTCATGTCCCGCTAGCTCAGTTGGTAGAGCATTTGACTTTTAATCAAAGGGTCAGCAGTTCGAATCTGCTGCGGGACACCATTTTTTATTTTAATAAGTATGCCTGAGTGGCGGAATAGGTAGACGCACAGGACTTAAAATCCTGCGAGGATCAAACCTCGTGCCGGTTCAAGTCCGGCCTTAGGCACCAACAACGGAGGAATACCCAAGTTCGGTTGAAGGGACTGGTCTTGAAAACCAGGAGGTCGGCGACGGCGCAGGGGTTCGAATCCCTTTTCCTCCGCCATTTATTTTTTATCGCGGGATAGAGCAGTTCGGTAGCTCGTTGGGCTCATAACCCAAAGGTCATAGGTTCAAATCCTATTCCCGCAACCAATGGTTCCGTGGTGTAGTGGTTATCACGTCTGCCTGTCACGCAGAAGATCGCGGGTTCAAGTCCCG
>CAKOSO010000010.1 GCA_934102355.1 uncultured Bacilli bacterium
GACTTAGGATTGTAATCAGTTGCTGTTGCAATAAATAAATCAGTGATTTTTTGGTATGCCATTCTTTCACTTACTCTGATTGTTTTGATTCGTTCTAATAATTCATCAAAATACTTCGTATCATATTTATTTCCATTTATAAAACGTTCATCATTTAATGCAAAACCTTTGGTTATATATTCTTTTAATATTTTTGTTGCCCATATTCTAAATTCTGTTGCTTTTTTAGAATTAATTCTATATCCAACAGCAATTATAGCATCAAGACTATAAACTTCAGTATTATAATTTTTTCCGTCAGGTGCAGTTATTTCCATTTTGGAAACAACTGAATTTTTATCTAATTCGTTTTCTTCAAATATATTTTTTAAATGTTTTGATATTGCTGGTACTCCAACATCGAAAACTTTTGACATTCCTTTTTGTGATAACCATAAAGTTTCATCTTTATAAATAGCATCTACTACAATATTACCTGCACTATTTTTATATATAATTAATTTATTATCTTCCATCAATACTCTCCTTTCCTTTAGTTTTTCATAAGTCATACACTTATCAATTTAAATTAAAATTTATTAAAAAATGCCCCAAAATGTAAAAAGCATTTAGTAAAAATTCCTTTTATTTTCAAGTATTCAAGTGTGTTTTTTCATAACTCCCCACTTACCAATTGATGTTTGTTTTATTTTCATCCATTTGGATCAACTCCTTTTATTTTTTAATTATATATTATTTTTATCATAAACTGTTATTACCAGTTTAATGTTTGTTATTAAAAACAAAACTATGTTTTTTATATTATATCATATTTTTTCATTCTTTAGATACAATAATAATTTATGATTTTTAATGACAAAAAAAACTTCGTTTTGTAATCAATAGAGTCTTTTAGTATCATATAAGAATATGTTTTTTTAATTTTATTAAAATAATTTATACTATCTTTGAGTTAATTTTTATTTTATAATAAAGTCGGTGATTGAAATGAATTTACTAGATGGTAAGCAAGCTAAAGCTAAAATACTAGAGTCTTTAAAGGAAAAAACAAATAAATTAGATACTAGATTAGGTTTTGTCGTAATTCAAATTGGTGAGGATCCTGCTAGTAGTATTTATAATAATCAAAAAGAAAAAATGGCTCATTTTCTTAATTATGATTTTAAAAATATTAAGCTAGCAGAAACTGTTAGTGAAGAAGAAGTTATTGGTTTAATAAATACTTTAAACAATGATGATACGGTAGATGGTATATTAGTTCAAATGCCTATTCCTAAGCCTTTAAATGCTAAAAGAATTCAAAATGCTATTCATTTCTTAAAAGATGTTGATGGATTAACTGATGTAAATGCTGGCAAATTAGTTCATGATAATGATGCTTTAGTACCTTGCACTCCTGCTGGTGTTTTAGATTTATTAAATCTTAATAATATAGAAGTCAGTGGTAAAAATGTTGTTATTATAGGTAGAAGTAATTTAGTTGGTAAACCCCTTGCTACTCTTTTATCTAATCATAATGCTACTGTAACTTTGTGTCACTCTAAAACTAATAATTTAAAAGAACATACAAGATTAGCAGATATTCTAATTGTTGCTATTGGTAAACCTAATTTTATAACTAAGGATTATGTTAAGGATGGTAGTGTTGTAATTGATGTGGGAATTAATCGTTTAGAAAAAAATAAGTTATGTGGTGATGTTGATTTTGATTCTGTTGCACCTATTGTATCTTATATAACTCCTGTTCCTGGTGGTGTTGGTCCTATGACAGTTGCTCATCTTGCTAAAAACATTTATAAAGCTCATATTTTAAGAACAAAACAATTATAAGTGAAAGAATGCTAATTTTTTCTCTTTTTAGAAGTAAATTTAATATAAAAAGGATATAAATGTTAATGTTTATATCTTTTTTAAAATGATTTTATTATTTATTAGTTTGTTTTTCAATGTAAAATGCATAGTATTCTTCTAATGATATACCTTCTTCAAATATTTTTTGGGCCACTTCAGTACCAACATATCTATAATGCCAAGGTTCATATTTGTAACCAGTTATATCTTCTTTTTCTTTTGGGTACCTTAGAATAAAGCCATATTTATATGCATTTTTTGCTAACCAATCATAAGCTTCTTCGTTATTCTTTGCAGGATATCTATCTAAATCTAACGCTAATCCTGTTTGATGTTCTGAATATCCTGGTCTAGCTGCATAAGCATCAGCATATTCAATTCCATAATTGTCTTTTCTATAGCTCCATAATTCATCTTGACTTTCATAACTTCTATAGCTAGAGTTAATGATTAATTGAAGATTTTCTAATTTTGCATCATTATACATTTTAATAAATGCATCTAAAACTTCTTTTCTACATGAGTTACCATAATATGCATATGTTGAATTTACATCAACTAGATCTGATGGAACATAACTTTTGTCCAAATAATAATATTTATTAACGATCATATTATAATCATCTGAAATGTTTGTGGCTTTAGAATTTAAATAATAGTCATAATCTCTATTTGAGTTTATTTTTGATATAGTATTATTATAATCATTACTATCATAATTCATATACCTATCTAATCTAGATTTTATAAAATATTTTTCATGAATTATAGATACTAGTTTTTCTGAATATGAATAGTTAATATCATTGTTTATGATGTATATAACTTCATCAATATTATAATCTGTTTTTATTTTGCTTATGTAATCTATATATTTTTCTAGATTCTCATTTTTAAAATCATCTTTTGATATAAGATCTATAATGTAATTTAAATGTTCATGTTCTGTAAGATATTTAAGACTGTCTTTTGGTAGATTTTCATATAATATACTTATCTCTTTTTTATCATACCCTATGTCATGTAATTTAAATTTAATAATATTTTTAAAATATATGGTTAGTCCTGTAGCTATAAGAACGATAGATGTTAATATAATAGTTAATAATATTTTTGCCTTTTTACTTAATTTTTGTTTCATAATTAAATACTCCATTGCTATATATTTTCTTATCTTATGGTAATATAATATCGCATAAATAGATTAATTTCTACCTATTTAAGTATTTTGTTTATCTTTTATTAAATATAATTGTTTGTTCTTTGATTGATATTTTACCTACTTCATATCCATATTCTTTTAATTCTTTTTTGTATTTTAAGAATGAATGATCTATTCTAAAACCTAAAATGTTTATTATTTCTTCATAACTCAATTTATAATTATCTTTATTATTATTCTTTAAATAATTCCATAATGGTTCATATTTACTCATTTTTAACGCCTCTTTTTATTAATCAAATTTAACTGTCCAATTTTCATCTTTGTATGCTTCGAAACACATTTTTATTTGCTCCTTAGTATTTTTTTCTTCTGCTAACTTTGGTAATTTATTCAAATCAAAGTATTTTATTTCAGTAGTTTCTATATTTTTCTTAAAGTTTCCACCAGTAGCTTCACATAAAATAAATATCTTACAGATTCCATATGCATATGGGGGCTTATTGTGTTTGTTTCTATCCTGAATTGCTACTATTCTTTTTGTAATGCAATCTAGTCCAGTTTCTTCTTTTACCTCTTTGACTGTATTACTTCCAACTGACTCTAACACATCACACCATCCACCAGGCAATGACCATGAATCATTATTTTCATGTACTAACAAGATTTTATCATTTTTAAATATTGCAGCTCTTGTATCTATTTTTGGAGTTTGATAACCTGTTTCATTACAAAATAATTCTTTTACTTTTGCAAGTGAAGTTGTTGTTTTCATACTTATCATTTCTGCAGAAATATCTCTTAATCTTTGATATCTTTCTATGTCGTATGGATTATTTGTATATGCAAGACCTGCTTGTGCTAAACTTTGAATCTCAATTGCTAATTCTAACCATTTTTCCATATATATTTTCATCTTTCCTTTAAAGTTTTATTATTTACTAGATAATTCTAATAACTTTTTAACTGTATTTGCTGTTCTTATTGTTATTTTATCTTTAATGTTTGTATTTGCTGTTTTCGGCCACCAGTTTGTTTTTTGATAGTATTTTAAAATATACGACCAAAAGATAATATTTTTGTATTCTGATATTTTTTCTAAGTCTTCTTTAGGAGCACCAATAGTATTATATATTTCTTCATATGTTGCTGGTGGAATAATAAAAATTATATTATCATATATTTCTTTATTATCAGTTCCCCACCATTTTGGACTGTTATCTAATATACATTTAAGTTCTTCTTTTGTCGTAATAAAAACTGGTATAGAATAATTAAATTTATTCTTTATCATCATTTGTATCTTTTCTGTTATTTGTTTTTTATCATTTATGTTGCTTTCAAATATAACATTACCACTGTTAAGGTGTGTTTTTACTTCTTTATACCCTATTTCTTCAAATCCAATTTTTAATTCATTCATTGATATTTTGTTTTTACCACTTATATTTATTCCTCTTAATAGTGCTATGTATTTCATACGTTTCTACTTTTATTTATCTTTATATAAAAAACATTCTTTGTCATGTGAATAGATTATTCCTATGGCTTGTAAATATGAATATATAATTGTCGAACCGACAAATTTCATTCCTCTTTTTGTTAAATCATCAGATATTTCATCTGATAGTTTTGAAGTAGTATTTCCTATTTCATATATTACTTTATCATTTGTGTATGTTTTTAAATAATTATGAAATGAACCATATTGATTTACTATTTCTTTAAATATTTTAGCGTTGTTAATACTTGCTTTTATTTTTAATTTATTTCTTATTATTCCTTTATTTTTTAAAAGACTTTCTATTTTTTCTTCTGTGTATGAGCAGATTTTTTCTAGGCTGAAATCATCATAAGCTTCTTCAAAATTTTCTCTTTTATTTAATATACATTCCCATGAAAGCCCTGCTTGAAATGACTCAAGGATAAGCATTTCTAATAAGTATTTATCATCTAAATTTAAAACTCCCCATTCTTTATCATGGTATTCTATATATTTATCATTATCTAGGTTACACCATTTGCATCTTTTCATTATTTTACCTTCTTTTTTGAAAGCTTATATTTTTAATATCGTCTTTTTTATATCCGCCATTTTCATTTTCTAAATGACTTGAGATAAACTCTACAACATCATCTTCATTCCATTCAATTAATTTCATTTCTTCTTTAGTCAAATCATCACTAAAGTATTTATCAATATCCTTATATTTAGAAATTGAATTTAGTGGATATCCTGGGTTTATTTTATCTGATTTAGTATTTACCATGAAAAAGTTATCTTTGCTCCATGTATACGTGCTTTCTTTACCGTTTTCATCTATCAATGCTAAACCATATATCCATTTACAATTTATTTTCCCATTTTTACCATACTGATTTACCAAGTTTGTGTAGTGTTCAATCATTTCTTCATCATTTAATGTTTTACCATTTACTCTTCTTACATATAGTCCAGGTTGTTTATCTTCTGGAACATTTTCTAAGTATAGTGTATCATCCATACCTATAGTTGGCATGTGTGTTTTTTTAAAGCATTCTCTTGCTTTAATAGATGCGTTTTCTATAGCTGTTTTGCCAGTTTCTTCAACGTTTAAATTAATATTTAGGTCTTTTAAAGAAAGAACTTCTATTTGCTTTTCTGCTAATCCTTTAGAAAACCTTTTTGCTTTAGATGCATTACCAGTTGCAAATACTATTTGTTTCATATAATACCTCCTTTAAAACTTTCATTTGTATCATATCACATTATGAGCTTTTATTAAAACTATCGGTAATGTTTCTTTATATTATTTTAAAATAGTAATGTATTTGGGATGAACCATCTTTTTTATCTTCATCGACGCTATCTATTTTACCACCTATTTTTTGATAGAATTTTTGAGCATTAAAATTATATTTATTACAAGATATAATAAATTCTTTACAGTTATTTTTTTTCATATCTTCATATGCAAATTTAAATGCTGATTTTCCTATACCTTTATGTTGATATTCTTTTAATATATAAAATACTCCGATTTCTTGTTTAAAATCTTTATAATTTCTTATTGGACTTCCATATTCAAAATACCCAATTATTTTATTATCTATTGTTATTTTGTAAATTTTTTTGGTTTTATCTTTAATTATTTTAATAAATTCATTCTTGTGTTCTTCTATATCAAAATTATCTAATTTATGGTCTGGATATATTCCCCTATATGTTGTATTCCAACACTTGCATTTAACAAGGGATAACTCTAGTGCATCAGTTTTTTCTGCTAAACTAAACTTATAATTCATATATACCTCCTTGCTATTTACAATTTTAACACATTGGAATATTTTTGCATAACAAATTATTGACAGTTGAATGTTCGTGCAATTATAATGAATATAGTTGAATGTATATTCATATGTTTAAGGAGGAGTTGTATGAATAAAGATTTTTGTGATTGTAACATTATTCATAAAGATAAAGTGGATAATACAAAAAAATGTATGCCAAAAGAGGAAATACTTTATAAAGTTGCTAATTTTTTTAAAATTATTGGGGATCCTACTAGAGCAAAGATTTTATTTGCTTTAGATAATAATGAAATGTGTGTTTGTGATATTGCAAATGTTCTTTCAATGACTAAGTCTTCAATATCTCATCAACTTAGTGTTTTAAGAGATAATAAAATCGTTAAATATAGAAGATCTGGTAAAGAAGTTTATTATTCTTTAGATGATGAACACGTAAAAGAAGTTTTTGAAGTTGCTTTAAGTCATGTTGGACATGAAGGAGAATAAGATGAAAAAATATAAATATAATATAAACAATCTTGATTGTGCTGGATGCGCAAAAGAAGTTGAAGATGGTTTAAATAAAAATAAGGATTTAAAAAATGTTGTTGTTAATTTTAATACCTGTAAATTAACATATGAATCTGATAAGGATTTTGACATTAAAGAACTTAATAGTTTGATTAAAAAAATTGAACCTGATGCTAGTATTTCTAGTGATGATGTAGAAAATAAAAAAGACTATCACTTATCTATTTTAATTATAGGCCTTATTATTGGTTTTATTGGTTATTTTATAAGCGGACCTAAATGCTTAAAATTAATTCTTTATATTATTAGTTATATAATTCTTTTATATAAAACATTTTTTAAAGCTCTAAAGATTTTATTTAAAAATAAAAGTATTAATGAAAATATGCTTATTACAATATCTTGTGTTGGTGCTTTAGCAATTGATAAGGTTTTAGAAGGAATGATGGTTGTTACTCTTTATACTATTGGTAAAATACTTGAAGAGAAAGCTATAAATAACAGTCGTAAATCTATTAAAAGTATTTTAGATATTAAACAAGCATATGCAAATTTAAAATTAAATACTAAAACAAAAAAGATTAATGTAGAAGATATTAATATAGATGATATTTTAATTGTAAAAAAGGGTGAAAGAGTTCCTGTTGATGGTGTTGTTATATCTGGCGATTCCTCTTTAGATATGTCTTTTCTTACTGGTGAATCTGATTTGGTTAGTGTTAAGGGAGATGATGTTATACTTTCTGGTAGTATAAATAAAGGAGATGTTATTGAAATGCGTGCAACTTCTTTATTTAAAAATTCTACTGTTTCAAAGATTCTAGAGCTTCTTGATGACGCTACTGATAAAAAGACTCATATGGAAACAACTATATCTAAGATAAGTAAAGTATATACTCCTTTAGTTATTGTTTTAGCAGTTTTAGTTATTATACTTCTTCCTTTACTTTTTAATGTTTCATTTTCTGAAAGCTTGTACCGAGGACTTACATTCTTAGTTATATCTTGTCCTTGTGCCATTGCTATATCTGTTCCACTTTCATATTTTACTGGTATTGGTACTGCTAGTAAAAACGGTATTTTAATTAAAGGAAGTAATTATTTAGATAGTTTAAGTAGTATAAATAATATTATTTTTGATAAAACTGGTACTCTTACAAATGGATCTTTTAAAGTTTCAAAAATTGATATTGATAAAAATAGTGGTTATAGCAAAGATCAAGTTATTGATATATTAGTTAAAGGAGAATCTTTTTCTAACCACCCTATTGCAAGATCTATTATGAAATTAAAAGATAATGTTGATAATAATGATGTAAAAAGCTTTAAAGAAATTGAAGGTAAAGGAATTAGTTTTAAACTTAATAATAAAAAAGTTATTATAGGTAATAAATCTTTATGTAATTGCGATGGAGATGCAATGCTTCATTTAAATATTGATGGGCATCATATTGCTAATATAACTATTGATGATGGAATTAAGGAAAATGCAAAAGATACAATTCTTAAACTTAAAAAGATGGGAATTGAAACATATATGTTTACCGGAGATAAAAAAGATATTGCAATAGAAATTGGAAATAGTTTAAGTATAGATCATGTAAAATATGAAATGTTACCTGAGGATAAATTCAAATGTTTTGAAGAAGTATCAAAAGATAATAAAATTACTGCTTTTGTAGGTGATGGTATAAATGATGCTCCAGTACTTAAAAGGTCTGATATAGGTATTTCTATGGGTGGTGTTGGTACTGATTCTGCTATTGAAGCTAGTGATATTGTTCTTATGAAAGATGACTTAAGTAAAATACCTCTTGCAATTAATATTTCTTTATATACAAAAAAAATCATAAAACAAAATTTAATATTTGCGATATTAGTTAAAGTATTAATCTTATTATTCAGTGTATTAGGACTTGCTAATATGTGGTTTGCAGTATTTGCTGATACTGGTGTTACTCTTCTTACAATTGTTAATACTTTAAGAATAATGAATAAATTTAATTAAAAAATAAAGCTACTAAAAAGTAGCTTTTTTATGTGTCCATTTCATAATAATAAAGTGTATTTGTATCAGTATCATATATAGCTATAGTAAAATTAAACGAATATCTATTAAATAATTCTTTATCATCTTCTCTATCTTCGTAATCTGCATATCTATCTTTAAAATAATAATATCCATTTTTTATTTCTGGTATTTCATCAATTAACCAATATCCTTCTTCAGAATCTTCTTCATCTGTACCATAAAGTGCTATAGAAAGATTCTTTGATAAGGGAATTTCTTTCCACTTCGATATTTGTTTTAATATTTCATTACTGTTGCTACAAGTTGCTTTAATAAAATATGTTCCATCACCAAGAAATCCTCCATGAGTATCTTCATCTTTTATTATTTTACATGATGATATATCTATACCTATTGATTTTTTTAAGTATTTGTTTGGATTACTTTTTAAAATACAACCACTTAATAATAAACAGAATAAAGCAATTACAATTATTTTTTTCATATGACACCTCATAAAATGTTATATAATTCCTCTAAAGAATTAATTTTTTTTACTTTTTTGTCATCTTCTTTTTTAGTTAACCAGATAGCATTCATATTTAATTCTAGAGCTGGTTTTATATCTGATTCATAACTATCCCCTATTACAGTATATTCTTTTGGACTACCATCTTTAATTATATTTAAGAATGCTTCTTTATTTGGTTTAACTATATTCTCATCACCACAATATACTTCTTTGAAATATTTATAAATATCAGTGTTTTTTAATCTTGCAACTTGGCAATCTGTAAACCAATTGGTTAATATGTATAATTCATACTTTTTATTTAAATATTCTAATAATGGTTTTATTTTAGGAGATATTACACAACATTTTTTACCTTGATTTCCTAATAATTTGTCCATAAATGACATATCTAATTTATAATTAAATCTATTATTAATTATATTTAATAAATCTTCTTTATCTAAGATTTTACAATTCTTATCATATTTATCTATTATATCATTTATTTCTTCATAATTTTCATATATACCAAATTCATTTAACACTTCTATTAAGACATTTATATACTCATCTTCCCAAATTAATAGTGTGTTGTCTAAGTCAAATATTATCTTATTCATATGTCACCTCAACTATAAATAATTATAGCAAAAGAAAAAGATAATTACAAAATTATAATTATCTTATTAAAATTTGATTTTAAATTGATTGAATTTTAGAACCAACAAACATATCTGCTGTAGCAGTATTTTAATTATACCGGAATTACAATATTAAAAAGGGAAAACAGAATGAAATTTCATCATTACATAGCATTCCTTTTTAATGTTTTATTTTTTTATTCATATGTAACTGAGCTTATTTTACTTGCATAGAACATGTATTCGGCATTTGCTCCTGCATTAATTATCCATTTATTTTTGTCTACCAAGACTTCTTCCAAATTTTTCATCTCTGCAAACATAAATCTTAAATCTGTTGCGTTAGTGATATTAAAGTTTCTTAAGTCCAATTTTTTTAATGCTGTATTTTGAAACATACGATGTATATCCGTTACGTTTGTTGTATCAAAGTTAGAAATATCTAGGGTTGAAAGTTTGGAACAATTATAAAGAAAATATCCAACATTAGTTAATTTAGGAGTTTTAAAGCTTGATAAATCAAGGTTCGTTAAAGAGCTGCATCCAGTGAACATATATGACATATTGGTGACATTTGTTGTATTAAAGTTAGATAAATCAATATTCGTTAAGGAACTACATCCATAAAACATTTGTAACATATCAGTTACATTTGACGTATTAAAACTTGATAAATCTAGTGATGTTAAGGAACTGCAATTGTAGAACATTTGTCTTAGACTAGTTACTTTTGAAGTGTTTAGGTGTGATAAATCTAGTGATGTTAAGGATTTACAATTAGCAAATAATCCATATATACTTGTAACATTTGATGTATTGAAACCTGATAAATCTATTTCTTTTAGTTTTTCACAAGATGAGAATAAATGTGTTAAATCAGTTATTTTTTCTGTTATAAAAGTTGTTGGTAATGAAAGATTTACTAATTGTGAGCATTCAGCAAACATTGGGCCTATAACTGTTACATTTGACATATTAAAATTGGATATATCAAGACTTGTTAATGCCTTGCAATTGTAAAACATTGCATGCATTCTTATAACTTTTGATGTATTAAAGTTTGATAAATCTAGACTTGTCAATGAACTACAATTATAAAACATATTTTGCATATTATTAACATTTGACGTATTAAGGT
>CAKOSO010000011.1 GCA_934102355.1 uncultured Bacilli bacterium
ATATGAAAAAAGCCCATAATTACTGGGCTTTTGTGGTATTTTTATTATCTTCCGTGACAGTTTTTATACTTCTTTCCGGATCCACATGCGGGCCAAATTAGTATATTATCCATACTTATAATATTATGCGTATTTCCTTTATTTTCAATGGATTGTGGACAGGTAACATTTTGTATTTTAAGTACTATTTTTGTCATTTTTTATATAAAATATTCATCTAATGTGCACAAAAAGTGCACAAATTTCTAGCATATTCTTTATTTTCTTTGTCATTTATATTATATCATTTTATTTTACAATATCATTAATATTTTTCCAAACAGCATTATTATATACATTTTCATCCCAGTTAGTGTTTGAAAAATAAATGAATTGTCCTACTGCTCTTGCAAAGCCCCACTTAATATTTTCATATCTTTTAGCATATTCCTTTAATGCATCAAACTTATTTTTAGCATATGAATCAATATTATTAGAATCTCCGTGCTCATCTATTCCACCTTTTGCTTCTATTATCCAAATGTCACCATTCATCATTTTTACAATATAGTCTGGATAGAAATTTGCTCTTGCAAAGGCCATTTCATATACTATGCTAAAATAATTATCACCTTTATCCCCGTTTTTATAATACCATTCTACATTTGGGTTATTTTCACACCAAACTTCAAATTTAATTTCAGTATATGATCTGTTAGGTTGCATTAAAATATTATCACCATAATCAGCAAATGCATTTTTATTTAAAAACACATTGTGAGCTACTAACTTATGTCTTTTATAATACTGATTTTCAGGAATATTCCAATCTTTTTCTATTATGTTTGCCTTTTTTATAATGATATACTCATTTGCATTTGCTTCTTGAAACACCTTCATTAATTTATCACAATTGTTAACTATAAAAGCATCAAATTCTTTAAGTGATAAATCTACCACAACTTTATTTTTTCTTTCAAATGATATATCATCATCTGAAAAAATAGATAATGTTTTATTAGCGGTTGGTCCAAATAATATTCTTAGGACGTTATTTGATACATTTTCAGTTATATTACCAGCTCTTGCAATTTGTCTCTTTGCTTCACGTATAATAAAACCATCATCATGCAAATTTATTTCATGTGCAATATTAAATGAATTAGAAACCTTTGCTAAATCTCTTGTAGTTTTACATACTTGTTCATAAGAAGTACTTAATAGTTTTGTTCCAAAGACATAATCCTTTTTCATTAATTCTTCCTTTAATAACCTACCATCTTCATCAACATCAGCTTCTTTTAACATTCTATTTCTAATTATTTCAACAACCTTAGCCTGATTAACTGCCGTTTGATCATATCCATCCATTACTTCTTTTTTTATTCCCATACCAGGTATCCAAAAATTATATTTTCTTTTATAAAGATATTCATAAAAAGAACTTGAAACACTATTAGTTAAACCAGTTTTAAACTTGTTATCAAAAGTATAAAGATAACAATTATCAAGGATTTCATTATCATAATGTTTTCTTTCTGGCATTCTTCTAATTCTACCAATTGTTTGAACATTAAATTGTTCAGTTCCACCTTCACGAAGTTTAACTAATACTTTAGCGCGAGGGCAATTCCATCCTGTAGCTATTGCCTGTTTAAATAATAAAAAGGCATATTGTCCATTTAATTTTTTTATTTCTTCAACATTATCAGGATGATCTCCAGTATACCATTCTGTAACTAAACCAGAACTATCCCCATAACCCATTAATTCTAATTTATGTTTCACTCTTTCAATATATTCTGGTTTACCATTTGGAAATTGAATTAAAACTAAAGGTCTAATATCAACGTTTAATTTTTTATATTCTTCAATTATCTGTTTTCTTTTCTCATCAGCTTTTTCTATTAAAAACAAATCATTATCTTCTGAAATTTCACCAGTTTCCATTGCTTCTGATATTCCTTCATTAACACTTATTTCTCTTGAAATCAAACCTGCCTCAATTACTTCTTCATCTTTTATATGTTCTTTAAATTCAACAGTTGTTACTGGTGTTGCTGAAATTCTAATAACTTTATATGGATCTGCTCTACTAATTAAATCTTTAGCAGTTTCTTGATTTCTATGTTCCTCATCAACAATAAATAAAATATCAATGTTTTTATTATGACAATATTTAAATTTTGAATATAAGTCATTTTTCTCATTTTCTCTTAAAACAACATTACTCTTTTTATCTATTTTTTCCCAGTTTATAAAGAATACTTTAAATGATGGATCAGACTCTTTTATAAAATCATACACATCACCACTATCAATTCCAGATACAAATTCGTCAAAACTTTCTTGTGATTGAGTTTCTAAACCTCCTGTTCCAGGCGATAACCATAAAACAACAGTTTCTTTGTATTTTTCTAGGTAGTCATCTATAAACTTGCACATCATAACAGTTTTCCCAGATCCAGTTGGTGCATCTAATAATAATTCATGATAATTCTCATCTATGTTGTCTATGATATTTTTAACATGCTTTTCTTGAAACTGTTTTAATTTTCCTTTAAACATTTTATTCACCTACTTCTTTCAATTCATTACTAAAATATATCCTTGGAACATATTTAACATTGTATTCTCTTAGTTGTAACCATTCAACATCACTAAAAACCAATTCTTCATTAATCCAGATATTTTTTATTTTTTCTTTATTTTTGTTTGTTAAGAACTTTTCAATATAGTCAGCAGAATTAAGTATTAGAATGTTTTCCTTATCATCAACATCAAGCATATTCTCTAATTCGATCATTTCCTTAACATGTTTGCACAACTGTGGTTGTAAGAAATAATCTGTTATTTTCCTGTCAACCCAATCGGTTATAAAATATTTTAGATTAGCTTTATTTACTTTATTAGAACTAAATACATTTTTCAGTCTTGGATATGTAACTGATTTGCAAATTCCTATTTTTTGATATTCTTCTTTAGAAGTTATACCAATAAAATCGTCACTATTAATATATTCTAAATATACCTTTTCCCATTCTAAATAGTTATTTGTATTTTTTCTTGGAGGTTTTTCTACTAGTTTTTTGTCCACTAAATATTTTAATCTTGCATCATCGCTTATTTCATTGTTAGTACATAATATAAATTTACGATTCCCTCCATCTTCTTTATTTAATTCAAGAACAGCTTGACCAGTTGTTCCAGAACCAGCAAAAAAATCTAATACTATTGAGTTTTTATCAGAAGCAAATTGAAGTAATTGTTTTATTAATCTTACTGGCTTTTTTCCATTATTAAAAGGAATCCCACCTTCTTTTGAAATATTTCCCATATCTAAATAAAATCCTGCCCACCAATCTCCTCTTATTTTTGTTGGACCATATGTTTCATAAAAATCATTTGCCACAGCTAATTTTTCGTTCAAAGTAATCATTTGAAATATTTTATTATTATTGCCTTTTTCAATAAGATAATCTCTTTCACTACTTGAATATCTATAAACTCTTCCTAATTTCATTTTTTCTTTCATTTCAGAATCAACATCTACGCTATCATGTACTCTACATATAAATTCACTGTTTTTGTTTATCCAATTATTAAATGATACAGATTTTTCATATGCATCTGGAATCTTATTATTTGATAATTTATTATTATTTAATAATTTTAACGTATTTAATTCTTCAATTATTTCTTTATTCTTACTAATAGCATCAGAAATACTTTCCGTTTCAAAATATTCTCCTTTATCAATTAAATGAAGGTTATAATGTGAATCATATTTAACTGGATCATTTAAAATTGTCTTTCCTATATTTTTTTGACCATCTTTTCTATATACCATTATGTATTCACCATTTTTTACAATGTTACCGCTTTTGGCAGCTTTAACTTTCATTCCTTGTGTAGCAGACATTTCTACATTTATTATAGTAACAAATGCTTCTTCTCCATATATTTCATCACATAGTAATTTTAATTGTGCAAATTCATTTTTATCTATAGAAATAAAAGTAACCCCATCATTTTTAATTAAATTATGAGCTATTTTTAACCTTCTTTCCATAAAAGAAAGCCATTTTGAATGTTTATACCCGTCTTCATCCTCAATATATTTATCATTATAAACAAAATCCTTATTACCTGTATTATATGGAGGATCTATATATATGAAATCTATTCTACCTCTATGAGTTTTTTCAAGTAGGTAAAGACTATGGAGATTATCTCCCTCCAGTAGAAAATTATATTCATTATTTTTAGAGTTAATAATATTCTTATCATTTAATTCATTAAATACTGGTATCTTATTTTCTAACTGTATATCTACATTTTCTTCATGTTCTTCCCATATAAGTCCATATTTTTTATCATTTATCTGTGTTTCAATTTCGTTAATAGCTCTGATAGAATCATCATCGGAGTTTTTTTCTTTTAGTATTTCAAGAAAATTTATCATTCTTTCTCTTTTTAATTTTGATATATTTCTAGATTCTTTCATATTATTTCTCCATTTCCATGATCATTTCTCTTATTTTATTTTTTGCATCTTTATTGTTAATAATAAATTCTTCAATATCAGCTGGAACTTTCTTATCCTTATGGCATTCTGAAGCTAAATCGTATAGTTGAATAGTTTCATTTTCATTAAGTTTTAATACTTTTGCCATTTTTTTCATTAATTTTGATGAAGGGATTCTCTTTCCGTTTTCTATATCATTTAAATATTGTGTTGTTATAGAAAACTCTCTAATTATTTCAGATTTTTTCATATTGTCTTTTTCAATAACCAGATTAATTTTCTTTTTTATAAAATCTCCAAACCTATTATCCATAATAACCACCTTTTTAATATAAACATATATGCTTATCAACTTTTATGTTTATATTATATCAAATATTTGCATTTATGTAAATATTTGAACAAAAATACGTGGCACGTTTTGTTTCGAAGGAATGAAAGTGGCGATAGTATTTTTCTTTTTTATGAATTTCTATGATGAAATAAAAAAGGCACCAATACTACTTACATTAGTTTGTAGTATTGGTGCTTAATGGGATTCTAAAGAGTTTATCCTTGGCACACATTGTTATTGGCTCTGCCAATATCATAGTGTGTTACTATCTTGTCTTAAAGATAGTCTTATAAGGAAAGTCCGTCATCTCTACTCTTTTCTTTATATGGTTTATAGTCACTACCTAATATATTATGTATTTCTTCCTCTTTTTTCTTTGAGATTAATCCATCAGATACTAAATGATAGAAGAAATCTGCTACCCTTTTTATTGTTCTTTTTAAAACATTTATTGTATTTTCGAGTATTGATACTTTATTTGATAACTTTGTGTTTTGAAATTTTAAATTTTCATTTTCATCCTTTAAATCATAGTTTTCTTGTTGTATTTTTGAATATGTATTTATTTGTTCTTTCATAGCTTTATATGTCTTATCTAATTTAGGTTTCATTTCACTTATTTTTTTAGATTCTTCTATAACTTTGTTCATACTATCAAATGTATCTTTTTTTATCTTAATTGATGCTTTTTCAAATAATACTGGTTTATTAGATTTCATTTTTACTTCTAAATCAGTAATAGCTTGATCTAGTTTATTACTTCTATTTGTTAATTCTTTATTTACTTCTTGTGTTGCTCTTTTAAATTCTTTCATATTTAAATGTTCTACTTCACTATGTTTTTGACCCCTTTCTAGAGCAAATCCACCTAGATTTAATAATTCACAATAATTATCTTGCAATTCACTTAAATGTTCTTTATCGTGGATATATTGCTTTTTAGAGATGGTATATCGTTCAGTCGATGTCCTTTTATCAAACTTTTTTATTAAAGGAACTACAACGCAATGAATATGAGGAGTTTTTTCATCCATATGTAATGTGGCATGTAATATTTGTTCATCATTATAACCTAGATAGTCTTTTACAAATGCCATACAATACTCTGAACATTCTAGTACCTTTTCTTTTGGAATATCATTAAAGAAGTTATGAGAGCAGTAAATATCATTTCATCTGCTACAACACTTTTGGATTTATCTACCATTTGTCTAAATGTTCTTCTTCTATCTTCTCTTTCGGATTTCATTCTTTCTTCGTGTTCTTTTTTATATTCTTTTAATGCTTTAATTAATGTATCTCCTATACCTATAGTTCTATTTGATTGATGATTCTTACATGTTCCATAATACCATTCTTCTACTGAATGTCCTTTTGTTATTACATATTTTTTAGGTAATTGATGTTGATTCTTTTTTATAATATTTTCGTTTACTGTTAGTGTTTTCTTTTCAAAGTCTATATTATCCCATGTTAAAGCATAACATTCTGATACTCGGAGTCCTGTATAATAAGCTGTTAAGAATGAATAATAGATATATGGTACATCTTTAAATCTTTCTAGTATTATTTCAAACTCTTCTTGAGTAAAAATATGTGCTGGATCACCAGTAACAACATCATATTTAGGTATATGTACTCTTTCAGCTGGATTATCATTTATAAAATTAACTGTATAACAGGCATATTTAAGTGATCCTTTTATTAATTTTAGTATTCCTTTTAAATAATGTTTTGAATAATCCTTTTCTTTATATAGTTTATTAATATAGTTTTGTATTGTATAAGAATCTAGTTGAGTTAACTTATACATTCCTAATTCTGGTTTTAAATGATTTTTAATAATATTTAAATATGATGCTATCGTTGCATATTTAACATTAAAGTAGCAATAATTAGTCATACAGTAGTCTAAATAGTCCTCATAAGACATATCTTTTATCTTTTGTTTATTACAGTTCTAAAATATTCATTATAAGCAATTGCTCCTGCTTCTTGAGCTTCTTTTCTCGATTCATAGCCACTTTTATTAATATACCTTCTTACCCCTCCTCTTGAAGCAATTTCAAATCGATATTGATAAACCTTTCCCCTTTTCATAATCCTAATCTCTGACATAATGTTCCCTGTCCTTTCTTATTGAACAAAGAAAAACTAGCAATTCATATGCTAGTTTCATTATTTCACAAAAATGTGCACATTATATAATTCCTTTATTTATAAGGTTTTTAAGAAATTATTTTGCATATTTTATACTTTTATGTGCACAAAATGTACACATTTGAGAAAATTGGTGCTTTTTTTGTACACATAAATTTTCTCAAAGCCTTATTTTACGGCTATCTTCCGTGACAGTTTTTATACTTCTTTCCAGATCCACAAGGACATGGATCATTTCTACCAATTTTATTTTCTACCTTCTTAGGTGTCTTCTTAGTCCCTTCACTACTATCGTTAGTCTTAATATTCTTATTCTCATGTCTCTCTAAATTTTGTCTAACTTCAGCCTTAAGTAAATATGTAGTAATCTCTCTATTAGTTTCCTTAAGCATATTATCAAACATTTGAAAACCTTCTAAAGCATAAGCTTGAAGTGGATTAGTTTGTGCATATCCTCTTAAACCAATACCTTCCTTAAGTTGTTCCATATTATCAAGTTGGTTCATCCAATTTTTATCAAGCAC
>CAKOSO010000012.1 GCA_934102355.1 uncultured Bacilli bacterium
GACTCGGTGAAATCTTAATACCTGTGAAAATGCAGGTTACCCGCGACAGGACGGAAAGACCCCATGGAGCTTTACTGTAGCTTGATATTGAGATTCGATATGTTATGTAGAGGATAGGTGGGAGACGTTGATACTAGGACGCCAGTTCTAGTGGAGTCAACCTTGGAATACCACCCTTAATATGTTGGATTTCTAACCTAGGTCCATTATCTGGATCAGGGACAGTGTCTGGTGGGCAGTTTGACTGGGGCGGTCGCCTCCTAAAAAGTAACGGAGGCGCCCAATGGTTCCCTCAGAATGGTTGGAAATCATTCACAGAGCGTAATGGTATAAGGGAGCTTGACTGCGAGACCTACAAGTCAAGCAGGTGCGAAAGCAGGGCATAGTGATCAGGCGATTCAGTATGGAATGGTCGTCGCTTAACGGATAAAAGTTACCCTGGGGATAACAGGCTGATACCACCCAATAGTTCACATAGACGGTGGTGTTTGGCACCTCGATGTCGGCTCGTCACATCCTGGAGGTGGATTCGCTTCCAAGGGTTGGGCTGTTCGCCCATTAAAGTGGCACGCGAGCTGGGTTCAGAACGTCGTGAGACAGTTCGGTCCCTATCCGTCGTGGGCGTAGGAAAATTGAGAAGTGCTGTCCTTAGTACGAGAGGACCGGGATGGACGCACCTCTGGTGTATCTGTTGTCACGCCAGTGGCAGTGCAGAGTAGCTATGTGCGGAGAGGATAAACGCTGAAAGCATATAAGCGTGAAACCTTCTTCAAGATGAATTTTCCCATATGTATATAGTAAGACCCGTTGTAGACTACAACGTTGATAGGTTAGAAGTGGAAGTTTAGTGATAAATTGAGCGGACTAATACTAATAGGTCGAGGATTTAACCCTATCTAATTTGTTGCAACCCATGTTATCATGTTTTCAGAGAATTAATTTCTCTATATTTGTACTGGTGATGATTGCTAAGTGGATACACCTGTTCCCATCCCGAACACAGAAGTTAAGCACTTAAACGCCGAAAATAGTGAATGCTAAAATAGGTCGTCGCCAGTCTTTTTATTTTTTAAAATAAGATCCTTGTCTTATTTTTTTTTTATTTATTTTGTGTGTGTAAATTTTATGTGTTTTGGCTTGTATTAAATAAATCTTTTTATTATAATTAAATAGGTGATAGAAATGGATTATAAGATAACAACTAAATGTGAAGAAGATACTATGGAGATAGCACAAAACATTGAATCAGAAAAATTTCCTAATATGGTTATATGTTTAACTGGTGATTTAGGAAGTGGTAAGACGATTTTTACAAAGGGTTTTGCTGAGGCATTAGGTATAGATGAGAATATAACTTCTCCTACTTTTAATATAATAAAAGAATATACTACTGGTGAAATGAATTTATATCATATGGATTTATACAGGTTAAATGGAGATGTTAAAAATCTTGGACTTGAGGAGTATTTTACAAAAGGTGGAGTAGTTATTATTGAATGGGCAGATTTAATTGAAGATTATTTGCCTGAGGAAAGATTGGATGTAAAAATTAAGGTTGTTGATGAAGATACTAGAATTTTAATTTTTAAACCACATGGTATTAAATATGAAGAGTTGTGTGAGGCAATTTTGTGATAACTTTATTTATAGATACAAGTACGGATACTCTTACTGTTTCAATTATTAATGATGATGTTATACTTGATGAAATTACTTTACCATCTAGTGAACATTCTAAGTATGCTATGAGTGCAATAGAAAGTATATTTGATAAGAATAATATTAAGAGAAATAGTGTTAATAAAATAATGGTTGTAAACGGACCTGGTTCTTTTACAGGCATCAGAATTGGTGTTACTATTGCAAAAATATATGCTTGGGCATGTAATATAAATATAGTACCAATATCTACTTTAAAAGCATATGCTATATCTAATATGAGTTATAAATATTATATTTCTTCTATTGATGCTAGAAGGAATTATGTATATGCGGCTATTTATGATAGTAATTATAATAATATTTTAGATGAATCATATATTAACAAAGATGATTTAATAAATAAAATTATAAAACTTGAAGATTATTTAATTATTTCTAATACTCCTATTTCGGAATTTAATACAGTAAAACCAAAATTAGATATTAAACGAATATATGATTATTATAAAAATGATATTGGTATAAATTGTCATGCACTAAAGCCAGTTTATTTAAAAGAAGTTGAGGCGGTTGAAAAGATGGGTGGTTACAATGATTAGAGAATATAATGAAAATGACTTTAATTTAGTTAATGTTTTAGGAAGAGAAATATCAAATGATTATATTTTGAAAATAAGTCCAGTTGGTGTTTGTTATGTATATGAATTAGAAGATGAAATAGTTGGTTTTATTCTTGCTGATGTTTTTGATGATCGATCAGAGATTATTGATGTATCTGTTGCTTTGTTATATAGAAATAAGAAAATAGGTGATTTGTTAGTTAAAAAGATAATTGATATATCTAGTAGTAAGGGTTGTGATAATATTACTTTGGAAGTAAAAACTAATAATGAGCCGGCTATAAAACTTTATAAAAACAATGGTTTTAAAATAATAAGTGTTAGAAAAAAATATTATTCAAATGGTACAATTGATGCTTATTTAATGCAAAGAAAGTTGTGATTTTATGAAAGATGTTTATATATTAGGAATTGAATCTTCATGTGATGAGATGAGTGCTAGTATTATAAAAAATGGTACAGATGAAATAAAAACAATTGTACTTTCACAGATGGATATACATAAGAAATATGGTGGAGTTGTCCCTGAGATAGCAAGTAGATGTCATATAGAAAGTGCTACTATGGTATTAGATGAGTTGTTTTCAAATTTAGATATAGCTATGGAAGATATTACTGCAATTGCAGTAACTTATGGACCTGGTCTTGTTGGTTCTTTGTTAGTAGGGCTTCAAATTGCAAAAACTTTATCATTTGTGTATAATAAACCGCTTATTCCAGTGCATCATATTACTGGTCATATATATGCAAATAATTTAGTAAAAGAGTTAAAGTTTCCACTTATAGCATTAGTAATAAGTGGTGGACATACTGATTTAATTTATATGAGTAATCATTTCAAGTTTAAAAAAATTGGCGGAACTTTAGATGATGCAGTTGGGGAATGTTATGATAAAGTGGCAAGAGTTATTGGTCTTTCTTATCCAGGAGGTCCATTAGTTGATAATCTTGCTCATGAAGGAAAGTGTACTTATAAGTTGCCAATTCCATTAGATGATGATACATATAATTTTAGTTTTAGTGGACTTAAAAGTGCTGTAATAAACTTGGTACATAATGAAAAAGAGAGAAGAAAAGAAATAAATGAGAAAGATTTAGCAGCATCATTTCAAAAAATAATAACAGATATACTTGTTAAAAAAACAAAGAGAAGTTTAAAAGAATATAATGTAAATAATCTTATTATATGTGGTGGTGTAGCTGCTAATAAAGGAATAAGAGAAGAATTTAGTAAGATGTGTAATGAAAATAATATAAATTTGACTATACCAGTTATTAAGTATTGTACGGATAACGCAGCAATGATAGCAGCTTCTGGTTATTATGCTTATAAGAATAACATTATAAGTGATTTAACTTTAGATGCAAAAGCAATTGATAGTATAGATGAATATATAAAAAGATATAGTTAAAAATGTAGAATATAGGCGATTGAATGCCTATTTTTTTTTGAATAAGAAAAAATAATAAACTCATCATAAAAGTAGACAAAATGAGTTTTTTAGATGTGATATTATTACAATAATTTGATTTTTGAAATAAATATAGCTATTTTTACTATAAAACGTTGACAAAAATAAAATTTTGAATATTATAAGCAGTATTCGTAAATTTGTTGATGAATTGGGGTATATAAGTCAAATTTACTAAAATATAACAGGGGGTTGTTATGAGGAATATTTTAAAAAAGGTTATGAGTTTTCTTATAGTAATATCATTTGTGTTTATGCTATATTCTGTTGGTAACTCTATTGTAATGCAATATAAAAAATATCAAGTTTCCTCAGAAATTGAACAAGTAGTGGCACTTATGAAAGATACAAATACTACTTCAAAGCATAGTTTAGATTATTACAAGAAATATTATCAAAATGATAATATAGTGGGATCACTTAAAATAGAAGGTACTGGCATAGAAACATTGTTAGTAAAAGGTAATGACAATGAGTATTATTTAAACCATTCAATAAGAAACGAATATGACATAATAGGTAGCATATTTGTTGATTATAGAACTGATCTTAACTCAAAACAAATAAACATTTATGGACATAATTCGAATGTTTATGATGTTATATTTAAGAAGTTAGAAAATTATTTAGATAATAAATATTATTCTGACCATAAATATATTGAGTTATGGGATGGTGATAAAAAAAGTATATATGAAATATTTAGTGTACAAATAGTGTCTAATGATTATGAACACTATGATGTAGATGCTGATGATTGGATTAAACATATAGATACACTTAATAATTCAATATATACTACAAATACAAAGGCAACACCAGAAGATGAGATACTTATTATACAAACTTGCTTGTATAATCCAGTTAACTCACTTTTGTTGATAAATGCAAAAAAGGTATAGGAGGGAAAAATGAATAGGATTGCAAAATATTTATTTACATTATTAATATCAATTAGCGTATTCTTAATTGGGGTTAATTATGTAAATGCGGAAAGTAGTGCAGGTGAAATACTACTTAGTAAAACAGCAAGTAAAAAAGATTTAGAGAAAGGAAGAAGCGCAGATGTTACATTAACTGTAAATGCAAATGGATTTACTACTGTTGATAAAACAGATGTTGTATTAGTACTTGATAGAAGTTCTAGTATGAATGGTACTCCAATGGAAAATACTAAAACAGCTGCTAAAGATTTAATTGAGTTATTAATAACTGATAAAACAAAAGCTAAAACTAGAGCAGCTATAGTAACATACGGGTCTGATTTATTAACAAGTTATACTAGTAATTCATTAACTAATGATGTAACTACTTTAAAAGATACTATCAATAGTATTCCAAGTAGTAAAGGAGGCCAAGGTACTAATGTACATGCTGGATTAATAAAAGCAGAAGAATTGCTTAGTAGTTCTGGTACAGATACACAAAAGATAGTAATCTTACTATCTGATGGTGAACCAACATATTACATAGGAACTGATAATAAAAGACATGGTATGGGTAGTTCAGATAATTATGAGAGTGATTATTGTGAAGGGCATTATAGTCATAGAAGATTTAACTATTATAATAGTGGTAAATGTTATGTAAGTGAGGATGATAATACTGTTGCTATGGAGTATAGCAATTATGGAAATGTTTTCACTACTAAAGATGCATACAAACCAAGTACAAATACTAATAATAAAGCAACAACTATGAAGGCTGATGGTACTAAGATTTACACAGTAGGATTTACAAGTGGTGCTGATATGACATTCTTAGGTAATATTGCATCAGATCCAACAGAAAAATATAGTTATACTGCATCTAATTATGAAGGATTAAAAGAGACATTTAAAAAAATAGTAAATGATTTTACTACAGTTGCAACTGATGCTGTTGTTACTGATATTGTACCAAAAGGTTTTAAAATCAAAGAAGGTACTTTACCAGAAGGAGCAACTGCAGTAGAAAATAAAGATGGTACTACAACTATTACTTGGGAAATTGGTGATATAAAGTCAACTGCAACAAATAGTTTAACATATACTGTTGAAGCAGAAAAAGGACATTACGGAAGTATGTATACTAATGTAAGTGCTACTATAAATGCTAAATCAGTAGATGGAAATCCAAAATATGGTTCAAGTAATCCAATATCACTTGATTTTGATAAGCCATATGTTCCAATTCCAGGTGTTATAGTTGAAGATGATTATTATGACATTAAGCAAGGAACAACATTTATAACACCAGCAGAAAAAGGAATTTTAGATAATGATGAATTAACGCATAAGAATTTAGATAAGAATGCAACTGTAACAGATAGAATAGTACTTGTTTATGATGATGAAACTAATGGAAAAGCAGAAAATATTACTTTAAATCAAGATGGAACATTTAGTTACAATGCAACAAAAGATACTTTAGGTAAAATAACTTATAAGTATTATGTAGAAACAACGGTTACAATAGAAGGAAAATCACAAGTAGTTAAAAGTAATGTGAAAACTATTACATTAAATGTAATTAAAAATCCAACTAAATATGTAGTTAATTATTTAGAAAAGGGAACTGATAAAGTATTACACGATGCAAAATCTGAAGACGGTAATGTATATGATGAAATAAAATTAGCTGATGTAATAATGACAATAAATGGTTATAATTATGATTCAGTTAATGTTGATCCATTAGTATTATCAGATAATACAGTATTAAATGTAATGAACATTTACTACACAAAGAGAACTGACTTAAGTTATACAGTAAATTATTTAGAGAAAGATACAAATAAAGTATTAAATCAATCTAAAGTAGTTAATGATGTAAAATTTGAAACAGTAATCAATGGAAGAAATGAAGTAATCACAATTGATGGATATGTATTTAATTCAGTTAATCCAGAAGAATTAACTATAACTACAGGTTCAAATGTAATGAACATTTACTACACAAAGAGAACTGACTTAAGTTATACAGTAAATTATTTAGAGAAAGATACAAATA
>CAKOSO010000013.1 GCA_934102355.1 uncultured Bacilli bacterium
CTATAGTAAGTCTTGCTGATCAATATGGAGAAAAGGAAAAATTTATTAAATTATATAACAATAAAGTATGGAAACAGTGCATAAAATATTTTGATAAATTGGGGAATAAAAAAATAAATGAAAATTCTCTAAATATAGAGTTAAAAAAAGATGATACATCATACAAAGAGGCATTATTAACAGGAGATAATAAACAAGTAATCGTAGCTATTGGAATTTTTGATGATGGAAGAAATTTTGATAAGGAAAAAGTATTTGATAAATACAATAATGATAAAATTGGTAAATGGCTGAATAAAAGAATAAGTTATATAATAAAGAAATTAAAGAACAAAATACAGGATAAGGATATATTTGTATGTCTAGTATATAACTCTTTTGGAAGAAGTATGTTAATAGGATTTAATAGAAGAACATTTAATACACCAATATGTCTAAATCCATTTGAATTAAAATGTATTTCCATAAATGAAAGAGAGCAAAAATTCTTTTTAACACGATATATGAATGCAAAGAATAAATTAATAAAAATGCCACAGGCTTTTGGAGAACTGCCATACATAGATATATATACCAATTGTGATTATTCTTTTTATATTAATGATGAATTTAACCCTAAAAATACAATGCTATATCTTAGTGCAGGAGATGATATTGAATATATAGTTAAAGCATTGAAAAAAGAAGATAGGCATTTAGTTGAATCATACAATTCAGAATATATGGAAGAAGTGATACTCCAAGATGGAAAAAGAAAAATATATTTAAATGATAATCTAGATAGAAACAATATAGTTATAAGCTTACTGGTAGAAATGAAAAATATAGAAATATGGATATATAGCGAAAAAGTAAAAGATAGTGAGGAATTGAATGTTTATCATAGCATCATAGATGCTATTTCTTACTGGATTGGTGAATGTGAAAAAATTATTGAAGATAAAGCAATTGCTGAGAAATATATTAGTATAAAAATTAATATGATAGGAAATAGTATGGAGTATTTCTATGATCAAGAATATAAAGGATTGTTTGAAGATACTATTACAATAAAAAAGGAGCTTAATAAAATTTCATTAGATATAACTCCAGATACATATCATTGCTTTAATAGAAATGATAATCAAGAGGAAAAGAATTTGTTACTAATTATATTGAACGAAATACTAGATTTAACAGACAAAGATTATGAAAAAATTGACAAAATCTTTTATCCTGATAAGAAACAAAAATTTTTTACACTTGATTATGAAATCTATCCATATCTTAAACCTATTGATTATCCGCAAAACAGAAGAGTTAATGAAAATGATATAAATGAATTACTTGATAATGTTGGAAAACTTATTATTTCACTAAAAAAGTGGGTTTATGGAATAGTTTAGGAAGAGGATAAAAATGAAATTACACTATTAGTAGTTGATCATTTATATAAATTACTTCAAAATAAAGTTAAGAAATTAGATCCATATAATCTAATTGAAGCAATATATCATGATTTAGAAGAACAAATCTATTATATGATGATGTTTCAAAGGAGGCACTACAATGATATTTTGTGTTACCCAGAGAAGAAAGATAAAATATGGAAAGATTTTAATGAAAATCAAAGAATTACAAAGGCACTGAAATTTTTAATTGAATATGTGTCTGCACAACCACCGTTAGGAAAAGAGCTACTGGGAGAATATGAATATGAGGAGATACTAGCAATATGTTCTTTAATAATAGAATGGGCATATAATAATGATTTGTTTAGATATAAAATATTTAATACTCCTATTGAGATATTGAAGTCTGACAGAATAGGAATAAAAAAAGATGAATATAACACAATGGGAAGTAGTGTGTTAAATGCAAGAATAAGAGAATTTGAATATAATTCAATAGGTAAATGGAATGAAATTATAGTAAAAAGTCAATTTGAAGTAAATGAATTAGATGAAGCATTTTATTTTGAAAATGGATTTACTTTTTCAGAATTTTTAAAAGTGTGTTATAACTTAATACTAATTGGTGAAGAACAAAAAGATGAAATAAAAAAATTTGAATGTGATAAATTAGCTGTAAAAATACGAGAACAATTAAAAGAAATTGAAGAGATAAAAATACAAAAAATATTAGATTATATTTGCTTAGATAAAAGAGATGATTTTCTAATACCACCAGAGGGGTTTAGAAAAGAAGATACATATCCATGGAGATTTAATAGGGAACTATCATTCACAAGGAGACCACTTATAAAAAGAGATAATGAATACATATGGGGAAACAGAAATATTTTTCACATGACTATGTTTACGATGGATCTTATAAGTGATGGAAAATTTAAAGCTAGAAGTAAAGAAATGGATAAATATATTGGAAAAGTAAGTAAAGATAGGGGACAAGCATTTAATGATAGTGTGTTTAATATACTAAATACATTTCCTGAATTAATAGTTGATAAAAATTTAAAAAAAATTAATAAGAAGAGGATACTAGATGAAGAAAATAAAGATTTGGGAGATATAGATATTTTATATATTTATGATAAAGAGAAAAAAATTGTTGTAGGAGAAGTGAAAGATTTCAAGTTATCAAAAAATCCATATGAAATATATTGTGAATATCGAGAAATGTTTGAAGATAGTGAAAATAAAAAAAGTTATAGTACAAAACTTATAAGAAGAAGTGAATGGGTAAAAAAACATATTGAAGATGTAAAACAGCAATATAATTTAAAAGGAGAAGGGTGGAAAGTATATAATGTATTTATAGTAAACGAACATTTAGTAAGTAAAAATGTATATGGAAAAGATGAAAATATTATAGCTGTTTCTGATATTTCATTAAAAAAATTAATAAATTTAAAAGAGTTATAACTACTCAGTAAAATAATTATATAACTTTAATAAATTATTTTGTTATATAAACAAAAATCAAAAAAGATTAATAAATAAAAATATAATGGAAGTAAAATATGAAAGAAAGTAGGAGTTATGCAAGAGAAAAAAGAAAAATACATGATAGATGTAATATTTGCGGAAAAATAGCAGATTTAACATGGGATCATGTTCCACCTAAATTTTGTTTTAATAATGAGAGTGCAAAATAT
>CAKOSO010000014.1 GCA_934102355.1 uncultured Bacilli bacterium
CTGCATAAGTAAATATAGGCATTCCTACTGTAAAAATTCCTACAATTACTATCATTAAAAGAATTTTAAGTTTTGAATTTTTCATTATTATCCTCCTACTTTTTTTATTTCGATATTACATTATATTGCAATTCGACCTTTAATATTATATATTAAATTCCATATTTTGTAAAGAGTTTTATGTAAATTTGTTCATTTTCTATTCCCGTTTTTTCGCCATTTTTCGACAACCTAAGTGTGCAAAAAATAAAGCTCAATTATTAGCTTTGTCCACTAATAATTGAGCTTATATTTTTTAAATTAATCAACTCTTGCAAGTATTACAAGTCTTCCGCTTCCATCATCTGTGCATGTTGATAATGATATTTCTATTTTTCCTCCTGTATCTCTTACTGCATATGTTGTGTCTGTATCTTTAAGTGTCATTATTTCGTATATTGTGTATGTTAATGTTTTTCCTACTAAGTCTGTAATTTGAATTGTATCTCCTACAACTAGTTTTTTATTGTTAGCAAAGAATTTTCCATTTCTGTAATTGTGTCCTATTATAACAACATTTCCTGGTGTATTTAGTGTTGGGTTTGTAGGATATGTTACTGCAACTGCAGTATCTAGAGCTCCTGGAGATGCATCTAAAAGTATTGGATAGCTTGCTTTTGTTTTTGGTATTTTTATGTATCCAATTACTGGGTATTCCTTATAAAAAACAGTTTTTCTTCTTGTTGTTCCTGAGCCATCGCCACTTCCTGCATTTTCATTTGTATTGTTTTCAATTGGTGCTCCGTTTATAAAATCTTCTATTGTTGAGTTGTTTTCGTCATCAGTTTGGTTGTTTTCATCGTTGTTATCCTCTTGGCTTCCATCTTCCAATGTAGCAAGTATTTTTTTCTTCTCTTTTTCATCTTGGTTATTTTGTATTGCTTTTACAATTACAACTGATGCAACTATTAATATTACAATTATTATTATAACTAAAAATATTGTTAAGAAATTACTATATTTATTTTTAAACATGCTATCACCTTCTTTTTTTATTATAACATACCTAGCTTCAAATGTAAATTACCTATTTATTCAATCTCTGTTAATTTTGCAAATTTAGTTTTATCAAAATCTTCATCATATTCAACAGTTTCAAATATTTCTGGCATATTTTTCTTTAGTTCTAGCAAGAATGGGATAAGTAATTGTTCTATTGCAGGGTGTGCGTGTTTTGTACATCTTAAGCTTAATATATGCTTCCATTCTCTAATATTTGCTGTCATTGTAACTAGAGCAGCAGTTGAATGTGGTAAAATCATTCTCATTTGATCTGGTGTTGCTCCAAGTTCTGACATTTTTATATAGTGTTTTTCAATTTCTTCCATTGATGTTTTCCACTCTGTGTAAAGTTCTGTTCCTTCTTCAATGTTTACTGGCTTTATGAATTTTATTTCTTTATCAAATTTATCTTTTCCATAATTACAATATCTTGTGCTTTCTATTGAAAATGATGCATGTCTATGTCTTGTTATATCTTTATATACGCCTATATCACAAATCATTCTAATTGTTATTTTTTCATGTTCTAGTATTGATTCATGTCCTCTGTTTATGCAGTTTTTTAATAATGTTTTATAGCTTTCATCTGTAATTTTATCTTCTGAACGATAGCAAGTTCTACATGCTCTTTCTAAGTTTTTCATCATTCTATTGTAATCTACTTTTTCAATTTCTATTTTAGGTTCTATTATTTTCATTTTTCTTTTCCTTTCTTGCTACAAAAATAAGAGGCATAAGTACCGTGCCTCTTATTATAATAATTATTTTCCCCTACCTTCTGGAAGTGCTGGTACGTCAATTACTATTCTTATTCTTGTTAATCGTTTTATTGCTTGTACTAATTTGCTTTGTTTTACTCTCTCCCATAATGATGGTTTTACTTCAAATCTTGTTTCTTCTATGAATTCTTCTAGTGTTTCTTCTACTTTTTCTGTTTCTTTTACTTTAGCTTCTTTTACTGCTTTTTCTTGTTTTGGATCATATACTGGTGTTGGTATTCCTCTTAAAGCTTCAGCAACTTCAATTCCTATGTAACTTAATGCTTTTGATCTATCTTCAATTCTTTCCATATCAATTTCAATATGTAAGTTTGTTTCTAGGTTGTTAATTCTTGCTGTTACAAGTTTTGTTGCATCTTCGTAATTTTCTGGAATTTTGTTTTTTGTTTTTCCTATAATTGTTAATGCTTCAACTATATCTTCTGATACCAAACTTGATATATCTTTTACTTTAGTTTTCCATTCTTTATCCTTGTTTTGAGCAGCTTCTAAAGCTATTTTCAATTCATTTGCTATGTTTATATTATTTTCTCTTTGTCTAATTAGTACTTCAACTTGCTTTGTATTTTCTTCAAATTGATCTGTAGCATATTCGACTAATTTATGTGCAGCATTATAAACACT
>CAKOSO010000015.1 GCA_934102355.1 uncultured Bacilli bacterium
ATTTAGGATTAAATAAAATAGTTTATTCACTTGCTGATTCACTATCTGATGAAGAAGATATTTCAGTTTATGATAAAGTTGAATTCTTTGATAAAGTATTTGAAAATAATAATTTAAGATTAGGATTTCATTATACTGTTTCAAAAGATTCTTTTTCTAGATTAGAATCAGTAGTAACCGAAACTATTGAAACATTTAAAAGTAGAAGTTATTTTGATAGAGTTAGTTTATTAAGGTTTGTTCCACATGGTAAAGGAACAACTGATATGGACTTATCAAAAGAAGAATTATTAGCAATTAAAAACCTTTATTTAAATTCAAATGATAAAGATAAAATTAGATTAGGAACTCCTTGGAATATACTTGGTATTGAAAATACACCTTGTATTATAGCTGATGAAATAATGATAATTGGATTTGATGGAATAGCTTATCCGTGTGATTCTATTAAATATTTTACTAAATTAGGTATTAGTGGAAATATAAGAGAAAACTCCTTAATGGAAATGTATAATTCAGAGTATTTTAGCAATATTAGAAAATTTAATACTGATAATTCTTGTTATACTTGTGAACAATACCCTATATGTAAAAGTGGTTGTATAGGCCAAAAGATAATTGCTAATTATACTGAAAGTGAGGATAAAGTATTAACTTTAAAAAGATGTATTAATTCAAGAGATCCAAAGTGTATGAGGTAGATATATGAAGAAAAGACAAGAAGTATATGATTTATATTGGTATTTTGCTTGTGAAAGACAAAATATATTTTGGAAAAAAATAAATGGAGAATCTGCTCCATGGACTGAAGATAAAATATTACAAGAATATAAGTTTTGTAATAGTTATAGAGTTAATGATAGAGTTAGTCAATATCTATTAAAAAATATTATCTACAATGGTAAAAAATATTCTGATGAAGATATGTTGTTTAGAATACTATTATTTAAATTATTTAATAAAGAATCTACTTGGGAATTATTATTAAATAATTTTGAAGATATTACTTTAAAAACATTTAATGTAAAAGATTATTCCAAAGTATTGGAAAATGCTATATCAAATGGTGTTAAAATATATAATGATGCTTATATTAGTTGTGCTAATAAGGCATTTGAATATGATAGAAAACACGATAATCATTTAGCACTACTTAATAAAATGTTCAATGAAGACAAAATACAAGAAAAAATAGTTAAATGTAATACTATGGAAGAAGCATTTAATATTATAAAAAGTTATCCATTAATTGGAAACTTCATGGCTTATCAATTAGTGACTGATATAAATTACAGTGAAGTGGTAAATTGGAAAGAAGATGAATTTACAGTAGCTGGACCAGGATCACTTCGTGGAATTAAAAAGTGTTTTATTGATAAAGGTAAAATGAGTAATGAAGATATAATCAGATATATGTATGAACATCAAGATGAAGAATTTAAAAGGCTTAATTTAGATTTTAAAAGAATTGGTAATAGACCATTACAACTTATAGATTGTCAAAATATATTTTGTGAACTAGATAAGTATTGTAGACAAGCTTTACCAGATTTAAAATCAAATAGAACTAAAATAAAAAAACATTATGTACCTAAGAAAGAAATAATAGAATATATTTACCCACCAAAATGGAAGTTGAATAATTAATAATACATTTTATCTCAAAAAATAAAAAGGGGTGGGAATTTCCCACATACGAATTTGTACGGGAGTATAAATTCAGTGCTGGCTAGACATAGATTTTATTTCCATATCCAAAAAAACAAAAAAGAGGATTAAATTATTTTGATAAATTTTTCCTCTTTTTGGTCGTCAGTAGGTACTCTTACATAAATACCACATCTCATAGGTTTCCTCCTTGAAAGAAAGAAAATTTTTTAAGTTTTATATAAAATAAAAACTTGCGAACAATTAAGACCGCAAGTTGATTTCTAATGGAGCCCTTATGGTTCTGGTAAAACAACCATTAAAAGCAACAATTTATAGGTAGTAATAACTACTAACTAAAAT
>CAKOSO010000016.1 GCA_934102355.1 uncultured Bacilli bacterium
GACGAAGACAATCCGGAATTACCTTTTGCGCTGTCGATCAATGAGCACAATTTATAAAGTGCGATATTTTCTCTGCGGCAAATGTCGGATAAAGCGATCCAAGTTTCTTTGTCTAATCTCATGCTGGTTCTGCGTCCGTTGACGACTACGTTTTTGCACAAAAGCATAATAAAATCCTTTCAAGAGTTTAAAGTTATAGGCCGAATGTCTACAATTATAAAGGTAGTCCATAATCAGGTATATTGCAAGGCAAAACATAAAAATAACTGAAAATAATAGCAAATACATAAGTCTGTATGCGCGCTCTGGTTGATAACAAGTGTTTTTATAGTTTTGTCATAGAGCGACTCGAAGGAAAAAGAGTAAATTTATTTTATGCGATGCCTCCGTCATTCTGAGCGTCAGCGAAGAATCTCTTGAAGCTGTGGTGTCATCCTGAGCGAAGGTGAAGAATCTTTTTACTTCATCGTAACGTCTAAATGTGCGGCGCGCAAAAACCACGCGCGCCCGCGCCGCACATTTATAAATTGTTCCAAAATCCACTATATATTAAGCACTTACGCTTTAACCAAGAAATTATTTTTCTTTGGGCTGACGTTTCAAAGCTTTCATGAATTTCAACTTTGACAACTTCTTCGGTTGATTATAAATAAATACAAAAAGTTGTATTGCATAAGAAAATTTTGATTTTCCTTTGACTTTCCAAATCCGACCCGCTAAATCATTTTCCGGTACTTTTTCTTTTTTGCAAATTGCACCAAAAGCCCGCCATACTTTGGCAGGCATTGAAATTAATTCCATTTTACCTTTGATTTTTAATTTTTTGCTAACCGGCTCCATTTTTACCTCTTTTTTTGTTTAGCTTATTTTATATGTACTAAAACCAATGGTTGCACATTTTGCAGTGTAAGACAAGGCTTAAAATCGACAAAAACGCCATCTATTTGATTTAAAAGAATAATTTTATTTTTAGCTTTTTGATTTTACATATGTTTGTATGTAAAAAAACAATTTAACAAAAATTTCACACTATTTTTGGGAAAAAATCGGATTTGTTCGAGTCGTTTTTTTTGGCAATACTAATAATAAAAAAAGCCCTCTGTTTGTCAGGGGGCTTTTTGCGGGATTAATTATCATAACAAGTGGTGCTTCCACTACAGTTGTTGAGCGTAGTGCCACTACAACCAACAAAGGGGCTTCCGCCAGCGCTTGTAGTACAACCTTCCGAATTTGGATCTGGGGAAAGCTTCATCTCCATATAGCTGTTATTTTTAACTGTATATCCATATACAAGTTCGAGATTTGAATCTATAAATCCGAACGTTTTCATCGATTTTTCTCGAGCTTCAGTGCAAGCACTTGCTATTGTCTTGAAAGTCCCTACACAAGCATAAGCGGTTTCGTCGCCATATCGATCTCTATAGTTGGGTGGAATCGTATGGCAAAGTGTTGGTTTTAATCCTTCTATACAACATACACCGCCCAAGCAGCATTTATCACCATCGCAAGTCGACCCTTCCGGACAACAGGAACTTCCGCATACAACGGGTGTGTCCGCTGCACAAGCGCTGGCTTCCACGCATTCGCCGGCGGCGTTCTTTTCAAA
>CAKOSO010000017.1 GCA_934102355.1 uncultured Bacilli bacterium
CTATAATGCCGGCCCCGGAAATGTAAAAAAATACAACGGAATTCCTCCGTTTAAAGAAACCCAAAATTACGTTCCGAAAGTTTTAAATTATCAACGTCAATATATGGCAAATCAATATAAAGCAAACGCAAATAAATAACGATTCTATAATAAATGTTGGGGTAACATTATAAAAAATGTTATCTCAACATTTTTTTGCAAAAAAAAGTGCATTTGTTATCAAATTATCCTATAATGTTAAGTGACTAAACCAAACGAAAGGATGATAACAAATGCAAATTAATTATATCACAAAACTTTTAAATTTAAAAGGGGTAAAAGTAAAAGACCTTATTGAAAAAGAAAAAAGCATTGAAATTCATATTAGTACAAAAGCAAAAGAACACACTTGTCCTTGCTGTGGTAACAAGACAAAGCACATTCATGATTACAGAAAACAAAATATAAAGCATGGTATTCTGAACAATAAAAAATTTACCGGTGTTAAATAAAAGGCGATACTGTTGTGAAAAATGCGGCAAAAGATTTTATGAAAAATATGATTTTATAAATAAATATCAACGTTGTTCACTTATTTTTTATAAAGTTATATATGAAAAATTTAGGGAAGTTGTTAGCTTTAGTCACATTGCAAGAGAAGTTGGACTATCTGTAACAACAATAATTCGGCTATTCAATTATATAAACTTCACTAAACCCGAAACACTGCCGGAGGTACTTTGTATAGATGAATTTAAAGGCGATGCTGACGGAGAAAGATTCCAATGTATTCTTGTGGATGGTGAAAAAAGAAAAATAGTAGATATACTACCTAATAGGTCAACAAGCTTTTTAAGGGACTATTTTAGAAGCTTCTCAAAGGCTGACCGATTAAAGGTAAAATTCTTTGTAAGCGATATGTGGAAGCCTTACAAAGAGCTTGCTAAAGAATTATTTCCTAATGCAATAATTATAACAGATAAATATCATTTTCAAAGGCAAGTAATTAGGGCAATTGAAAATATAAGAAAGAAAATTCAAAAAAAATTATCTCCGGAAAAAAGAAAATATTTTAAAAGAAGCAAAAGTTTAATTACAAAACATTATAACAAACTTAGTTATGAAGAAAAACAAGCTCTTGAAATAATGTTTTGGTATAGTGAAGATTTAAGAATTGCTCATCGATTAAAGGAAGAGTATTACAAAATTTGCAGTATGAAAGACAAAGAAAAATTAAAAAAGGAATACGCAAATTGGATATATAGAGTTGAAAATTGCAAGATAAAAGAGTTTAAAGCTTGCACAACAGCCTTTCATAACTGGTTTGAAGAGATAATAAATGCCTTTAAATATAATTATACCAATGGTGTAACAGAGGGTTTAAATAATAAAACAAAAGTAATAAAAAGAGTAAGTTATGGAATTAAAAGATTTAGATTATTAAGAAATAAAATTATGATTAGTAACTTATAGTTATATTTAAAGTTATATATATCGTATGCTTAAAGAAAAAATACTTTAGGCTTTATTAAGTATACCTAAAAAGCGGATTTATCAATATATGTTTAATACATAAATAAATC